>NZ_CP076668.1:331666-663333 GCF_018968705.1 Pseudomonas lijiangensis
TGAACTGCTGGGCGGTCAGGCGCGAACCGTTGAGGTCGATGCTGCTCAGTTGCCCGCCGCAATGGTGGTGGTAGTCCAGCTTGCTGCCGTCCGGCAGGCGACAGTGTTTGAGCTGGCCGACGCTGTCGTACTCGTAGCGCAGCTTGCCCCAGCCTTGGTGTTCGGTGATGAGGCGGTCTTGCAGGTCGTATTCGTAGGCCAGCGGCCAGTTGCCGTCGTCGACATTGACCAGGCGGCCAAGGGCGTCGTAGCTGTAGTGAATCTCTTCGCCGTCGGGCAGGGTCTTGACCAGCAGGCGGCCGGCCGCGTCGCGCTGGTACTCGGTCACTAACTCGCTTTCGTCGTCACCGAATTCGGTTTTCTTCAGTAACTGGCCGTTGAGGTCGTATTCATACGCGGTGCGGCGACCGTCGAAACCGGTTTCCTGCTGGATCAGGCCATTCGAGTAGTAATTGAGGTGGTAACGCTCGCCACGCTCGTTCTCGATTTCGGTCAGCAGCAGGCGCGAGTTGTCGTAGCGGTAGCGCAACTGGCTGCCGTCGGGATTGATGCGGCGGCTGACCAGGTGCAGGTTGTCGGCGTATTCGTAACGGGTGATGCGACCCAGTTCATCGCGCTCGGCGGTGACGCGGCCATACGGGTTGTAAGCGAAGGCGCGGGTGGCACCGCCCGGCAAGGTCACCTGTGCCAGGCGGTTGGCAGCGTCCCATTGGTAATTGTTTACGTTCGCTAACGAAAACCCTGCCTCCAATCACTTGGTCCGATACCCTTTTCCCTTTCTTCTGCATGAAGTTTCCGAGAGAATCCTGAGCCCTTGCGCAGGGGTATTCCGGGCTCTAGGCTGCATCCGTCGCTGAACATCAGCGGTCGGGTTTAGCAGCCTGTTTGATCAATCCCAGCGCAAGCTTCGTTTATGGCGGCTTTGTGCGGGGCACTTTCGAGTGCGCCGGTTTTGGGATGGTCACCGGTCTGCTAACCCGTATCAAAGCCGCCACCCTTGGACGTTTAGCAGCGGGCCTGGGTGGTCTGATGGAGATTGTCCCAATGGTTAAAGTAATCCCCGATCCACCGCAAATAACGCTTGAAGAATCCTTGTTGCATGTCAGTGATCTGCTGCGTTGCGCTGCTGCCACTGCATACGAAACCGGCGACAGCCTCAATGGCCCCAAACGTGATTTGGCGTTTTCGGTGGTGCATTTGATTGGCATGGCCAAGACGGAACTGGAACGGTCTTTGGCGCGCGTGGAGGTGCGTTGATATACGAGTGACCAGTACCAGTGTGAAGGTGCGAGTGAGGGCAGCCTTGCTCGCACATATTGTTCAGAAAAATCTCGAATTCGACTTTACTTCAGCAATTGACCGTTGAGGTCACATCCATAAGCGGTGCGACGTGGGTCGAAGCCGTTTGCCGGCTGGATCAGGCTGTTGGCGTAGTAATCGAGTTTGTAGTGCTCATCACGTCCGTTCTCGATGTCGGTCAGCAGCAGACGCGAGTTGTCGTAGAGGTAACGCAACTGGGTGCTGTCCAGATTGATACGTCGGCTGAGCAGATGTAGGTTGTCGGTGTATTCGTAGTGAGCTGCTACCAATTTCTCCCTGCGCTCACTAACTCAAAAGGAATAACAGTCTACGAAGTACGGTACTTGTGTGGCTGGGTCGTATAAGGGATCAGTCGAATCCAGCCATTGCTCTATGCTATCGATACAGAGAGTTACTCAGTTGGCAAAGGCAAGTAGATGCATCGCCCTTTAGAGATTCTCTATATCTTGAGGGCCGCCATCATTGATGAGCTTTTTCATACGGCGATTATAATGCTCGATATCCTCCGCTTTATTGGATTTTGTCAATTCTTGGCGTAGGAAAGTCATGATGCCCGATATTTTTTTCTTTTGTTCGCTAGATAGGTCAAGAATCAGATCAAATCCATCTATGGATAAGACGGGATGTTTTTTACGCATGTAGTAATAGCAACCGATGTTTTCAAAGAGGTCATCTGCATCCTTTAGGTCGGTATTCACAGTGTTTAAATATTTCTCGAATGCCTCTTTTAATACTGAATCTGGGGTTTTATGTGTTTTGAGAAAACCACAAAGCCCTTGCCAGTTTCTAATGTGTAGCTGAGTACCCCAGTCGGGATCTCTCGTAAAGTATATGCCATTCCCTTTAAAGTAGTCTGGGAACTCATCTCTGTTTAAGGCTGTTTCAAAGTTGCTTTTCATTGAAGTTGCTCCCAGTCATCAAACTGACTCAATAGTTTTTTCATGTCCGAGCCGTGATCGATCTTTTCTGATCCAATTAGTGCCGCTTCCTTTGTGCCACTTTTTGTTTCACCTCCGGGAACCCACTCTTTTGGATAAGCACCGGCTTCATTTCCATTTGGAATTTCATATTTAAACCTAGGGTCATCAGGTTTGATTTTTACGAGATAGATTTTGACCTTGGAAAGATCTTCTGTGCCAAGGTTTAACTCTCTATTAAGTACCTCCCAGTTATTGCCGCTTGCTTTGTATTTGGCGACTACGGCATCCATTTCGGATGGCAAGCCTACGAATTTTCTAGGGGGGAACGTTGGATACGTTGAGCGCTCAATCCAGTCATCGATAACAACAAACGAGCCTCCTTGCTGCCGGAAGGCTTCTTCGTGCATGGTTACATATTGTTCTGGCAGATATTCGCGAGTATCAGGAGGCCTATTTCCTCTTTCAAGGTTGATTACCTCATCGTACTTTTCCTGAGTCATGGGTATACGATCAGGCTTCGTCGCATTCGCAGTGTTATTGGGAAGAGCGGTTCCTGATCCCGGACAGCTATCACTCAACCCCAACGGATCCACCCACCCCGTAGGGTTAGGCACATACCGATAGTTATTCAACCCACCCGCCAGCTTGATCGGGTCAGGCGTCAAAAACCGTCCAGTCCCCGGATTGTAGTAGCGATGCCGGTTGTAATGTAAGCCCGTTTCCGCATCGAAATACTGACCTTGAAACCGCAGCGGGTTGTCGATTTCGGCGACGTCCAGCGCGGCGAGGTTGCCGTAGGCGCGGTATTTGGCGGACCACATGATCTCGCCGCTGTAGTCGGTGAGCTCCTGTGGCGTGCCGAGGTGGTCGAGTTGGTAGTAGAACGGTGTCGCTTTGCGTGGGCCTTCGCCGTCGAGCATGGCCAGCGGGCGGAAGCTGCCGGGTTCGTAGAGGTAGCTGCGGTAGCGGTTCTCGGCACTTTCGGCGACGAGGCGTTCGCCTTGCCAGAGAAATTCGGTGGTGTGGCCGTCGACGGTCTTGGCGATGCGGCGGCCAAAGGCGTCGTATTTGTAAGTGGCGGTACTGCCGCCCGGCAGGCTGACGCCGATCAGGCGATGTTGGGCGTCGTAGCGGTATTCGGTGACGAGTTTCTGTCCGGTGCCGCGACGTTCGCGGATCTGGTTGCCGTAGGCGTCGTAGTCGTAATGACGGTCGCCCTGCATCAGCAGGCGGTTGCCCTTGACGTTGGCCAGGTTGGCAGTTGGCAAATCGCCCTGGCCCAGCAGGTTACCGGCCGGGTCGTGGGCGAAGCTTTCCGGCGTGGCACCACGGACGTTGATCAGGCGGTCCAGCGGGTCGTAGTGAAAGCTGCGATTGCCCTTGCGGCTGTCATCGATCCCCGCCAGGTTGCCGTTGGCATCGTAAGCGTAGCGGCGATGGAACAGGCTGCGATCTTGCTGGCTGACGCTGTGAGCCTGCAGGCGACCTTGTTCGTCGTACTGATACTGGCTGAGCAACAGACCCTGCTGGCGCTGCCGCTCCCGTCCGCCACTGAACTGGTGAGCCGTCAGGCGCGAACCGTTGAGGTCGATGCTGCTCAGTTGCCCGCCGCGATGATGGTGGTAGTCCAGCTTGCTGCCATCCGGCAGGCGACAGTGTTTGAGCTGGCCGACGCTGTCGTACTCGTAGCGCAGCGTGCCCCAGCCCTGGTGTTCGGTGATGAGGCGGTCTTGCAGGTCGTATTCGTAGGCCAGCGGCCAGTGGCCGTCGTCGACGTTGACCAGGCGGCCAAGGGCGTCGTAGCTGTAGTGAATCTGTTCGCCGTCGGGCAGGGTCTTGACCAACAGGCGGCCAGCAGCATCGCGCTGGTACTCGGTGACCAGCTCGCTGTCGTCATCGCCGAATTCGGTTTTCTTCAGCAACTGGCCGTTGAGGTCGTATTCATACGCGGTGCGGCGACCGTCGAAACCGGTTTCCTGCTGGATCAGGCCGTTGGTGTAGTAATCGAGGTGGTAACGCTCGCCACGTTCGTTCTCGATTTCGGTCAGCAGCAGGCGCGAGTTGTCGTAGCGGTAGCGCAACTGGCTGCCGTCGGGATTGATGCGGCGGCTGACCAGGTGCAGGTTGTCGGCGTATTCGTAACGGGTGATGCGACCCAGCTCATCGCGCTCGGCGGTGACGCGGCCATACGGGTTGTAAGTGAAGGCGCGGGTGGCACCGCCGGGCAAGGTCACCTGTGCCAGGCGGTTGGCAGCGTCCCATTGGTAATTGTTTACGTTCGCTAACGAAAACCCTGCCTCCAATCACTTGGTCCGACACCCTTTTCCCTTTCCTCTGCATGAAGTTTCCGAGAGAATCCTGAGCCCTTGCGCAGGGGTATTCCGGGCTCTAGGCTGCATCCGTCGCTGAACATCAGCGGTCGGGTTTAGCAGCCTGTTTGACCAATCCCAGCGCAAGCTTCGTTTATGGCGGCTTTGTGCGGGGCACTTTCGAGTGCGCCGGTTTTGGGATGGTCACCAGTCTGCTAACCCGTATCAAAGCCGCCAACTTCCCCCTTTTTTACAACATGATATTACCTACAGTTATAAGTTTTCTATATTTTCTGGGCCGCCATCTCTGATCAGCTTACTTATATTTAAGTTATAGTTTTCAACATCCTGAGCGCTGTTAGATCTGCCAATCTCTTCTTTTAGCAGTCTCATTACACTTGAAACAATTTTTTTTCCGTCAGTTCCTAAATCACGGATCAAATCGAACCCATTCTCAGATAGTTCTGGAATTTTCTTCCTCATATGGTAGTAACAGATGATGTTTTCCAATAGGTCGCTTGCTTCTTCTCGCGTTTCTTCAATGCTTAGCACGTATTTTTCAAACGCGTCTTTTAGCAGGGCGGTTGGATTTTTTTGTAACTTTAAAAAGCTACATAGGCCGGACCAGTTGATAGCATGAAGTTGTGTCCCCCAGTCAGGGTCTCTTGTAAAATAAATACCGCTCCCTCTGAAGTATGCTGGAAACTCATTTCTCCTTAAAGCTTTTTCAAAGTTGCTAATCATTGAAGTTGTTCCCATTCATCGAATTGGTTTAGGAGCTTGTTTACATCTTTTCCGTGATTAATTTCTTCCGACCCTACCAAGGCCGCTTCTTTAGTTCCACTTTTGGTCTCGCCTCCTGGTACCCATTCTTTAGGATAAGCGCCTGCCTCATTTCCATGTGGTAGCTCATATTTGAATCTAGGGTCGCCAGGCTTGATTTTTACGAGATAGATTCTTTTATCTGAAAGATCCCCAGATCCAAGATTTAGCTCTCTATTTAATACCTGCCAATTCCCCCCGCTTGCCTTGTATTTGGCAATTACAGCGTCCATTTCTGATGGCAAACCAACAAATTTTCTTGGTGGGAAGGTTGGGTAACTAGAAAGTTCGATCCAGTCATCAATAACAACGAAAGAACTACCCTGTGTTCTAAAAGCTTCCTCATGTAAATTTACATATTCATCAGGTAAATATTCACGGACATTACCAGGCCTGTTTCCTTTCTCAAGATTGATAATCTCATCGTATTTATCTTGAGTCATGGGTATGCGATCAGGCTTCGTCGCATTCGCAGTGTTATTGGGAAGAGCGGTTCCTGATCCTGGACAGCTATCACTCAACCCCAACGGATCCACCCACCCCGTAGGGTTAGGCACATACCGGTAATTATTCAACCCACCCGCCAGCTTGATCGGATCAGGCGTCAAAAACCGTCCAGTCCCCGGATTGTAGTAGCGATGCCGGTTGTAGTGTAACCCTGTCTCCGTATCGAAATACTGACCCTGGAAGCGCAGCGGGTTGTCGATTTCGGCGATGTCCAGGGCGGCGAGGTTGCCGTAGGCGCGGTATTTGGCGGACCACATGATCTCGCCGCTGTAGTCGGTGAGTTCCTGTGGCGTGCCGAGGTGGTCGAGCTGGTAGTAGAACGGCGTGGCTTTGCGTGGGCCTTCGCCGTCGAGCATGGCCAGCGGGCGGAAGCTGCCGGGTTCGTAGATGTAGCTGCGATAACGGTTGTCGGCGCTTTCGGCGACGAGGCGTTCGCCTTGCCAGAGGAATTCGGTGGTGTGGCCGTCGACGGTCTTGGCGATGCGGCGCCCGAAGGCGTCGTATTTGTAGCTGGCGACACTGCCGCCCGGTAGGCTGACACCGATCAGGCGATGTTGGGCGTCGTAGCGGTATTCGGTGACGAGTTTCTGCCCGGCACCACGACGCTCGCGGATCTGGTTGCCGTAGGCGTCGTAGTCGTAATGGCGGTCGCCTTGCATCAGCAGGCGGTTGCCTTTGACGTTGGCCAGGTTTGCTGTGGGCAAATCGCCCTGGCCCAGCAGGTTACCGGCCGGGTCGTGGGCGAAGGTTTCCGGTGTGTTGCCACGAACGTTGATCAGACGGTCCAGCGGGTCGTAATGGAAACTGCGGTTGCCCTTGCGGCTGTCATCGATCCCCGCCAGGTTGCCGTTGGCATCGTAGGCGTAGCGACGCTGGAACAGATCACGATCCTGCTGGCTGACGCTGTGAGCCTGCAGGCGACCTTGTTCGTCGTACTGATACTGGCTGAGCAACAGACCCTGCTGACGCTGCCGCTCCCGTCCGCCACTGAACTGGTGAGCCGTCAGGCGCGAACCGTTGAGGTCGATGCTGCTCAGTTGCCCGCCGCGATGATGGTGGTAGTCCAGCTTGCTGCCATCCGGCAGGCGACAGTGTTTGAGCTGGCCGACGCTGTCGTACTCGTAGCGCAGGGTGCCCCAGCCCTGGTGTTCGGTGATGAGGCGGTCTTGCAGGTCGTATTCGTAGGCCAGCGGCCAGTTGCCGTCGTCGACATTGACCAGGCGGCCAAGGGCGTCGTAGCTGTAGTGAATCTGTTCGCCGTCGGGCAGGGTCTTGACCAACAGGCGGCCAGCAGCATCGCGCTGGTACTCGGTGACCAGCTCGCTGTCGTCATCGCCGAATTCGGTTTTCTTCAGCAACTGGCCGTTGAGGTCGTATTCATACGCGGTGCGGTGACCGTCGAAACCGGTTTCCTGCTGGATCAGGCCATTCGAGTAGTAATTGAGGTGGTAACGCTCGCCACGCTCGTTCTCGATTTCGGTGAGCAGCAGGCGCGAGTTGTCGTAGCGGTAGCGCAACTGGCTGCCGTCGGGATTGATGCGGCGGCTGACCAGGTGCAGGTTGTCGGCGTATTCGTAACGGGTGATACGGCCCAGCTCATCGCGCTCGGCGGTGACGCGGCCATACGGGTTGTAAGCGAAGGCGCGGGTGGCACCGCCGGGCAAGGTGACCTGGCTCAGGCGATTGACCGCATCCCATTGGTAATGGGTGATGGCACCGGTTTCGTCCTGACGGGTGATCTGCCGACCGAGGGCGTCATAACGGTATTTGCGCTGGCCGCCGTCGGGCAGGCGTTCTTCCAGCAATTGGCCCAGACCGTTCCAGCCCAGTTGATGACGGCTGCCATCGGGATGACGGATTTCCAGCAGACGGCCCTGACGGTCGTAGCTGTAATGGGTTTCGTTGCCGTGGGGGTCGATCTGCCGGGTAATGTCGCCTTGTTCGTTACGGTCATATTGCCAGCGGGCTTTGCCGCGCAGGACCTCGACCAGTTGCCCGTCGAAGTAGTTGTAACGGATCGTCGCGTCTTCCGGCGGGATCACGGCGATCAGGCGCCCGGCGTCGTTGTACTGATACTCGGTAATGGCCCCCAGCGGATCTTTTACGGCAATCAGGCGGCCTTTATCGTCATAGGCTTTCTGGGTTTGTGCGCCATCGGGAGTGGTTTCGCTGATCAGGCGGGCATTTTCGTCATGCACGTAAACCTGTTCGCTGCCGTCGGCGTTATGGACAGTGACCGTGCCTTTGTCGTCCCACTCATAACGCGCTTCGAGTTGCGAGTAGTTGGCCCAGTGATGCACGCAGCGCGAGAGCTTGCCTTCGCGCTCCCATTCCCAGAAGAAGCTGGCACCACCGGCCATTTGCCGTTCCAGAATGACGTGCTGGTCGTTGTAGCGGTAATGCTCGGTTTCCCCCACCGCATTGGTGGCAGAGACGAGTTGGTGCTTGTCGTTGTAGCCGTAGGTGACAAAGGTCTGGAGGGTCAGCCACGGGTCCTGACGCTCGCCACGCTCGTCATACTCCGGACGTTGTTGCTGATGATCCACGGCGACGATATGCCGGTCGTCGTAGCGCAAGAGCAGGGCGCGGCCAGCACCGTTGTCGATGCGCTGAATCCGGTCCACCAGGTCGTACGTGATATGGACCTGGTTGTCGTACGGGTCACTGATGGTGGTCAGGCGACCGGCACGGAAGTGATAGAAGCGTGCTTTTGCCCCGGCCTGGGTCAGGATCAGTTCGCCAGGAGCATCCCCGAGGTAAATGGCGGCCTGGGCAAGGCTGTTGGTGATGGCCGGACGTTGCTCGGTCGGCATCGGGAAGCGGGTCTGACGGTTTTCGTTGTCCGTCCAGAGCACGCCTTCATCGTCCAGTTGCAGACGATGAGACAGCGAATGGCTCCAGCCATGGCCCAGACGGCTATCGATTTCGACCGCACTGCTGCGGTACAGGCGCGTCCACTCCAGAGGCAGCAAACCACCGAGCTCGCCATCGGTCAGGGTCAGCAGTTCTTCGCCGGTCACCATCGATACCGGTTCGCCGTTGGTGCAGGTCTTGTCTGCGCACTGGGCGGGCTGCTTGGCAGGCGTTTCTGATTGCTTGGCAGCGTCGTCGGTCTTTTCCGCCTGTTCCATGCGCGTTGCATTTTCTTTCTTGCCGCGTGCATGAATCTGCGCATCGGTTTCGACTTCACCGCCTGAAACGGGTGCTTTGCGCTTGGGGGCCGTCGCGGTTTCTGCAGGTTTGGGCGCGGCGATTTCAACGCTGGTCTTGCGCGCCGGGTTCATTGGCGAGTTGCCATTGAGCAGCAGGGGCTTGGCGGTTTCCGCGTGGCCGGTCGCGTTCTTCTTGCTGATCTTCATCAGCATGGACGTGAAGTCTTCGATCAGCTTCATGACCTTGCCGCTGTTTTTGGCAGCATTGAGGCCTTTGGCGCTGACCCGTACAGCCAGGCCGATACCGCCCGTGAGGACGATACCGATCAGGATGTTCAGCAGCACTTCGGTGGTCAGTTCCGCCAGCACTTCCGTGCAGGTCTGTGGCGGCAGCATCTTGACCCAGGCCACGATTGCCGCGACGTAGATCCACATCAGTGGTTCGTCGCTGGCGATCAGCAGGGCCGTCTGAATCGCTCCCTTGGAGGCGTTATAGATCTTCTTGATCTCTTCCTCGGTGAAGAACTTCTTGAGCTTTTCGTAGTTCTCGCGGGGATGAGCAACCAGGTCGTACAGACCCTTGATATCGCCCCACAGGCCCATGATCGCCTTGAGGAAGCCTTTCCAGGCAGACTCCAGTTGTTGCATCGCCTTGCCGGCCATGGACGCGCTGCTATGCGCTTGCCATAGAGGCAAAAAGTCGGTGCTCCATTCGGTTTGCAGCCAGCCGCTCAGATCACCGATAACGCCTTGATAAGAGTTGAACAGGCTGTCGATCTGCGCACGGGTAGGGTTCGGGAAAAAGGTGATCTTGTATTGCTGATTAGGCTTGAGGCCGGGGACTTCCAGAATCCCGCTCGGGCCGATTTTCAGATCGATCGCCTGGCCCACTTCGTTTTTGCCGTAGACCACTCCATCTTCCACAGGCACCAGACGCACCGGCGTATTGCCAATCGGCACAAAGCGCGCTGATTCGAAGCTGTGTACAAGCTTCAGTTTGCCGTTGGCCGGGCAGTTGGCATACAGGGTGTTTGGCTGTTTGCTGTCCTTGTCCGCAGTGCCGACCTCGTCGCCCACCTTGAACTGCTGTTCGGCATCCAGCACGCCGCCATACCAGGCTTCGGCATGTTCGCGGTAATCGGCCAGGCATTTCTTGAAGTCGTTGATGATGGCCTGAGCATCAGGCTGTTTGGCCGTGAGGGCTCCGGTGAATCCGCCCATCAAAACGCTCATGCCGCCACCTCATTTTCCAGATGAGCCTTCAACAGCCCGGTAAAGTTTTCTTCCTTGAGCGGCGTGCGCTTCACGAAGCGCGCCACTTTTTCTCGCAGGTTGGATTCGGGGAACGAGAAGTACAGTTCGGCATGTTCATCCAGCAACCACTGCATCATGTTGTCGATGATGGTTGACGGGTTTTCAGCCATCAGGCCATCCAGCAGTGTCTGAGGCACTTCCCACCACGGCCAGTCCTTCGCTTTCGGCACCGACCTTGGCGCGACTTCCAGACTGCGGCCATTGATCAGATAGCGCTCGAACATCGGCATCAGTTCACCCGCCGAATCACCCAGCCCTTTCAGGATCGGATAGATATGCCGCCCATCCCAGAACCGGAAAAACACCTCGGTTTCGTCGGGCATTTTCACTTGGGTCAGGCTGCGCAGGTGTTCGAATACGGTATCGGGTTCCGAGCGCGATACGGCGAGCCAGCCCCAATCCTGAGCGTCAGTTTCGGCGATCCATTGCATGAAGCCAGCATCGGGTTTCAGCTCGACAAGGTAGGGCATCACGGGCTGCCAGTCGGCGTAAGGTGTGCCGCTCCAGATCGGGATCAGTTGCGGCGCATGGCTTTGCTGGTAGAAGGCCTTGAGGGGCTCGGCGTCGCTGGCCGCACTGATGATCAGGTACAGGCGCTCGCCTGGTTGCAGCGGCTGTTCTGCCAGCCATGCCGTTGGGCTCAAAAGATCAGATTGCACAGGCACCGTCCTTGCACTTCTCGCATTCTTCACAGAACGGCGCGTTGCGTTTAAGCGTATTGATTTGCGCGGGTGTCAGCACTGCACCGGCTCTGGCGGCATCGGCCTGTTTCAACAATCCGGGCAGCAATGCCGCTATGCCAGACCCGACGCCCGGGCTGCCGCCGGTATTGACGTTGACCACCGGCCCGCTGATTGTCACGCCACTGGCGTCGATTTTGACGAAGCTGCCACCCGCCTTGAACGTCAGCTCGCTACCGGCTTCCAGGACGATCTTGATGCCGCTGTCGAGGTGAATCTCCTGCCCGGCCTCAATGAACTGCCCTGTCCCGATCTTGACGTGCTGGTTGGTCGCAACAGTCAGGTGATCGTCGGCCCGAGCTTCGACCTTGCGGTCGGCATAGGTCGTGTGATGTTCCTCAGCCTTGAACTCGCTGTAGCTGTTCTGCTCGACGGTGTCGTGGCGTTCGTTGCCGACGCGGATCTTCTGGTCGTGCTCGACGTTCTCGTCCCAGTCGCGCTGGGCGTGGAGGTAGATCTGTTCCTGACCTTTCTTGTCCTCGATGCGCAGTTCGTTGTAACCGCCGCCGCCCGGTGAACTCAGGGTCTTGAAGGTGCTGCGGGTCTTGTTGGTCGGCAGTTCGTAGGGGACGACGTTTTCCTTGTGGTACAGGCAGCCGCTGATCAGCGGTTGATCGGGGTCGCCTTCCAGGAAGCTGACCAGTACTTCCATGCCGATGCGCGGGATGGCGATGCCGCCGTACTGGGCGCCGGCCCAGGCGGACGAGACGCGCAGCCAGCAACTGGTCTTGTCGTCGGCCTGGCCTTCGCGGTCCCAGTGGAACTGGACCTTGACGCGGCCATATTGGTCGCAGTGGATTTCTTCACCTTTCGGGCCGGTCACCACGGCGCTCTGGCTGCCCAGGATGCGCGGTTTGGGGTGCAGCAGCGGCGGGCGGTTGGGCACGTCCCAGGGCGTGGCCTGGAAGCGGTTGCGATAACCCTGATGGAAATCGTCCTTGAGAGTCGTGGTGTCGCTGGTGACCGACTCTTCCAGCACTTGAGGCTGTTTGCCCTCGTGGATGATTTCGGTCAGCAGCCACAGGTCGTTCCATTTGGCCTTGGGGTGTTGGGTCAGGGCGAGGAAGTGGCCGCTGACCAGCAACGGTTGATCACTTTTGCCTTCGGCCAGCTGGTAGTCGCTGCGATGACGCTCAAGGGCGCGCTTGGCCAGGTGCTTGCCGCGCTCGCGGTCCACGAAGCGGCCCGGATAGTCGTAGTCTTCGAGGTCGGGCAGGGCGTTGCCACGGTTTTCGCTTTCCAGCGTCAGGCGCGGTTTCTCGAAGTCGTAGTCGCGGCGGGTGGTGCGGCTGGTACGGGTTTCCAGGCGCAGGTCGAAGCGCTTGATGACCGGGTCGTTGGCGACCAGGCCGGAGTCTTGCTGATAGGCCACAGGGGCGAGTTTCGGGAACACCGTCTGGTCATCGCCGAACACCAGCTTGTGGCCCGTGCTGCTGTGCTGGAAGTGGTAGTGAATCCCTTCTTCCTCGCACAGGCGCTGGATGAAGTGCAGGTCCGATTCATCGTACTGAACGCAGTAGATGCGCTCGGGATAAACCGACCCGACCTTGAATTCGTAGGCGTTGCTCTGGATGCCATGCTCTTCGAGGACCTGGCCGATGATTTTCGGCACGCTGAGGTTCTGGAAGATGCGCTGGTTGATGCGGTGGGCCAGGTAGGACAGTTGCGGGCGAAGGGTCACCGAGTAACGGGTCAGTCGCTTGCCGGAATCACCCTGGGCGGCGCGATAGATCTGGCCATGAATGCCGCTGCCGTCCGGCGAAAGCTGCAGGAAGGCGGGTTTGTGCAACAGGGTTTCAAGGTCCAGGGACGGCTGCTCGCTGACCAGTTCCACGTCGAACACGAACGGCTGGCTGATGGCTTCCCGCCCGTTGAGGGCCAGGACCTGCAGGTCGCTGTTTAAACCTTCTACGGTCAGGCTGAAGTGAGTCTGATTGGCCGGCGCGAACATCCCTTGTTCCTCGATTCTGAAAGGGCGTAAACAACATCGACCAGCAGAGGCCGGTCGATGCTTGAAACCTCAGCCGTATCAGGCCACAGGCGAACGCCAGTCATCGGAACCCGAAGTACCGGAGACTTCGTGGGTCCAGGTGATTTTGCGGTAGGTCATTTCGATGTCTTCCAGGTGCGTGAAATGCGCGTTCGCAGGATCCTGGCAGTTGTGCATGTAGTCCTTGGAGCTGACGAGGATCGCGTCTTCCAGAACGGTGGTGTAGTAGTGCTCTTGAGTGCCTTGAGCGGAGGTGCGGAACCATTTGATTTCGACTTTGCTCAGGCGCTCGCCGGAAGTCAGGGCCGCTTGCAGCAGAGGCGAGGACTTGTCGAAAACCTTGGTGATTTTCACCGGCTTGTGAACGCGCTGGCCGGTTGGCTGGCCGGACTGTGGGTCACGCGGGATGATCACGTCGTGATGGAACGCCTGGACCATCACTTCGTCTTCGTGGCCTTCCTGAAAGGTGTTGCCCACGGAGTCGGCGGTGAAGGCGCCGGCAGTGATCAGGCCTTGTTTTTCGCCGGTGATGGACATGTACGCGGGTGTAGCCATGGATGCTCTCCTTGCTGAAACTTGAGGGTCCCGGGAGGCGAATTTGCCTGATGGGTGGCAAATACTGATCAAGCTTTGTGCCAGAAAGAATATTTACTATATAAATCAGATAGATATGAAATTAATCATCCGGTTTTCATGATTTTTACGTGGAAAACCCTATGAAAGTGCGCAAGAAGTTGCGCACCACTGCGCAACTTCTTGCGCACTTGGCTGGAGGGCTTGAGCGGCGTGAGTCAGAGAGAACTGATCACAGGTTATCCACAGAAAAGTGCGCAACTTCTTGCGCATAATGGCTATGTGTCATCTATGAGCCGGAAACGAAAGCCGGTTTGCACTTTCTTCTGTACAGGTTTTCCTGCCTGCAACTGTCATTTCTACGGGTAGCCAATATTCGCGTGTGAGTTCATTGTGAAGGTTCGGGTGAGATCAGCCTTGCCCGTACACATTGCCTGGAATGGTCACTCGCCATGCCTCATAAAATTGCCCTGTGCCGCTATGAGTATGACCCGCTGGATCGCCTCGCGACCCGTATGCCGCTTGCCGAGGCTGTCACCCGGTCTTTCTATCGGGCGGACAGGCTGGCCAACGAAATCCAGGGTGCCGGGCAGCGCACTTTTTTCCACCGTGAGAATCAGTTGCTGGCACTGCAAACGATGATCGGCAAAGTCCTCGCTACGACCCTGACCAGCACCGATCAGCCAGGCAGCGTGCTCCATGCGGCAACATCGGGGCAGCGCACCGCCATCGCTTATGCACCGTACGGTCATCATGCGCCGCTTGGCGACCTGCCCGGTTTCAACGGTGAACGCCCCGATCCCGTCACGGGCCATTATCTGTTGGGCAAGGGGTATCGCGCCTACAACCCGGTACTGATGCGTTTCAACAGTCCGGACAGCTTGAGCCCGTTTGGCGAGGGTGGCGTGAATCCTTATGCCTATTGCCTGGGAGATCCGGTCAATCACATTGACCCCACGGGGCATACGTCCTGGCAGTTCATCGTAGGCATAGTGCTCAGCGTGGCTGCGCTGACAGCTGCCACCGCCACCCTGCTCCCTTCGCTGCCTTTCCTGTTATCCGTGAAGGCCGCTCAAGCCGGTTTTTTCAGTGCGGGTAGCCTATCCACGATCATTACCGGCACGAGTGCGGTGGCAGGTGGTGTGCTTGGTGTAGCCCGACAGATCGTAGCTGAAGTCGCCCCCGATTCTCCTGCATTGGAACCCATGGGGTGGGCCGCTCTGGCGCTCGGTGTCGTTGCTGCCAGTACACGGGTTGGTTCGGTGATTGCGTCAAGAAACCCGAAAAATCTGGCGAATTTGCGGAGGGTGGTAGCTGTGGAGCAGATAAAACGTCGGGAGGCGGTGACTGTGAACCTGAGAAATATCAGTACGCGTATCAGATCAAGCTCATCAATCCGTTCTCTGGATCTATACGAGTCCCCCCTCTGAAGAGTTGAGTACCGCAAGGAACCCTCCCGCCTGCGCACAGTCGCATGTTCACGTTCCTCTCTCGTGATATCACTCTCGCATCTGGCAGCCGCAAAAGGAGTCTGCATGCCTGCTCGTTCTTCTGGACTGGTTATGCTCGGCTTTGCCGCAGCCATGGCGCTACTGACTGGCTGTGGCCAGGAAAAACCGGCGGCTGTCGATCTGCCGCGGGTTTATGTGCAAACGGTGAAGACTGCCGACTTTGCCGCCAGCGTTGCTTTGACCGGTGATATTCAGGCGCGTGTGCAGACCCGGCTTTCATTCCGGGTCAATGGCAAGATCATCCAGCGTAATGTGGATGTCGGTGATCGTGTCACCGCCAATCAGGTTCTCGCCCGGCTCGACCCCAAAGACCTGCAGATCAATGTCGACTCGGCCCTCGCCTCGGTGGCCGCCGAGCAGGCGCGGGTCACTCAGGCTCGCGCCGCTTTCGGGCGTCAGGAAAAGCTGTTGCCCAAGGGCTACACCAGTCGCAGCGAATACGATTCGGCCCAGGCGGCATTGCGCGGCAGCGAGAGCGCGCTCAAGGCCGCTCAGGCGCAACTGGCCAATGCCCGCGAGCAGTTGAGTTACACCGCGCTGGTCGCCGATACGCCGGGTGTGATCACGGCGCGTCAGGCCGAGGTCGGGCAAGTGGTGCAGGCGACCGTGCCGATTTTCGATCTGGCCCGGGATGGCGAGCGCGATGCGGTGTTCAACGTTTACGAGTCGCTGTTCGTTCAGCCGCCGACCGATCAGCCGGTGCAAGTCACCTTGCTCGACAACCCGGCCATCAAGGTCAGCGGCAAGGTGCGCGAAGTGACCCCGGCGGTTTCGGCTGAAACCGGTACCTTGCAGGTCAAGGTCGCGCTTGATCCTTTGCCTGAAGGCATGGATCTGGGCTCTGTGGTCAGCGTGGCCTTGAGCGCGCCAGCCAATGCCAGCGTCGAGCTGCCGTGGTCGGCCCTGACCAAGGACCTTGGCGAGCATCTGGGCAAGCCCGCCGTGTGGGTGGTGGACGAGCAGGGCAAGGTCAACCTGCGCAAGGTTCAGGTCGCTCGTTACCTGACGTCCAGAGTCATCATCGGTGACGGGCTCAAGAGTGGAGAGAAAGTCGTGGTGGCTGGCGGACAGTTATTGCACCCGGACATGCAGGTCGAAATCGCCGATCAACCACAGCAACACAATGCTCAGGTGCAGCCATGAAGCGTCTGGTCTGCCTGTTGTTGAGCGGTTTGCTGCTGAGTGGCTGTGGCAAGGATGAAACGCCACCCGAGCCGGTCCGGCCGGTGGTCTTTGTCGAGGCCCGGCCTGATTCGCAACTGGAGTTCGGACGTTTCGCCGGCAATATTCAGGCGCGTTACCAGAGCGTGCTGGGCTTTCGGGTGCCGGGTCGTATCGCGTCCCGCCATGTCGATGTGGGCAGCGAAGTGAAAAAAGGCGACCTGCTTGCGACCCTCGACCCGACCGATCAGCAGAATAACGTGCGCGCTCGCCAGGGCGATCAGGCCCGTATCGAGGCGCAGTGGATCAATGCCCAGGCCAATGCCCGTCGCCAGCAGGAGTTGTTCGACCGTGGCGTCGGCGCGCAGGCGCAACTGGACAATGCCCTGACCGAGCTGAAAACCACGCGCTCGTCCCTGGATCAGGCCAGAGCTGCTGCCCAACAGGCCAATGATCAGTTGAGCTACAGCGAGTTGCGCACGGACCACGATGCGGTGGTTACCGAGTGGCAGGCCGAGGCCGGGCAAGTCGTCACGGCCGGGCAGGAGGTCGTGACTCTGGCGCGGCCCGATATCAAGGAAGCGGTGATCGATCTGCCCGTTTCGCTGGTGGATCAATTGCCCGCCGATGTGGTGTTCAACGTGGCCAGCCAGCTTGATCCGCAGGTGAAAACCACCGCCACGCCTCGGGAAATCGAACCGCAGCCCGACCGCTCGACCCGTACCCGCCGGGCACGCCTGACTCTGACTGACACGCCTGCGGCATTGCGGCTCGGGACCGCGATCAGCGTGACCCTCAGTTCCGCCATTGCCCCGCGCATGAGCCTGCCGATCACGGCCTTGCAGGAGTTGGATGGCAAAAACCGGGTCTGGATCATCGACCCGCAAAGCCAGACGGTAAATCCCAGAGAGGTGAATGTCGTCAGCCGTGACAACGACAGCTTCCTGCTGACGGGCGGAGTCAATGCCGGTGAGAAGGTGGTCAGTGCGGGCGTCAACAGCCTCAAGCCGGGGCAGAAAGTCAAAGTCGATGAGGAAAGCCCGCGATGAAAGGAAGCTTCAATCTGTCCGAGTGGGCCATCAAGCATCAGTCGTTTGTCTGGTACCTGATGTTCGTCGCCCTGCTGATGGGCGTGTTTTCCTACATGAAGCTTGGGCGTGAAGAAGATCCGTCCTTCACCATCAAGACCATGGTTATCCAGACCCGCTGGCCCGGCGCGACCGTGGACGAAACCCTGAAGCAGGTGACCGACCGCATCGAGAAGAAGCTTGAAGAGCTGGATTCACTGGACTACGTGAAAAGTTATACCCGGCCAGGCGAGTCCACGGTTTTCGTTTACCTGCGCGACACCACCAGTGCCAAGGACATACCGCAGATCTGGTATCAGGTGCGCAAGAAGATCGACGACATTCGCGGGCAGTTCCCCCAAGGCTTGCAGGGGCCGGCGTTCAACGACGAATTCGGTGACGTGTTCGGCTCGATCTACGCCTTTACCGCCGATGGTTTCTCGATGCGTCAGTTGCGCGATTACGTCGAGAAGGTGCGCGCCGATATCCGTGCGGTCCCGGGCCTTGGCAAGGTGGAAATGATCGGCCAGCAGGATGAGGTGATCTACCTGAACTTCTCCACCCGCAAGCTGGCGGCTCTTGGTCTGGATCAGCGTCAGGTGGTGCAAAGCCTGCAATCCCAGAACGCGGTGACGCCTGCCGGGGTGATCGAGGCCGGGCCGGAGCGGATTTCCGTGCGCACCTCCGGGCAATTCGCTTCGGAAAAGGACCTGGCAGCGGTCAACCTGCGGCTCAATGACCGTTTCTACCGCTTGAGCGATATCGCTGAAATCACCCGAGGCTATACGGATCCGCCCAAACCGCTGTTCCGTTACAACGGCAAACCGGCCATCGGCCTGTCCATCGCCATGCAGAAGGGCGGCAACATCCAGGAGTTCGGCAAGGCGTTGCATGAGCGCATGGACATCTCCACCGCCGAGTTGCCGGTGGGCGTTGGTGTGCACAAGGTGTCGGATCAGGCTGAAGTGGTGGACAAGGCGGTGGGCGGTTTCACCAGCGCGCTGTTCGAGGCAGTGATCATCGTGATGGTGGTCAGCTTTGTCAGCCTCGGGGTACGTGCCGGTCTGGTGGTGGCCTGTTCCATCCCGCTGGTGCTGGCCATGGTCTTCGTGTTCATGGAATACAGCGGCATCACCATGCAGCGGATTTCCCTCGGGGCGTTGATCATCGCCCTCGGGCTGCTGGTGGACGACGCCATGATTACCGTGGAAATGATGGTCACACGCCTGGAAATGGGCGAAACCCGGGAGCAGGCTGCGACCTATGCCTACACCTCGACCGCGTTCCCGATGCTGACCGGCACGCTGGTAACGGTGGCCGGTTTCGTGCCCATTGGCCTGAACAACAGCTCGGCGGGGGAATATACCTTCACGCTGTTTGCGGTGATTGCCGTGGCGATGCTGGTGTCATGGATCGTGGCCGTGCTGTTTGCGCCCGTGATCGGCGTACATATTCTGAGCAGCAACATCAAGCCCAAGTCCGAAGAGCCGGGCCGTATAGGACGTGCATTCAACAGCAGCATGCTGTGGGCCATGCGTCATCGCTGGCTGGCCATCGGCATGACCCTGTTGCTGTTTGCCGCCTCGCTGTTCTCGATGCAGTTCGTGCAGAACCAGTTCTTTCCGTCGTCGGACCGGCCTGAAATCCTGGTCGATCTGAACCTCCCGCAGAACGCCTCGATCAACGAGACGCGCAAGGTCGTTGACCGTTTTGAGGCCAGCCTCAAGGACGATCCGGATATAGAGCGCTGGAGCACCTATATCGGCCAGGGCGCGGTGCGTTTTTATCTGCCGCTGGACCAGCAACTGGAAAACCCGTTCTACGCCCAGTTGGTTATCGTCAGCAAAGGGCTGGAGGAGCGCGGTGCGCTGACCGAACGGCTGCAGAAGCGCCTGCGCGATGAATATGTCGGGATCGGCTCCTATGTGCAGCCACTTGAAATGGGGCCGCCGGTCGGGCGTCCGCTGCAATATCGGGTCAGTGGCGAGAACATCGACAAGGTTCGCCAGCACGCCATTGAACTGGCCACGCTGTTGGGCAAGAACTCGCACGTGGGTGAAGTCATCTACGACTGGAACGAGCCGGGCAAGGTGCTGCGCATCGATATCAATCAGGACAAGGCGCGACAGTTGGGGCTGTCTTCCGAAGATGTTGCGCAACTGATGAACAGCGTGGTCAGCGGTTCGGCGGTGACTCAGGTGCGTGACGATATCTATCTGGTCAACGTGGTGGGCCGCGCTGAAGATGCCGAACGCGGTACGCCGGAAACCCTGCAGAACCTGCAGATCGTGACGCCTGCCGGAGCCTCGATTCCGCTGCTGGCCTTTGCCACGGTGGGTTACGAACTGGAGCAGCCACTGGTCTGGCGGCGTGATCGCAAACCGACCATCACGGTGAAAGGTGCAGTTCGCGACGAGATCCAGCCGACCGATCTGGTGAAGCAGTTGAAGCCGGAAGTCGACAAGTTCGCCGCAGGTTTGCCGGTGGGCTACAAGGTGGCGACCGGCGGCACGGTTGAAGAAAGCAGCAAGGCCCAAGGGCCGATTGCCAGTGTCGTGCCGCTGATGCTGTTCCTGATGGCGACCTTTCTGATGATCCAGTTGCACAGCGTGCAGAAGATGTTTCTGGTGGCCAGTGTTGCGCCGCTGGGGTTGATCGGCGTGGTGCTGGCGCTTATCCCGACCGGCACGCCATTGGGTTTCGTGGCGATTCTCGGGGTGCTGGCGCTGATCGGCATCATCATCCGCAACTCGGTGATTCTGGTGACCCAGATCCATGCCTATGAACAGAGCGGCTACTCGCCGTGGGATGCCGTGGTCGAAGCCACCGAGCATCGCCGTCGCCCGATTCTGCTGACGGCGGCAGCGGCCAGCCTGGGCATGATCCCCATTGCACGTGAAGTGTTCTGGGGACCGATGGCTTACGCGATGATCGGCGGCATCATCATCGCGACCTTGCTGACCCTGTTGTTCCTGCCCGCTCTTTATGTGGCGTGGTACAGAATCAAGGAGCCCGCGTAGACGCGATTAATGCCGATCAGTTAAGGCACACACAAACGTGTAGGAGGCAGCTTGCTGGCGAAAAAGGCCTGAAAACCGGCAGATATTCCGTGTCTGTACGCTGAAGTCGCCAGCAAGCTGTCTCCCACAAAATGATTTATGGCCTTAACTGATCAGCAATACCCCCAGGGATTGTCCCGCGTCAGCCGATATCGCTTTCAACCAGGCTGAAATCCCCGAACCGCACAGGGCTCATGGTGAAAGTCCCCTCTGGATGGTTGGCAGAGACCGCCGGTCGAGGGGTCGAGACGTTCAGGAAGCAGGAGGTCAGATCGTCCTGGAAATACATGTTGACCGAGAAACGCTGCCAGTCCGGCGTCGCAAAACCGGTGACAGGCGAAACCATTACTACGCCGTCAGCCCTGAAGCCTCCCACACTGACCACAAACGAGGCGTCCTCTACGGCTGCATCAGCGCTGAGTGCGTCGAACTCGATAAGCATGGTCGTGCCCGGCAAGTCCGGCAGACCCTGGCTGATATTTGTCGCTACCGGCAACAGGATGCTTTGTCCGAAGCCATAACGCTCAAGGCCAGGGTCAAAACCCACAGGTCCTTTCCAATAGTTGAAATCGTCTTTGAAATTGCCGTTCTGAATATATTGAGTTGCCATGATCATCTCCCTGATCGATTAACATTCGGGCCCCATTCATTGAGTGCGAACCCCTTTTTCTGGAGCCCATCCTAAGCGCCATGCTGCTGCGCTGATACTGACAAAAATGCCAGTCACGCCATGCACGCAATAGGAGTTGAATGCTTTCGTCAAGTCGATGTAGCGCTCAGCTTCGTCGCCAGACACTCGCCAGCCAAGGTTGCTGCTCCCTTGGCAAACCAGTCGGGCGATAGTAGTGCTCAAGCTCTACAAAGCCCGCCTCGTTCAGCAGCTCACGCCATGATTCCAGGTCGTGATACGAGCCATAGCGCTCGCCTTTCCAGCCTTCCTGGTTCTGGCCTCTGGGATTGGAGCTGAACAGCACACCGTCCGGTTTGAGGGTGGCGTGCAATTGGCGCAGGACCTTGGGAAGTTCCTGTTTGGGAATGTGAAACAGCACGGCATTGGCGAAGATGCCGTCGAAGCGGGCGAGCGGCAGGTCCAGCTCCAGAAAGTTCTGGTGCAACACTTCGCAACCGCTGTCCTCGCGAGCCATTCGGGCGAATTGTTCGCTGCCGTCCAGCCCCACCGCGACGTGGCCCATGGCGCTGAAAGTCTTCAGATCACGGCCCGGCCCGCAGCCGAAATCCAGAATCTGCCAGGGCGTCGGCCCCTGGATATGGCGCAAGAGGGCGGCAATGTTCTGGCTGACGTCGTGGTCGCGGGTGCCTTCGCGAAAGTCTTCGGCCACCTGGTTGTAATGGCCGACGGTGACGGCGGTGATATGGGCGAGGTCTTGGGCGTCGAGCTTCATGGCAAACGGTTGTCCGGGCAATGGAGGTCGTCAATATACCTCCAGCCCGGACCGAAGCAATGGCTCAGCGCTTGTTCAGAACCCGAGCCAGCCGGTCGCCACCCAGTTGAATGGCGGCCACCAGCACCACCAGCAACACGATCACGGTGAGCATGATCTGTGTGTCGAAGCGTTGATAGCCGTAGCGGTAGGCGATATCACCCAGCCCACCGGCACCGATGGCACCGGCCATGGCCGAGGAGTTGATCATCGTGACGATCGTGATGGTGAAACCACCGACAATGCCCGGCAAGGCTTCAGGCAGCAGTACATGCCAGACGATATGCCAGCGACGGCAACCCATGGCCTGTGCCGCTTCGATGAGGCCATGATCGACTTCACGCAGGCTGACTTCGGCGATGCGGGCGAAGAAGGGTGTTGCGGCAATGGTCAATGGCACCACGGCCGCCCAGACGCCATAACTGGTGCCGACGATCAGGCGCGTGAACGGGATCAGCGCGACCATCAGGATCAGGAACGGAATCGAGCGAAACAGGTTAACGAAGGCGCCCAATACCTGATTCAGCACCGGTGCTTCGTAGATTCCCCCTCTGGAGCTGGTGACCAGAATCACCGCCATCGGAATGCCCAGCAGCAGGGCAATGAAAGAGGACACGCCGACCATCAGAAAGGTATCGAGCACGCCTTGCAACAAACGATCAATCCACATAACCCAGTACCTCCGCATGTGGCGCATGCTGGCGTGCGCGGGCCAGCAATTCGTCTCGACTGTGGGGCGAGCGGCTGATCGACAGGGTCAGATGCCCGACGGCACGCTCCTGAATACGCTCCACGCCACCTTGCAATAACTTCACCTGGCCACCCAGGGCTGCGAACAGTGCAGCTAGGTCTGGTTCTTCGGCGCTGACGCCGGTAAAGCTCAGGTCCAGCAGCAACGTGGCGTCCGGGTGAGCCGCTTGTGGCGTCAGGCGCTCCAGCAAGGCTTTCGGCAAGCCGAGTTGCAGGGGCGCGAGCAAGGTTTTGCTCACCTCATGTTGCGGGTTGCCAAACACTTGCCACACCGGGCCTTGCTCCACCACCTGGCCTTTTTCAAGCACCACCACGCGGTTGCAGATATCGCGGATCACTGACATCTCGTGGGTAATCAGCACGATGGTCAGGCCCAGGCGCTGGTTGATCTCGCGCAGCAGGCCAAGGATCGATTGAGTGGTTTCCGGGTCCAGCGCCGAGGTCGCTTCGTCGCACAACAGGATGGCCGGGTCATGCACCAGCGCCCGGGCAATGCCCACGCGCTGTTTCTGCCCGCCGGAGAGCTGAGCCGGGTAAGCCTTGTGCTTGTCCTGCAGGCCGACCAGCTCCAGCAGTTCAGTGACCTTGCGCTGGCGCTGCTCCTTGGGCACGCCCGCGACCTTGAGCGGCAGCTCGACGTTCTGCCACACGGTCTTGGCCGACATCAGGTTGAAGTGCTGGAAGATCATGCCGATGCGTCGGCGCAGCTCTACCAGCTTGTCTTCGTCGAATTCGCCAATGTCCACCTGATCGATCAGCACCCGGCCGCTGCTGGGTTGTTCGAGGCGGTTGATGGTGCGGATCAGCGATGACTTGCCTGCACCGCTGCGCCCGATGATGCCGAAGATCTCACCTTTCTGGATGGCCAGTTCGATGTTGCTCAGGGCTTGCACCGGGCCTTGCTGGCCGTGGTAGGTCTTGCCCAGATTGCTGAAGCGCACATGAGCGTGATTCAGGTCCGGGTGCAGTTCGGTATGGCTGGCCGAATGTGCGGGAGCGGTCGGCTCTTGCCGTTGCGCGAGTGCGTTCATGTCATTCCTTCCAGCCCGGCTGGTAGAGCTTGCCGTTGACCTTGTCCAGAGAGGCGCGAACCACCGGGGAGTGCTGATAGATATCGACAAACCTTGCCAGGCGCGGATCGTCCTTGCGTTCAGGCTTGATCACGAACTGAATCACGTATTCCGGATGGTCCAGGCCGTCGAACAGAATGGCCGAGTCGGCGGGGAAGGTCTTGGCCAGACGGATATAGGCCGGATAGCCCTGAACCAGATCCGCGTCATCGTAGGCGCGCACCAGTTGCACGGCTTCGACCTGGATGATCTTGATCTTCTTCGGGTTGGCGGTGATGTCTTCTTCGGTGGCCTTGTAGCCCACGCCTTGCTTGAGGGTGATCAGGCCCGCCTTGGCCAGCAATTGCAGGCCGCGACCGCTGTTGATCGGGTCGTTGGCGATGGCCACGGTGGCGCCCGTGGGCAGCTCATCGAAGCTTTTGTATTTCTTCGAGTACAGCCCGACGTTGTTGATGATGCCCGGTGCATAGGACACCAGGTTGTAACCGGCGGCCTCGTTGGCGTTGGTCAGGAACGGGATGTGCTGGAAGTAGTTCACATCGATGTCACCAGCGGCGAGGGTGACATTGGGTGCGATCCAGTCGGTGAACTCCACCAGTTCGACCTTCAGGCCCTGTTTGGCGGCCTCTTCGACAGCCGCCTCCAGCGGGATGGCGAAGGCGGCGGTGGTGCCGACTTTCAAGGGCGCATCGGCGGCATGGGCGGTGAGGGTCAACAGGCTCAGGGCCAGGGCGATAAAGGGTTTTTTCATGATGTTGTCCGTTGTTTTGAAAAATTTGGGTGTGGCTTTTCACGGGGTAATGCCGATCAGCAGGCATACACAAAACCTGTGGGAGGCAGCTTGCTGGCGAAAAAAAGGCCTGAAAACCGGCAGATATTCTGTGTCTGTGCGCTGAAGTCGCCAGCAAGCTGCCTCCCACAAAGTGATTTATCCATCTTCAATGATCGGTGTTAGCCCTACGGTGTCTTGAGCCTGCATGGTTGTCTGGCAGGTGCGCGTTGCCTGTGGGAAACAGTTTCTGGCGCAGGCTGCCGTCTTCATAAGCGGTCTTGTAGGAGCCACGACGTTGCAGCTCGGGAATCACCAGGTCGATGAAGTCCTCATAGCTTTCCGGGGTGACGATGCGGGTCAGGTTGAAACCGTCCAGGCCGGTTTCTTCGATCCAGGATTCCAGCTCGTCCGCCACCTGTTCAGGTGAGCCGACCAGCGTGATATAGCGGCCACCCAGAGCGTGCTGGTCGAGCAGGCGCTGGCGGGTCCAGTCGTTGTTCTTGAGGTTTTTCGTCGCGGACTGGATGGCGTTGCTTTTCACGTACTGAATGGGTTCGTCCAGCTCGTACTCGGCAAAGTCGATACCGGTGGAGGCCGCGAAATGCGCGACACCGGCTTCGGCGCTGGCGTAGCTGCGGTATTCGGCATATTTCTCACGGGCAATGGCTTCGGTGGCACCGACGATCACGTTCAGGCCCATGAACACTTTGATGCTGTCGGGATTGCGTCCGGCCTCTACGGCGCTGGCGCGTACCTTGTCCACCTGCTCACGGGTCGCGGCCTTGTTCTGGCCGCTGATGAACACGCACTCGGCATTCTGCCCGGCAAACTGCAGGCCGCGCTCCGAGCTGCCCGCCTGGAACAGCACCGGGGTTCGCTGCGGTGACGGCTCGCAGAGGTGATAACCCTCGACCTGATAGAACTCGCCCTTGTGCCGAACCTTATGGACCTTGTCCGGCCTGGCATAGACACGTTCCTTACGATCATTGATGACCGCGCCGTCTTCCCAACTGCCTTCCCAGAGTTTGTACAGCACCTCCAGGTATTCATCGGCCTGATCGTAACGGCGATCGTGCTCGACCTGTTCCGTCAAACCCATGGCCCTTGCTGCGCTGTCGAGATAGCCGGTAACGATATTCCAGCCCACCCGGCCACGGCTCAGGTGGTCCAGGGTCGACATGCGACGGGCGAACAGATAAGGCGTTTCGTAGGTCAGGTTGGCGGTGAGGCCGAAGCCCAGGTTACGGGTGACTGCCGCCATGGCAGACACCAGCAACAGCGGGTCGTTGACCGGTAACTGGATCGACTCCTTGAGAGTGACGTCCACCGAGTTCTGATACACGTCGTACACGCCGACGATATCGGCGATGAACAGTCCGTCGAACAGGCCGCGCTCCAGGAGTTTTGCCAGTTCGGTCCAGTATTCCAGGGTCTTGTACTGGGTGGAGTTGTCCCGTGGATGGGTCCACAGGCCATGGTTGATGTGGCCGATGCAGTTCATGTTGAACGCATTGAGCAGGATCTTTTTCCTGGCCATCAGATGGTCCCCCGACGTGGAGGATTGGTGTCGTTGAGGTAGTAATTGCCGATGGCGTGATATTTCCAGCGCACCGGATCATGAAGGGTGTGTACGCGGGCATTGCGCCAGTGACGATCCAGTCCGTGCTCGGCCAGCGTCGCCTGGCTGCCTGCCAGTTCGAAAAGCCTGCTGCTGGTTTCCAGGGAGATTTCCGTGCTGATGGCCCGTGCCTCGGCCACGGCGATGGAAACCGCGGCCAGGGTCTGGTCGTTGCTGTCAGCCTGTGCGATGTCCAGATACTCGCCTGCCCGTTCAAGCAGGGCTTCTGCGGCATGCAGACGGATGCCCAGCTTGCCGAAGGCATGCAGGGTCAGCGGGTCGTCCACGGCTTTTTCTATGCCTGAATCGATCCAGGGGCGCGTGCGGGTGCGCACGAATACCAGGGCGTCTTCAAAGGCTGCACGGGCAATGCCGGTGTCGATGGCTGCATGGAGAATCTGTGCCAGCGGGCCGACCGTGGTTGGGCGCTCGAAAGCACTCTGGAACGGGATGACATCGTCGGCGCTGACATACACATTCTCGAACACCACCGAGCCGCTGCCAGTGGTGCGCTGGCCGAAGCCGCTCCAGTCGTCGATAACCTTCAGACCGGCGCTGTCGTGAGGGACGAAAGCCAGGTGCTGCACGCCTTCGTCGTCAATGACCGAGGTCGGAATCCGCTGCGCGTACAGCGCGCCGGTGGCGTAGAACTTGCGGCCGTTTATGCGATAACCGTCGCCTTCACGCTCCAGTCGGGTAGTACGGTCGCTGGCGGTTTTGGTGCCCAATTCTGCCAGAGCATTGCCGAAGCGTTTTCCGGCCAGCACTTCGGCATACAGACGAGCCTGTTGCTGCTCGCTGCCATTCACGCGCAGCACTTCAAGGGCGTAGAAATGGTTCTGCGGAATCTGCCCGAGCGAGCCATCGGCCTGGGCGATGATCTGCACCACCTGGGCCAGGGTGACGTTGGACACGCCCGCACCGCCAAAGGCTTTGGGCACGCTGATGCCCCACAGGCCGGACTGGCTGAACAGGTCGAGTTCGGGATTCGGCAGACGACGCTCGCGGTCACGCAACGCGCTGTCGGTGATGAAGGTCTGCGCCAGTTCGCTGGCCACTTGCAGGGCCTGCGCGTCACTGGTGATGACGACAGGGTGTGGAGTGAAACTCATAACGATGTTCTCCAGTTGTCTGGTTCAAATCCAGGAGTGGCGTGCAGGCTGGGTGCCGTTCAGGTGCCAGGCGCCGACGGCGTAGTACTTCCAGCGCACCGGGTCATGGAGGGTGTGCACGCGGGCGTTACGCCAGTGGCGGTCGAGGTTGTACTGCGCCAGCGTGGCGCGGCTGCCTGCCAGCTCGAACAGCTTTTCGCTGGCCTGCAGGGAGATTTCCGTGGTCAGCACCTTGGCGCGAGCCACTGCAATGGATGCTCGGGCAGCTGAGGCTTCATCGATGGGCGCTGCGCTCACTTCGTCGAGGGTTTGCGCGGCCTTGCGCAAGAGGGCTTCGGCAGCATGCAGATCGAGTTTCAGTCTGCCGATATCGGCGATGACATACGGATCGTCACTGGCCCGCTCGACGTTGGCGTCGATCCACGGACGAGAGCGTTCGCGTACAAAGGTGATGGCGTCATCGATGGCTTCGCGGGCGATGCCGGCATCGATGGCGGCCTGAATCAGTTGCGAGACCGCACCCTGAATATTCGGCGTCAATGCCAGTCGCCAGTTGGCGATCACGTGTTCGGCTTCCACCGGCACGTTATCCAGCAACACCGTGCCGCTTGCCGTGGTGCGCTGACCGAAGCCCGACCAGTCGTCCACGATGCTCAGGCCCGGTGAGCCACGTTTCACGAAGGCCATGATCTGCCGGCCTTCGTCGTCCAGTGCCTTGACCGCGACCCAATGGGCGAACAAGGCGCCGGTGGAATAGAACTTCTGGCCGTTGATGACAAAACGGTCGCCGTCGGCGGTGATACGCGCCTTGAGTTCCAGAGTGTTTTTCGTGCCGCGTTCGGGGCCTGCATTGCCGATGCGCCAGCCATCCAGGACGCTTTGAAACAACGCTTTTTTCTGCTCTTCGGTGGCGCCGTCCTGCAACAGATGGAGGATGCCGAACTGGTTCTGTGGGATCTGTCCAAGTGCCGGGTCGGCGGCCGAGATGATCCGGAACACTTCGGCGATGGTCGCGAAGGAAACCTGCGGGCCACCATAAGCCTTGGGAACGGAAATGCTGCCGAGCCCGTTACGGGTGAACTGCTCGATTTCCGACCAGGGCAGTTTTCGCTCCTGATCGCGTCTGGCTGCATTCAGGCGTGCGATATCGGCCAGTTCATGGGCGGCAGCAATGGCCTGGGCGTCGTTGTGCAACACCTTGGCCGGGAGTAACAAAGGCGCAACATCCGGCTCTCGTGAAGTCGAGATGTGCTGGGCAGTGTGTTCAGGTAATGCCCTGGTGTTATCCACGGGGGTAATTGTGAAAGAGACCATCGGAACCTCATAGCGGGTGCCGCCGAGCAGGGCAGCAAGAAAACATCGCGATGTCCGGTGGTCCGGTGCATATACCCTAATCTTGTATCAATTATTTTAAAACGAGCATTTTGGAATAAGCATAGATGGTAAATGCTGGCTGCCCTGTCAGCCGGGTAACGTGACCTGTTGCTTGATGTTAGTTATGGATCTACGGCGGCGGTTAATGGCTGTTAGAGGGACATGTTTTTGTGGTGGTTTTATAAGTGTTGATGTGAACTACGCCAGCGCGCCATGAACGGAAAGTTGTTCATGCAGGGCTGGCGTATATGCGATTCGGGTTGTTCAAGGTCACCGGGAGAGTTCACTTGAATTCCTGATTTTTATTTCCCGTGGAGGTGCCCAATGCGAGTTGTTTCCTACACGGTCAATGACACAGTAAGTAGCCTCAAGTTGTTCGCCACCTGCCTCGCGTATCAGGGTTGCCGGGACTACAACATCAATGGGTTCTCCAACGTCTTCGAGTGTCAGGGGCGGCAGATCCATGCGCAGGTCACCCCAGCGCAGGGTGATTTCGTCATGGGGCGCCATGTTCAGATAAGGCTCGATCGTCATCGGCAGACCGCTGTTCATATGCCGTGTGCTCAAGCCGCGGCGTACCACCGAGGGCGGCAGTGACAGCGGCGCCAGCCCCTGATTTTCTTCATCTACAGGGTCCAGCAACTGGCCGCCGGGTGCGTCCAGCTTGACCCAGATCTTGCAGATGGGCGAGGTGATGGGCATACCGCCTACTTTCATCAACCTGTAGTAGGTACGGGCCTTGCCGTTCTGCAGAAAGCTTTCCGGCACGCGCAGAGCGATGGTCTGCTTGATGTCAGCCGCTGTCAGGATCTTTGATGCGGCGTAGCAGCCATCCCAGAACAGCTCGATCAGGTCACCCTCATCCATGTTGCTGTAAGGGTGAATATGAACCATCAGATGGGACGCTATCCTGACCCCGATGCCATGACGACTGGCCTGGGGAATGAAGGGGGGTAAAAGCTTTGAGGAGTCGGGGTTGCAATAGGTTTGGCTCATGTTCGAATACTCTTGGTTAACAGAAGTGCCAGTAACTGTTTGTTATAGAATTTGTAATTCTTTCGGTCGTGGCTTGATCTGAAACATAAAAAACGATAAGTGCCTGAAAGTTCGAAGCTGTGGCAAGCATTACAAGGTGTTGTAAATTAATACTTGTAACTTTGTAGTGTGTGCCAGGACTGCTGTTCTGAGTGAGCTAATGGGTTTTGTGTAAGCCTGTCAATATACGGATGAGGTGTTATGAAGCGGTTTTGAAAAATTAGATTATTCCTACATGGATATACAGATACTGTTTACTTTTAGGCAAACTGGCTTCCTACTCCATCCAAGCCTCCGATATGTTCGTTGCTCAAGCCGCGGCGACGCCATGATTGAGGGAGTGAAGGGGAGGCGAACGGGGTGGAATCCGCATCAAGGGCAGCCGAAAAATGCCCCCGGATTGCTGCAGGAATTCGATAATTTTGTTGGGATGAGTGCCTTTACCTGGCAAGTATTTTGATAGGTTGGCTTATGTCTTGCTGTAAGACGGATGAAGGACAGCGCCCTTGCGGACGCTGTTTATGTGGACAGCGCTTGTAGGATCAGGCTCTGGTGCGTTCCAGAAATTGCTTGGTACGTTCTTCTCTGGGATTGGCAAACAAGGCCTTTGCTTCTCCCTGCTCAACGATCACGCCCTTGTCGATGAAAATCACCCGATTGGCCACATCCCGCGCAAAGCTCATCTCGTGTGTGACGATGACCATGGTGCGGTTCTCTTCGGCCAGTGCCCGAATGGCGGTCAGCACTTCGCCAACCAGTTCCGGATCCAGCGCAGAGGTGGGTTCGTCGAAGAGAATGACCTCAGGCTCCATTGCCAATGCCCGTGCAATCGCGACCCGTTGCTGCTGACCGCCGGACAGACGGCGCGGGTAGGAATCTTCCTTGCCGGACAGGCCGACCTTGGCCAGCAGTTGCCGAGCCAGAGCCACGGCCTTTTCCCTGGCAACCTTCTTGACCACCACCGGGCCTTCGATGACGTTCTCCAGCGCTGTGCGATGGGGAAAGAGATTGAAGTTCTGGAACACGAACCCGACCTGCTGACGCAACTGACGGATAAGGCCCTGTTGCTGGCTCAAGGCGCGACTGCCATCAATCTGGATGTCACCTACCCTGATCGTGCCGCTGGTGGGGGTTTCCAGCAGATTCAGGCAACGCAGCAGCGTGGTTTTCCCCGAACCGCTGGGGCCGATGATTGCCACGACTTCCCCGGACTCGATGCGCAGGTCGATGCCCTTGAGCACTTGCTGGCCTTTGAATTCCTTGGTGAGGTTTTCAACCACGATCATGCTTCAAGTCTCCAGATCATGCCGATTGACCCTCGCTTCAAGACGGTTTTGCAGGTGCGAAAGCAACGAGGCAAGGACCCAGTAGATCAGCGCGGCGGCAAGGTACATGGTGAAAATTTCAAAGGTCCGTGCGGTGATCAGTTGCGCCTGACGGAACAATTCCGGCACCTGGATGGTGGCTGCCAGTGCCGTGTCCTTGACCAGTGAGATGAAACTGTTGCCCAGCGGCGGCAAGGCGGTGCGTGCCGCTTGCGGAAGGATTGCCCGGCGCATGGTCTGCCAGCGGGTCATGCCGATACTGGCTGCTGCTTCCCATTGCCCGCGATCCACTGCACCGATGGCCGCGCGCAGGATTTCACAGGCGTAGGCCGCCATGTTCAACGAAAAACCGATCAGCGCAGCAGGCAGCGGATCCAGTTCGACCCCCAGTTGTGGCAGGCCGTAATAGATCACGAACAGTTGCACGAGCAGCGGTGTGCCGCGGAAGAACGAGACGTAGACACGTGCCGGCCAGCTCACCAGCCTGAAACGCGACAGACGCATCAGTGCCAGACCGAAGCCCAGCAGCAATCCGAAAAACATCCCGCCCAGGCTGAGAATGATCGTGTAGTACGCGCCCTTGAGCAGGAAGGGCGCAGAGTCTGCTACGAGCTTCAGGCTCTCTTCGATCATTTGGTCACATCAGCGTTGAAGTACTTTTGCGACAGTTTGGCCAGGGTGCCGTCGGCACGCAGCTTTTCGAGTGCCTTGTTGATGGCGTCCAGCAATTCAGGCTCGCCCTTGCGCAGGGCAATACCGGATTCCTGACGGGAAAACGGAGCGCCCGCGACACCAAAGGCATCCTTGGTCTTGGCCGCGATTTCCAGAGCAGCCAGGCGGTCGACCAGAATGGCGTCGATACGGCCTACACGCAGGTCCTGGAACTTGGTCGGATCATCGTCGTAGGTCTTGACGATGGCCGTCGGGACATTGGCCTTGATCCATTGCTCATAGTTGGTGCCCAGGCCTACGCCGACTTTCTTGCCTGCCAGATCCTGAGGCGTCTTGATGGTGTCCGCGTTTTTCTTCTGGGTCAGCGTCTGCAGGCCGGAGATGGTGTAGGGCTCGGAGAAGTCGTACTTTTTCTTGCGCTCTTCGGAAATGGTCACCTGGTTGATCACCACATCCAGACGCTTGGATTCCAGGGCCGCGAGGATGCCGTCCCACTTGCTCGGCTGTACCTTGGCCTTGACGCCCAGTTCCTTGGCCAGAGCCTCGGACAACTCGACTTCGAAACCGGTGAGCTTGCCGTTTTCGTCCACGAAGCTGAACGGTGGATAAGTGCCTTCCAGGCCCACATTGAGGGTGCCGCTGTCCTTGATCTTTTGCAGTTGTTCGCCGGCCATGGCTTGCCCCGCAATACCGGTGCCCAGCACCAGCGTCAGAGCCGAAAAGAGAAACGTGCGACGAATAGCGGAAATGTTCATGCGAGCCCCTTGTTTGTATGGAGTGTCAGGCAAGTCAGACCTGGCGACAGCGTTTAGCGGTCGCGAATATAAATCGAGTTTCTTATAAACAAAAAGAACTAAAAAGCATCTTCAGGTTTTCTTTTGGTATATGTGTCAGGCGTCGTGCTATCAGCCGCTGAACACATCCGGATACGCGAACAACGCTGGCGCTCCGCCGGTATGCAGGAAGATCAGCGGCCCATCATTGAAACGCTGACGCCCGATGCCGTCGAGCAGGCCGGCCATGGCTTTGCCGGTATAGACCGGATCCAGTAACAGACCTTCGTGGCTGGCCACCAGTTTGATTGCCGACAGCGTGCCAGCGTTCGGTTCACCATAGCGTGGACCGAAGTATTCGTCCCAGAGTTGCACCTTGAAGGCTGGCGGCAGGGCGATATCCAGCAATTCTGCGGTACGCTCGGCCAGGCCCTGAACCTTGGGAAACTGGGCTTCTTCGCTACGGGAAACGGTTACGCCAATCACCGGCAGTTCCGGCAACTGCTCAGCCAGAGCCAGGGCCAGGCCGCTGTGGGTGCCCGCACTGCCGGAGGCCAGCACCACGGCGGAAAAATCCAGGCCGGTCTGTTTGATCTGCTCTGCCAGTTCCAGCCCGGCTCGCACATAACCCAAAGCACCTACGGCACTGGAACCACCAATCGGGACCAGATAAGGCTTCTTGCCACTGGTGCGCAGGCGAGCAGCCAGGGCTTGCAGTTGCTCGTCGGCGTTATCGAGGTTTTCCACCAGCTCGACCTTGGCGTCGAACAGCTCCAGCAGCAGGCGATTGCCGTTATGAAGGTAATTGGCGTCTTCGGTGCCGATGGGGTTTTCCAGCAGCGCGACGCAACCCAGCCCCAGACGAGCGGCCAGTGCTGCGGTCTGGCGCACATGGTTGGACTGGATGGCGCCAGCGGTAATCAGCGTGTCGGCACCCTGGGCCAGCGCATCGGCGGCCAGGTATTCCAGTTTGCGTACCTTGTTGCCGCCCAGCGCGAGGGTCGTGGTGTCATCGCGCTTGATGTAGATATCGCGGCCCGCCCAGGTCGACAGGCGTTCGAGCTTTTCCAGTGGAGTGGGAGCGTCGATCAGGTCGAGGCGATTGAAACGGGCCAGCTGTTTTTTGATCATCGTGATAGATAAGCCAAGAGGGAGTAATCGGACTATATGCAGAGGTTTCCTGCACGGCAACCCGGTATGACTTATGACGAGGCGGCTAAGTCCCTACGTAAATTGTTATTTTTTCCGTGCAAATGTTTGCCGTAGAGTGGAGGCCGCAGGGGCCGCCATCATCGGGTTGCCTTCTTTGACTCAAGGAGAGTTCAGCGTGAGCGATATTCCAGAAGCACCTGCCTCGGGCCGCTCCAGCCATTGGCAGTTGCAGCGGATCGTCAGCCAGTTGCGCAGTGCGCGTGAAGACTGGCGTACTCGCAACAGGCGGGTGAGCGGTGAGCATGGTGGTCGGGAATTACCCTCCCGCGCGGCCATGGCCGAGATTCTCGAAGCCTTGAGCGGCGCCTTGTTCCCGATGCGTCTAGGGCCGGTGGATCTGCGCGAAGAAAGCGAGGACTTCTACGTCGGCCATACCCTGGACGTGGCACTCAATGCGCTCCTGGCCCAGGCACGGCTGGAGCTGCGCTACGTGGCGCATCAGCAAGGCAGCGGAACTCAGGGCATCGACGAGCGGGCACTGGAACTGATCCAGGATTTCGCCACGGCCTTGCCAGGCATTCGCCTGCTGCTCGATACCGATGTGCTGGCGGCCTATCACGGCGACCCGGCGGCGCGCAGTGTCGATGAGGTCCTGCTGTGCTATCCGGGGATTCTTGCGGTGATCCATCACCGGCTGGCGCATCACCTGTATCGGGCCGGCCTGCCACTGTTGGCGCGCATCAGCTCGGAAATCGCCCATTCCTCCACTGGTATCGATATCCATCCCGGCGCTCAGATCGGCCCGAGCTTCTTCATCGACCATGGCACCGGCGTCGTGATTGGCGAAACGGCCATTATCGGTGAGCGGGTCAGGATCTATCAGGCTGTGACACTGGGCGCCAAACGCTTCCCGGCGGACGAAGATGGCCAGTTGCAGAAAGGCCATGCCCGCCACCCGATCGTCGAAGACGATGTGGTGATCTATGCCGGTGCAACCATTCTGGGGCGTATCACCATCGGCAAGGGTTCGACCATCGGCGGCAACGTCTGGCTGACCCGCAGCGTCCCGGCCGGCTGCAACCTGACCCAGGCCAATCTGTTGCAGCAGGATGACGGGACGCAGAAGTAGGAGGGGGAGTTTTGAGCGGCAAGCCACAAGCTGTAAGTCTTGAGCTTCAAGCTTGCCGCTTGCCGCTATTTTTCGCGAATGAATTCGCTCCTACGCCCGGGTGGGTAGGGAACGATCCGGCGCCGTCGTGCGTCATACCCCTGGTCTGAGCCCGCATCCCCTGTATGCGATTTGTTTTTTGCAGGTAGTTTTCTGCCCGCTCATACCAGGAGTCCTTCCCGTGTTTCCCTCTATTTCTGGAGCTTCTTGCCTTGATCCAGAGGCGTACCGCCTATGAGTACGTCTGTTTCCCCCTCCAGCGGCCAGGTCCGCATGAATGCTCCGGTTTTCTACTTTGCTGCGAGTGTCATCCTGATCTTCGGTGTCACCGTGATCGCCTTCCCGCAAGCCAGCGGTGAGTGGTTACTGGCTGCACAGAACTGGGCGGCCAATACGGTCGGCTGGTATTACATGTTGGCCATGACGCTGTATCTGGTCTTCGTGGTGGTCACCGCCTTGTCCGGCTACGGCAAGATCAAGCTCGGTGCCGACCACGACGAACCCGAGTTCAGTTACCTGTCATGGGCAGGCATGCTGTTTGCCGCCGGGATCAGCATTACGCTGTTCTTCTTCTGCGTCTCCGAGCCGCTGACCCACATGCTGCAACCGCCGCAAGGCGAGGGCGGTACCACTGAGTCAGCGCGCCAGGCCATGCAGTTGCTGTTTCTGCACTGGGGCCTGCATGGCTGGGGCGTCTTTGCCTTCGTCGGCATGGCGCTGGCGTATTTCGCCTACCGTCACAACCTGCCGCTGGCCTTGCGTTCGGCGCTGTATCCGCTGATCGGCAAGCGTATCAATGGCCCTATCGGCTATGCCGTCGACGGCTTTGGCATCATCGCGACCATCTTCGGCCTGGGTGCCGATATGGGTTTCGGCGTGCTGCACCTCAACTCAGGTCTGGATTACCTGTTCGGTGTTTCCCACACCCAATGGATTCAGGTCGGGTTGATCACACTGATGATGGGCGCAGCTATCCTGGTTGCCGTCTCGGGCGTCGACAAGGGTGTGCGGGTCATGTCCGACATCAACATGCTGCTCGCCTGTGCATTGCTGCTGTTCGTACTGTTCGCCGGACCCACTCAGCACCTGCTCAACACGCTGGTGCAGAACATCGGCGACTACCTGGGCGCGCTGACGACCAAGAGTTTCGATGTCTATGCCTACAGCAGCGACGCCAAAGGCTGGCTGGGCGGTTGGACAGTGTTCTACTGGGCGTGGTGGATTGCGTGGGCGCCTTTTGTCGGCCTGTTCATTGCGCGTATTTCCCGTGGCCGGACCATTCGCGAGTTTGTCTTTGGCGTGCTGCTGATCCCCTTGGGTTTCACACTTGCCTGGATGTCGATTTTCGGTAACAGCGCCATCGAGCAAGTGCTCAACCACGGCATGACTGCGCTGGGACAGTCGGCCATCGATGATCCGTCGATGACCCTGTACCTGCTGCTGGAAACCTATCCATGGAGCAAGACGGTCATTGCGGTGACGGTATTCATCAGCTTCGTCTTCTTCGTCACCTCGGCGGATTCGGGCACCGTGGTGTTGTCCACCCTGTCTGCCAAAGGCGGTGGCCCGGATGAAGACGGTCCGAAATGGTTGCGTGTGTTCTGGGGCGTTGCAACCGCGGTGATTACCAGCGGACTGCTGTTCTCCGGCAGCATCGATGCGCTTAAGTCAGCGGTCGTGCTGACATCGCTGCCGTTCTCGCTGATCCTGCTGCTGATGATGTGGGGGCTGCACAAAGCGTTCTTCATGGAGACCCAGCGCCAGATCGCCCAGACCTATTCCCTGGCACCTGCTTCCGGTGCGCGACGTGGCGGCTGGAGACAGCGCTTGAGCCAGGCCGTGCACTATCCGTCCCGGGACGAGGTCTATCGCTTCCTCGACCAGACCGTACGCCCGGCGATTGAAGACGTGACAGCGGTGTTCGTCGAAAAGGGCCTGAGTGTCGATACTCAACCAGACCCTTCAAACGATTCGGTCAGCCTTGAAATCGGCCACGGTGAAGAGCGTCCGTTCATTTACCAGGTACAGATGAAAGGCTTCTTCACCCCGTCCTTCGCCCGTGGCGGCATGGGCTCCAAGCAACTGAACAACCGTCGCTACTACCGCGCCGAAGTCCACCTGAGCGAAGGCAGCCAGGATTACGACCTGGTGGGCTACACGAAGGAACAGGTCATCAACGACATACTGGACCAGTACGAACGGCATATGCAGTTTTTGCATTTGGTGAGGTAGAGCGTTAAAGCCTCAAGCTGCAAGCTATAAGCTTCAAGTCAAAAGCTTGCAGCTTGCAGCTACGTTGTCACGTACTCTCCCGCTCAACCAGGCTGCAGTCGAGCAGGTTCAGTCGTTGTATTTCCCCTTCCAGCGGCAGCATGCCCAGGCTTTCCAGTACGCGCTGTGCGGCGAGGACGCCGATTTCCAGGGCGGGTGGTTTGATGGTGCTGAGGCTGGGCATCATCATTTGGGCGAAGGCGTAGTCGCCAAAGCCCATGACGGCGCAATCCTTGGGTATTTGCAGGCCTGCACGCTGGCTGGCGAGCAGTCCGCCAGCGGCCAGGTTGTCGTTGGCAAAGAAGATGGCGTCGGGTTTGTCCGGGCCGTTCATGAGTGTATCCATCGCCTGTTTGCCCGCCTCGAAGGGGGCCATTCCTTCAGCCGGGACGAACACCCTTGGCTTGAGGCCGAAGGTTTCCAGTGTTGCGATGTAGCCGTCACGGCGTTCAAGGGCGCTGAAGTCACCTGCCATGCTGTTCTGCACGAAGGCGATGCGTCGGTAGCCTTTGCCATGCAGATAGCGGGTAGCGCTGACGCCTACGTCGTAATGCGAGAACCCGATCTGGATCGGACTGCGGCCTGGCTGGTGGTCCCAGGTTTCGATCACCGGGATATCAGCCTGCTCGATCATCTTTTCTGTGGCTTCGCTGTGAAAGCGACTGGTCAGCACCAGTGCAGCCGGTGACCAGCCGAGAAACGCCCGCACCGCGCTTTCTTCCTGTTCGGTGGAGAAATAGCTGGAAGCCAGCAGCAACTGAAAACCGTGTTTGCTCAGGGTGTCGCTGAAGCCCTGAATGGTGTTGGCGAAGATCGGCCCCGAGATGTTGGGAATCACCATGGCTACGACCCGACTGCGCGCCGAGGCCAGGCCGCCTGCGACCAGATTGGGCACGTAGCCGAGCTGATTGACCGCCGCGGCGATACGCTCGCGCAACTCTGGGGACACCTGATCCGGCTGGTTGAAATAACGCGACACGGTAATGGCCGAAACACCTGCCTGCTTTGCCACGCCGGTGATGGTCACGCGGCCTGCGCCTCGGCGTTTGCGTGTCGCAGGGATGTCATCGGCCATGGGCAGTCACTTCGTATAAAAGAAAAAGGAATATAAAGGTAATTTTTCAGTATTTGACGATCTATGTGTCAGTTACTGATACTGGCGATGTTAGCGCTAACAAGATGGTTTGTCTGCTACTCGCCACCGCGAATGCCCCGAACCTGTTTAGCCGGCAATTTCAGACGTCAGTGCTTGAACACTGACCGACCAGGGCACATATCAGGCAGGCACGCAGATGCACACAACACTTGGGGATAGCGTCAAACACAACCTTCTGGCGCAAGCCGTCGGCCAGGCCAATACGGCGCGGGGACGTCGTTGCGGCATGCTGCTGATGAGCCTGGCGGCGATGCCGCTGGCTCCGGCGATGGCTGAAACCGAAGCCACGCAGAACGCCGAGGCTCCAACGCTCAAAGCGGTCACCGTGACCGCCACGCGCCGCGAAGAGTCGTTGCAGAAGGTGCCTGTTGCAGTTTCCGTGGTGGAGGGCGAGCAACTGGAGCGCGACAACCGCAATGGTGTTTCCAGCATCGTGCAGCAGATCCCGACCCTGAACTTCCGCACTGGCGCCTCCAACAAGGACACGTCGCTGTTCATTCGTGGCGTGGGCACTATTTCCACATCGCCGGGCGTCGAGCCGACCGTTGCGACGGTCATCGACGGTGTTGTGCTCGGTCGTCCAGGCCAGGCCACGCTGGACCTGCTGGACCTGGAACGCATCGAAGTCCTGCGCGGCCCTCAGGGCACGCTCTTCGGCAAGAACGCTTCGGCCGGTGTGCTCAACGTGGTCACCAAGGCGCCCACCGAAGAGACACATGGCTATATCGATCAGTCCTATTTCAGCGGAAATGAAAGCCGCACGCGCTTCGGTATTGGCGGCAGCCTGATCCCGCAGACCCTCAAGGGCTCGATCACAACCCTGTTCGGCAGCTACGACGGCAACGTCGACAACAAGCTCAATGGCCACGAAGTCAATGGCTATAACCGCAAGGGCGCACGGGGCAAGCTGGAGTTCACTCCGAATGACGACGTGACATTCACCCTGATCGCCGACTACATGCAGGCCCATGACGACGCGCCAAACGGCGTGGTCAGCAAGTCGCTGTTGCCAGCGTTCAGCAACGCCTTGTCGCCTGTGCGGGCCGACAGCGACAACCGCGATGTGAACAGCGATTACCGCAGCCATGTGGACGACGTCAACAAAGGCTTGTCCGGCCAACTGGACTGGAAGCTGGGCGATTACACCCTGACGTCCATCACGGCCTGGCGTGGCTGGGACAACACCCAGTATCAGGATGGCGACCGTCTGGGCACCATCACCGCCGCGTTCCCCGGCACCGAAGACAAGGGCCAGCTGGAGTACAACCAGTATTCTCAGGAACTGCGCCTGGCTTCGCCCAAAGGTGAGTTCCTGGAGTATGTCGGTGGCCTGTTCTACATGCATGGCAAGAGCGATGAAACCTATCAGCGCACCCTGATCACGCCAACCACCCAGAACCGAGGCGTCGCCGACTACAGCACCACCAGCGAAAGCTACTCGGTATTTGGCGAAACCACCTTCAACTTCACGCCTGATTTCCGCGCCATTGCCGGTCTGCGCTGGACCCACGACAAGCTGGAATACGATCACCGTCGTGTCTCCACCTCGGCCACCACGGTCAGCGGCATTCAGCCGGCCACCAGCAGCTCGGGTACAGTGGATGAAGATGGCAAGTCCGGTCGCCTGGGTCTGCAATACGACCTCAGCGATGCGGTAACCACCTATGTCACTTATTCGCGTGGCTACAAAGGCCCGGCCTATAACGTGTTCTTCAACATGCAGCCGCGTGATACCGATGCGCTCAAGCCTGAAACCTCCAACACCTGGGAAGTCGGCATCAAGGCCACCACCTGGAACAACCGCCTGACCACCAACCTGGCCGTGTTCCGCAGCGAGTACGACAACTATCAGGCGAACTTCTTCGACAGCGTGGCCGGGCAAGTGGTAACGCGCCTGATCAACGCCGGCAGTGTCAGCACTGAAGGCGTCGAACTCGACTACGCCTTGCAGGCCACCACCAACCTGAAAATTTCCGGTGCGGTGGCGTACACCAAGGCGCGCATCGACAGCTTCGCATGCCCGGCCGGTGCGGCGGCGTCCTGCAACGTCGATGGCAAGACCTTGCCCTACAGCCCTGACTGGAAAAGCTACGTTCGTGCTGACTACACCATCCCGCTGGATAACGGTCTGGACATCGAACTGGGCACCGATTACAGCTGGCAGAGCGAAGTGCAGTACGACATCAGCCAGAACGCCGACACCAAACAAGGCGCTTACGGTATCTGGAACGCAAGCGTTGCCCTGGCGGATTACAACGCAGGCTGGCGTGTAGCCTTGCTGGGCAAGAACCTCGCTGACAAGTCGTACTCGCCGCTGCTGGCCACTGGCGGGAACTACATCTACCGTGCAGTACCGCGTGATGATGAACGTTATTTCGGTGTGCAGTTGCGTAAGGATTTTTGAGCCGTTGCGTGCAACAACCCTCAATGAATCGGTAAGGAGTTGGTTATGAGCGAGTCCGCTCGTCAGTTGAAATTGGGCGCGTTTCTAATGGCCACCGGGCATCATGTGGCGGCCTGGCGTCACCCGGATGTTCCGGCCAATGCAGGGCTTGATATCAAGCACTACAAGCATCTGGCCAAGGTGGCGGAAGAGGCGCGGTTCGACACCTTGTTCGTGGCCGACAGCGTGGCGGCAGCGACCGGAGATATCGCCAGTCACATGGCGCGCTCCGATCACTTCGAGCCGCTGACACTGCTGTCGGCACTGAGCGCGGTGACCGAGCACATCGGCCTGATTGCAACAGCGACCACGACTTATAACGAGCCTTATCACGTCGCCCGCAAGTTCGCCTCGCTGGACCATCTGTCCGGCGGGCGAGCCGGCTGGAACCTGGTGACTTCCGATGCCGCAGCCGAAGCCCTGAACTTCGGCCGTGAAGAACACGTGGGCCACGCCGAGCGCTACAGCCGCGCCCGGGAGTTTCATCAGGTCGTGACCGGGCTCTGGGACAGTTGGGCGGACGATGCCTTTATCCGCGACAAGGCCAGCGGGGAGTATTACGACCCTGCCAAACTGCATGTACTCGACCATCAGGGCGAGCACTTCAAGGTCAAAGGCCCGCTGAATGTGGCGCGTTCTCCGCAAGGTCAGCCTGTCGTGGTGCAGGCGGGTTCTTCTGAAGTGGGGCGGGATCTGGCGGCGCAGACGGCTGAAGTGGTCTTCACGGCCCAGACCTCACTGGCCGATGCCCAGGCGTTCTACGCCGATATCAAGGGTCGGCTGAAGGCTTACGGGCGCAGTGCCGACTCGCTGAAAATCATGCCCGGCGTGTTTATCGTCGTGGCTGAAACCGAGGTTGAGGCCCGGGCGAAATTCGAGTCGTTCCAGGATCTGGTCGATCCCCATGTGGGCGTGGCGTTGCTGGGCCGCATGCTGGGCAATTTCGATCTGTCGGGCTACCCGCTGGACGGGCCGTTGCCGGAGTTGCCGTTGACCGACAGCGGCCAGCGCAGTCGGCAAAAGCTGCTGACCGATCTGGCGGAAAAGGAAAACCTGAACCTTGCACAACTGGGGCGGCGCATTGCCGGTGGCCGAGGCCATTACAGTCTGATCGGCACGCCGACGCAGATCGCCGATGAGTTGCAGACCTGGTTCGAGCAAGGCGCTGCCGACGGCTTCAACGTGCTGGTGCCGCATCTGCCCGGAGGCCTGGAAGATGTGGCGCGTCTGCTGGTGCCGGAGTTGCAACGTCGCGGCTTGTTCCGCACCGAATACGAAGGCTCGACCCTGCGTGAGAACCTCGGACTGCAAAGGCCGTCGAACCGCTTCGAATAACCGAAACCTGTAGGAGCGGATTTATCCGCGAGACGGCATTTCCGGCGACAGATCTTCTGCGGATGTACCGGCCTCTCGCGAATGAGCGGAGCGCCGCCCGATTCGCTCCTACGAGGGTTCGCAATTCACAAGGAAAATGTTCATGAAACCACTGGCATTCATCGCCGCCGTCCTGACCTTGTGCGGTGTGTTCAATACCGCCATCGCCCAGGAACCGGACGCGCTGCGCATCGGTTATCAGAAAGGCTCCATCACTCTGGTACTGGCCAAGGAACACGGCTTGCTGGAAAAGCGTTTTGCCAATACCCGGATCAAGTGGATCGAGTTTCCAGCCGGGCCGCAGATGCTTGAGGCCTTGAATATCGGCAGTCTGGATATCGCTTCGACCGGCGATATTCCGCCGATCTTCGCTCAGGTGGCGGGTGCCGATCTGGTGTACATCGGTGCCGAGCCCGCCAAGCCGCAAGCCGAAACCATCCTGGTGCGCAATGACAGTCCGCTCAAGGGCGTGGCTGATCTCAAAGGGCGAAAGGTCGCCTTGCAGAAGGGCTCCAGCGCACACAACCTGGTGCTGCGTGCCTTGAACAAGGCTGGTCTGAGCTTCAAGGATATCCAGCCGGTCTACCTGACTCCGGCCGATGCCCGTGCCGCGTTCGAGAACGGCAGTGTCGATGCCTGGGCCATCTGGGACCCCTATTACTCCATCGCCATCAACGAAGGGCATAGCCGTGTGCTGGCCAATGGCGAAGGGCTTGGTCTGTCTGGGCCGATCTATACTGCCCGCCGGGCCTATGCCGAAAGCAACAGGGCGTTCGTTCAGCAAGTCCTGGATGAACTGAGTGCCGCCGATGCGCTGACCCGCAGCGACCGTGCCGAGAGCATCCAGATCCTGGTGCGCAGCATGGGCCTGCCGGAAGCGGTGATCGCCCAGTACATCGACCATCGTCCAGAATCTCCCAGCTTGCCGATCACGCCCGAAATCATCCGCGCCCAACAGGCCACCGCCGATCTGTTCTACGAGAACCGACTGGTGCCCAAGCGGGTCGATGTACAGCAGGCTGTATTGAAGGAAGGCGTTCGCGAATGAATGTATTTGCGCAAAGGCCATCCCAAACCACCTAACAAGAGAGGACTCAATGACCTACATCGCTGCCGAAAACCGCTATAACGACATGCCTTATCGCCGTACTGGCCGCAGTGGGCTGGTGTTGCCGGCCCTCTCGCTTGGTCTTTGGCACAACTTCGGTGACAGCACGCCCATCGAGACACAGCGCGCCATGCTGCGCACGGCATTCGACCTGGGCATCAACCATTTCGACCTGGCCAACAACTATGGCCCGCCCTATGGCAGTGCCGAGATCAATTTTGGTCGCCTGCTGCGTGAAGATTTCAAGCAGTACCGTGACGAGTTGATCATCTCCACCAAGGCGGGATGGGACATGTGGCCTGGGCCGTACGGTCAGGGCGGCGGCTCACGCAAATATGTGCTGGCCAGTCTCGATCAGAGTTTGCAGCGCCTGGGCCTCGATTATGTGGATATCTTCTATTCCCACCGCTTCGACCCGGACACGCCGCTGGAAGAAACCGCAGGCGCACTGGCCACTGCCGTGCAGCAGGGCAAGGCGCTGTACATCGGCATCTCTTCCTACTCGGGCTCGAAAACCCGGGAAATCGCCGCGCTGCTGAAAGAGTGGAAAGTGCCGCTGTTGATTCATCAACCGGCTTACAACCTGCTCAACCGCTGGGTCGAAAAAGACCTGCTCGATGCAACCGAAGAGCTGGGCGCGGGCGTGATTGCCTTTACCGCGCTGGCTCAGGGGCTGCTGTCGGACAAGTATCTCAATGGCGTGCCGCAGGACGCCCGGGTCAATCGTCCGGGTGGCGGTTCGTTGCAGGCTTCGCATTTGTCGGAAGAGAACATTGCCCATGTGCGGGCACTCAACGAGATCGCCAAGCGTCGCGGCCAAAGCCTGGCACAGATGGCACTGGCCTGGACCCTGCGTGATCCGCGCGTGACGTCAGCCCTGATCGGTGCGAGCCGTCCAGAGCAGATCATCGAGAACGTGGGGGCGTTGAAGAACCTTGAGTTCAGCAGTGAAGAGCTGGCAGAGATTGATCGTTTTGCCGTGGAAGGCGGGATCAATCTCTGGGAAAAGCCATCGTTGGCTCAATAATCTCTTGATGGGGTGGGAGCGAATCGGGCGGCGTTCCGCTTATTCGCGAATGAGCGGAACGCCGCCCGATTCGCTTGTATGGTAGAGCTTGAAGGGGTGGTGGGACGAACAATTCGCATCTGACTGCAGCCACAGTACAGACCGTGGGAGACCTCGCCTCACCCCTTCCACCAAAAGCGCCGATAAAGAATGCTTCGTTCAAGCGACGATAGAAACAAGCCTGCGCCTCTGGGTGAACCCCCTCAAGCCGTAAAACCTTAGCGTGGAGAAGTGCCCATGGCAATGCGCGTTTCGCAGTCAATCGTGGGCGTGGATGTTGCCAAGATTGAACTCGTTACCTATCAGGCAGACCTGGATCTGCTCACCTCGATAGCCAATGAAAAGCCCGCCATAAAGCGCTGGCTTAAAACGTTGCCAAGGCCCACCGCCATTGCTGTTGAGGCGACCAATATTTATCACGTCGATCTGGTCGAGCTGGCTTACGAGTCGGGTTTTGACGTCTACATCATCGACGGTTTTCAACTGAGCAATTACCGTAAAGGCATTGGTGGCCGTAGTAAAACGGATGCTTCCGATGCTCGTCTTCTGGCCCGTTTTCTGAAAAACGAAGGCGAAGATCTACGCCCCTGGACCCCGCCTCCAGCCGTCTATGGCAAGCTGCAAAGCCTTCTGCGCCGCAGGGCTTCGCTGGTTCAGGCCAAAACCAGCCTGACCCAGAGCTGGGCAAATGACGCCAGTTTGAAAGCCGCCTTCGCAGCTTTCCTCAAGTCCATCGAGCGGCTGGACCTGTTGGTCCAGAAGAAGCTCAAAGAGGTCTTGCGCGAAGCCGGCCTGCTGGAGCAAGTCGCCCGATGCCAAGCTGTCGAAGGCATCGGTTTTCTGACCGCGACCGCTCTGGTCATGGCTTACAGCCGAGGCGACTTCACGAGTAGCGATTCATACATCGCCTTTTTGGGCATGGACCTGAGGGTGACTGACTCAGGCCAAAAAAATGGCCGCCGATCCCTGACCAAGCGAGGTTGCTCGGAGATCCGCCGATTGCTGCACAACGCCGCCATGTCCGCGAGCCGATCAAGTGCCTGGAAAGAGTTTTACGACCATCATCGCAGCCGTGGAAAAGCGACCACAGAAGTGCTCGTCATGCTCGCTCGTAAACTCGCTCGGGTGGCATTCGCCCTGATGAAGAATCAGAGCGAATATCAAACCAAAGGGTGGGTTATGGCTTGATCACAACCATAGAATCTCCCACAGATTCAGCTCCCACAGATTGCTTTAACAGGGGGGGTTAGCCCTCATCCCCTTCATCGTCATCACCGCCATCGACCTTCATGCCCAGTTCCTTGATCTTGCGGGTCAAGGTATTGCGGCCCCAGCCCAGCAGCACGGCGGCGTCGCGACGGCGACCGGCGGTGTGCTTGAGGGCGGTTTCGATCATGATGCGCTCGAAGGTCGGCACGGCGCTGTCCAGCAGGCTGGATTGCCCGCGTGACAAGGCCTGGTCTGCCCACTGACGCAGTGCCTGTTCCCAGTTGGTGACCGGCGCGGCATCTTGCGGCAGGCTGAGCAGTTCAGGTGGCAGGTCGCTGATATGCACTTCACGACCTGAAGCCATGACCGTGATCCAGCGGCAAGTGTTCTCCAGTTGGCGAACGTTACCCGGCCATGGCAGGTGCTTGAGGTATTCCTCTGTCTCGGCCTTGAGCAGCTTGGGCTCGACCGCCAGTTCCTGTGCGGCGCGGCTCAGGAAGTGCTTGGCCAGGGTCGGGATGTCTTCGCGACGGTCCGACATGCGTGGAATATGGATGCGGATCACGTTCAGGCGGTGGAACAAGTCCTCACGGAACTTGCCGGCCTGCACCAGGGTTTCGAGGTTCTGGTGAGTCGCGGCAATGATGCGCACATCGACCTTGACCGGCGTATGACCGCCGACCCGATAGAACTCGCCGTCAGCCAGAACCCGCAGCAGACGGGTCTGGGTATCGGCCGGCATGTCACCGATTTCATCGAGAAACAGTGTGCCGCCATCGGCTTGTTCGAAGCGACCGCGACGCAGGTTGGCCGCGCCGGTGAAGGCGCCTTTTTCGTGGCCAAACAGCTCAGACTCCATCAGATCCTTGGGAATCGCTGCCATGTTCAGCGCAATGAACGGCGAAGCCGAACGCGGGCTGTGGCGGTGCAGGGCGTGGGCGACCAGTTCTTTACCGGTGCCCGACTCGCCATTGATCAGCACGGTGATGTTGGAGTGGCTCAAACGCCCGATGGCGCGAAACACTTCCTGCATCGCAGGGGCTTCACCAATGATTTCCGGGGTGCGGGTCAGGGTTGGAGCTGCATCCAGGCCTTGTTGCTCCTGGGCGTGCTGGTTGGCACGCTTGACCAGCGAGACGGCTTCGTCGACGTCGAACGGTTTTGGCAGGTACTCGAAGGCACCTCCCTGATACGACGCCACGGCGCTGTCCAGGTCCGAGTGTGCGGTCATGATGATCACCGGCAGGCGCGGATGCTGCTCGCGAATCCTGGCCAGCAGATCCAGGCCACTGGCACCGGGCATGCGGATGTCGGAAATGATCACGTCCGGTTGCTGACGGGCCAGGCGACTCATCACCCCATCCGCGCTATCGAAGCTTTGTGTGGTCATGCCTTCCTGTTGCAGAGCCTTTTCCAGTACCCAGCGGATGGAACGATCGTCATCTACGATCCAGACAGTTTCACTACGGCTCATGGCGAAGCGGCTCCTTGTTCCAGCGGCAGGAAGATCGAGAAAGTGGTGTGGCCGGTATGGCTCTCACATTCGATCAGCCCCTGGTGCTGGCTAATGATGTTCTGGGTAATGGCAAGACCTAGTCCCGTACCATCCGGGCGGCCACTGACCATGGGGTAGAAAATGGTTTCCTGAAGTTCGGCCGGAATACCGGGGCCGTTGTCGATGATTTCGATCTTGCTCACCAGTCGATGGCGAATGTGCCCGATGGTGAACTGGCGCATGGCGCGGGTGCGCAGGGTGATTCGTCCCAGGCGCAGCTCGTTCTGACTGCCGATGGCCTGCATCGCGTTGCGTACGATATTGAGTACGGCCTGAATCATTTGTTCACGGTCGATCAGAACGTCCGGGATGCTTGGATCATAGTCGCGCACCAGAGTGATGCACCCTTGGGTTTCTGCCTCGACCAGACTGCTGACCCGCTCAAGTACTTCGTGCACATTGGTCATGGCCAGCGAAGGCAGCTTGTTGGAGCCCAGCATCCGGTCGACCAGATTACGCAGGCGATCGGCCTCTTCGATGATGACGTTGGTGTAGTCCTTGAGGCTTTCCTCGGGCAGTTCGCGGGACAGCAACTGGGCCGCGCCGCGAATTCCGCCGAGGGGGTTCTTGATTTCGTGAGCCAGGCCACGCACCAGCATCTTGGTGGTTTCCTGCTTGGACAGCTGGGCCTCTTCCTTGGTGATGCGCAACAGGCGATCACGAGGATGAACCTCAAGCAGCAAAAGGGTTTCACCCTTGTTGAGGATAGGTGTCACCGCATAGTCGACGGTCAGGGTCTGGCCGGTCAGTGCGGTAAGCATGGCTTCACGCTTGGTGAAAGGGTGGGCCTGTTCCACGGCCTGACGAAGCGAGCTGAGTGCTTCGGCGGACTCGGTGAACAGTTCGCTGATGAATTGTCCATGGCTGCGCTGACCACTGATGGCCAGCAGCATTTCCGCTGCCGGGTTCATGTACTCAAGGCGCAGATCGGCATTGAGCAGAATGGTGGCAGTGGTCAGGTTGTCCAGTAACAGACGGTGCAGCGCGTCGCTGATAGTCATGAATCTTGTTGACCTCTTTTGGCACATTGCAATCGCGGAGGTGCAGGGCTGAGCCGTCCTGGCCAGCATCAGCAAAGCCACTGATACGGTGCTTAACGGGGTGCTGTACAAGCGAAGTTGCAAGAACCAAACCAAGGCTCCGAAAAGAAGCGTTTAATTCGCAAAATCGGGCCTTTTTTGGATCGGTGCTCACATAAGGCGCCATGCGACAGTCATTTCTGAACCATATTGGGCTGTCTTGAGGCGTGCCGAAGCACATGATGCACCATTAAGGTGCCTTGTTGGCGGGATGGCCTTTTATGCCTAGAAAAAAGGCAGGATGCTGCTTTCTTCTTCGGGCTTGTCCTTGATCGGGCACTCGGGACGTACACCGTACTCGGGAAGCTGGCAGGGGTTGGCTTTGCGTTTTTGCGCCAGTGAGGTGCGCAGCATGTGGAAGGGCTGGTTGGGTGTTTTTTCCAGCACGCGGTCGTACTCATCGACTATCTCGACCGATAGCTGGTGCGTACCCCGATCAATATTGCTCAGCGGGATGACCGGGCTACGCCCTGGCTGGCCTGCGAGTTGGCCATCCAGAAACAGGCGATAGTTGTGGCCGGGCTGCAGAGCCGGTTCGCTGGTGACGGTTACGATGACGTCGCCGCTGGTGCTGCGTACTGTTCCGTCCGGCTCGGGGACCAGCACCCGCAGCAGTTGATAGCGAAATATCGACTTGGCCTTGGGTTTTGCGGGTGCTGCCTGATAGGTGCGGGCAGGTGGTGTGCCCGTCATGTTGTTGCTGGGCGGTATCTCCACGCGCTTGGCATTCTTGCGCGGCTGATCGGTGAATACCCGGTTGCCGTTGGCATCGATGTAGGTATAGACGTCAGCGGCTGATGGCAAGGCTGCCAGCAGCAACAGGCACATCAGCAGGCCATGGAGCAGGTGTCGTTCAGGGCCGGTTGACATGGACGCGCTGCACGGTGAGGGTGATTGTCTGGCTTTGCTGGACGACACGTTGGGAGTCCAGCACCACGACCGCAAAACTGTGTTCACCCCGGTCGATATTCACCACCTGAAGGCGAGGAATATTGGTGGGCGTTCCGTAAGGGTTGCCGTCCACCAGCAACTGGAGCTGGTGGCCGGGTCGCAGACGCGGTTGAATCTTCACGCTCACCGTGAAGGTGCCGTCATTGGCGCGCAATGCTTCGTCTGTCGGCAGGTCGGTCAGTTCCAGTGTGCTGTATGCGTCCCGAGGCTGTGTCTGTGTGCTCGTCGGTGGTGCTGCGGTGTTCATGGCCGGTGTCGCGGGAACCCGGGTTTCCACGCTGTTGAGTGGCGGCAACTCTACGACCTCGGTCTTGATGCCGTTGGGCGGCTGATTGCTGTATGCGGTATTGCCATTCGCATCGGTGTACTTATAGATCTGCGCCGCAGCAGGCAGGCTGATCAATAGGAACAGGCAGATGAGGCTTTGGCGCATGAGGCTCTCGGCAGCAAAGGGAAGGTCGTCAGCATAGAACACTTCGGTCGGGCGGTCAGGCTTACAGTTTCGCCGCACACAGATCGGTGGTGGCAAGTACCAGTGCCTGATCGTGAATCGGGTCGGTGCGGTGATGCTTGAGTGCGGCATCCAGCAGTGTCCGACAGTCGTCCGAGGAGCGGACCGGCTGGAAGTCGGCATAGGCGCGCAGCAATTCGGTCTGCAGTCGATCCAGTCTGGGGCGGATGTCGTCGACCAGACTCTGGCGTTCGGTATCGGGTGCCTTGCCTGCCGTATGCCACTGTTCAAGCAGGGCGTTCTGCACACGTTTGTTGGCCTCTATCTGGGCGCGGAACAGTCGTTGAACGTCGTCGGGATCGAGTTTGAATTCGGCTGCACGGGCCTGGGCTGCACTGATGACCTGCTGCTCGCGAGGCGGATCTTCGACAGCCTTGCCACTGTCCCATTTGCTCAGGGCAACCTGATCGGCAATGGTCAGGCGTTCGCTGATGGCTTGCAGCAAGGGTTCAAGGAGGGATGGTTGCTGTTCGGCGGCGAGAGCGATGCCGGGAGACATGCACGTCAGAGTCAACAGCGAAGTGGCCAGAAGCAGGCGCATGGCGGTTCCATCTCGAATCGGTGGGTGGAGCGCAGATTTAACTCCAGGTCATCGACCAGAGCCAGTGGCAATACGAGGCATGGTCGTTTAGCGGGATAGCGGTGTTCCAGCAGCTCCAGCATAGAACACAACGAGTTCGACCGGTGTATTGCCGGTCTTCCCCCGGTGAATGATGTCCACCATTTCGGCCAGAGTGTCACCTGCTTTGATGCGAATGGACTTGCCTCCTTCCTTTGCCTCGACCGTGAGTTCGCCGGAAAGGACGTAGGCGGCGTTTGGAACGGGGTGCTGGTGCCATTTCAGCGTGCTGTTCGCCGGGATGCTGATCTTGAGAATGCTCAGTTCCGGCTGGCCTTCGGGATAAGCCTTGTAGGGCGTTCCATCCCATGACTGGGTGGCTTCGAGCAATATCTGGGATGTGGGCTGGTTTGTGCCCTGCATGTTTTTGTCAGCGAAAGCCATATTGCCCAATAACAGGCTGGCGACGACCAGCAGGATGTTGATGTCCATGTAACCCCCGGTTTTGCGATTGATTGATCTCAAGGCGAAACGCAAGAATTCCAAAAAGCTCAGGCAGCAAGGTGCTAACTATTTACTACATGCCAGTAAAAGCGCGGGCATGAAAAAGGCCTCCCGAAGGAGGCCTCATTTACGCCATTACCGCTGGCGCGACTGGATCAGCAGCTGTAGTACAGCTCGTATTCCAGTGGGTGTACGAAAGTACGTACCTTGATTTCTTCTTCGCTTTTCAGCTCGATGTAAGCGTCGATGAAATCGTCGCTGAAAACGCCGCCTTTGGTCAGGAACGCACGACCTTTGTCCAGCTCTTCCAGGGCTTCTTTCAGGCTGCCGCAAACTTGTGGAATGCCTTTGGCCTCTTCTGGCGGCAGGTCATACAGGTTTTTGTCAGCTGCATCGCCAGGGTGGATCTTGTTCTGGATGCCGTCCAGGCCAGCCATCAACAGTGCAGCGAACGCCAGGTACGGGTTGGCTGCCGGATCCGGGAAGCGGGCTTCGATACGACGGCCACGTGGGCTGGAGACGTAAGGAATACGGATCGAAGCGGAACGGTTACGAGCCGAGTAGGCCAGCATGACCGGAGCTTCGAAGCCCGGGACCAGACGTTTGTAGGAGTTGGTCGAAGGGTTGGTGAAGCCGTTCAGAGCCTTACCGTGCTTGATGATACCGCCGATGAAGTACAGAGCGGTGTCGGACAGGCCGGCATAGCCTTCGCCTGCGAAGGTGTTCTTGCCATCTTTGGCGATGGACATGTGAACGTGCATACCCGAACCGTTATCGCCGTACAGAGGCTTGGGCATGAAGGTGGCGGTGCGACCGTAAGCGTCGGCAACGTTGTGCACGACATACTTGAGGGTCTGAACTTCGTCAGCCTTGGCAACCAGGGTGTTGAACTTCACGCCGATTTCGTTCTGGCCGGCAGTTGCCACTTCGTGGTGGTGAACTTCGACGACCTGACCCATTTCTTCCAGTGCGTTGCACATGGCAGTACGGATTTCGTGGTCGTGGTCGACCGGTGGAACCGGGAAGTAGCCGCCTTTGATACCTGGACGGTGGCCTTTGTTGCCGCCTTCCACGTCCTGGTCGGTCATCCACGAGCCTTGCTCGGAGAAGATCTTGAACATGGAGCCGGAGATGTCGGACTTGTACTTGACCGAATCGAAGATGAAGAACTCTGGCTCCGGACCAACGAATACGGTGTCACCGATACCGGTGGACTTCAGGTATTCCTCGGCGCGGTGGGCGATGGCGCGTGGGTCGCGGTCATAGCCTTGCATGGTCGAAGGTTCGATGATGTCGCAGACCAGGATCAGGGTCGGCTCTTCGGTGAACGGGTCCAGAACTGCGGAGCTGTCGTCCGGCAGCAGGATCATGTCGGAGGCTTCGATACCTTTCCAGCCTTCAATGGAGGAACCGTCGAACATCTTGCCGACTTCAAAGAAGTCGTCGTCCAGCGCATCGCGAGCTGGCATGGTGACGTGTTGCTGCTTGCCTTTGGTGTCAGTGAAGCGCAGATCAATCCATTTAACGTCATGATCTTTGATGAGTTGAACCGACTTCGACATGGTGTCCTCCGGGTGGCTAGGGCCTGGTTATGGTTGTGGCCCCTTAAATTTGGGTGATGCCGGCGCAGATACTCTGCCAAGGCAACCTGCCTCACAAGGGAGCAAATTGCATGCCAGTGCCCCGTGTTGGGTTTTTTGCCCCAAACAAGGCCTTTTCGGGGGCGAAAACGGATTTATCGGCAAAATGACGCACTGTTATGGTGCTTTAAAATGCCGAGGCGTGCCTTTTTAGTGCGCTGATGATTGGTAGTACGATAACTGGTTAAACCTTGAGCAATTTCCGCTATAATCCGCGCCCCCCTTTTTCGGCCGGCACCTCACGTACCGTTTCCATGAAACTAATCGTCAAAGTTTTTCCTGAAATCACCATCAAAAGCCCGCCGGTGCGCAAGAAGTTCATCCGCCAGCTGGCCAAGAACATTCGTACCGTGCTCCGTGAACTGGACGCGGACATTGTCGTGGGTGGCGTATGGGACAACCTTGAGGTCGAAACAAGGCTGACCGATCCAAAGGTCCTGCAGGGCATCACCGAGCGCCTGAGCTGCATGCCGGGCATCGCCAATTTCCTGCAGGTTGCCGAATACCCGCTGGGCGATCTGGATGACATCGTTGCCAAGTGCAAGATGCATTACGGCGACCTGCTGCCGGGCAAGATGTTTTCCGTGCGCTGCAAGCGTGCGGGGCGGCACGATTTCAGCTCCATGGACGTCGAGAAGTACGTCGGCAGCAAGTTGCGCCAGCAATGCAGCGCCGCCGGTATCGAGCTGCGCAAGCCCGAACTCGTGGTGCGCATGGAAATTCGCGACCAGCGTCTGTTTGTCATTCATGACCAGCACACTGGCATGGGCGGTTATCCGCTGGGCGCGCTGGAACAGACGCTGGTACTGATGTCCGGTGGTTTCGACTCGACCGTGGCGGCCTACCAGATCATGCGTCGTGGCCTGATGGCGCATTTCTGCTTCTTCAATCTGGGTGGTCGTGCCCATGAGCTGGGCGTGATGGAAGTCGCTCACTTCATCTGGAAGAAGTACGGCAGCTCCCAGCGAGTGCTGTTTGTAAGCGTGCCTTTCGAGGAAGTTCTGGGAGAAATTCTGCAGAAAGTCGATAACAGTCATATGGGTGTAGTTTTGAAGCGTATGATGTTGCGCGCTGCCTCATCTGTTGCCGACCGTCTCGAAATCGATGTGCTGGTGACGGGGGAAGCGATTTCGCAGGTGTCCAGCCAGACGCTGCCCAATCTGTCGGTCATCGACTCGGCCACCGACAAACTGGTGCTGCGACCGCTGATTGCCAGCCACAAGCAGGACATCGTCGATCTGGCGACTGAAATCGGCACGGCCGAATTCGCCCGGCACATGCCTGAATATTGCGGGGTGATTTCGGTCAACCCCAAGACCAACGCCAAGCGTAATCGCGTTGAGTATGAAGAGAAGCAGTTCGACATGGCTGTTCTTGAGCGAGCGCTCGAACGTGCCAGGCTGGTGACCATTGATCGGGTGATCGACGATCTGAGCCAGAATGTCGAAATAGAAGAAGTCAGCCAGGCGCTGGCCGGTCAGGTCGTCATCGACATCCGTCATCCGGATGCCCAGGAAGACCAGCCGCTGCAAGTGCCGGGCGTAGAGATACAGACGCTGCCGTTCTATGCATTGAACAGCCGCTTCAAGGAACTGGATAACACGCGCCAGTACCTGTTGTATTGCGACAAAGGCGTCATGAGTCGCCTGCATGCTCACCATCTGCTCAGTGAGGGGCATGCCAATGTGCGCGTTTATCGACCGAGCTAAGTGCCCGGGGCTGTTTGCCTGTGGCTTGCGTCACCGGCCCCCCGACACCAGTCGTCAAGCCGTAACGGCTTTTGCCGACTCAATGTTAATTGCTGCCTGACAACAGTCAGCTCACCGAATCCTCTGATCGAGATACACAAGTGATCGAAAATCTACGTAACATCGCCATCATTGCTCACGTTGACCATGGCAAAACCACCCTGGTAGACAAACTGCTGCGTCAGTCCGGCACTCTGGAGCGTAACGAGCTCAACGACGAGCGCGTCATGGACTCCAACGACCAGGAGAAAGAGCGCGGTATTACCATTCTCGCGAAGAACACCGCGATCAACTGGAACGGCTACCACATCAACATCGTGGACACCCCGGGCCACGCCGACTTCGGCGGTGAAGTAGAGCGCGTGATGTCGATGGTCGACTCCGTTCTGCTGCTGGTTGACGCTCAAGACGGCCCTATGCCGCAAACCCGTTTCGTGACCAAGAAGGCTTTCGAAGCCGGCCTGCGTCCAATCGTGGTCATCAACAAGGTTGACCGTCCGGGCGCGCGTCCTGACTGGGTTCTGGACCAGATCTTCGACCTGTTCGACAACCTGGGTGCCACCGAAGAACAGCTGGACTTCAAAGTCGTCTACGCCTCGGCCCTGAACGGCATTGCCGGTCTGGACCACACCGAAATGGCTGAAGACATGACCCCGCTGTACCAGTCGATCGTCGACAACGTACCTGCGCCGTCTGTTGACCGCGATGGTCCGTTCCAGATGCAGATCTCCGCTCTGGACTACAACAGCTTCCTGGGTGTTATCGGTGTTGGCCGTATCGCTCGTGGTCGCGTCAAGCCGAACACTCCGGTTGTCGCCATCGACACCGACGGCAAGAAGCGCAACGGCCGTATCCTGAAGCTGATGGGTCACCACGGTCTGCACCGCATCGACGTTGAAGAAGCAGCTGCCGGCGACATCGTCTGCATCAGCGGCTTCGACGAGCTGTTCATCTCCGACACCCTGTGTGATCCAAACACTGTCGAGGCGATGAAGCCTCTGACCGTTGACGAGCCAACCGTTGCCATGACCTTCCAGGTCAACGACTCGCCTTTCTGCGGTAAAGAAGGCAAGTTCGTCACCAGCCGTAACATCAAGGAACGTCTGGACAAAGAGCTGCTGTACAACGTTGCTCTGCGCGTTGAAGAAGGCGACTCGGCTGACAAGTTCAAGGTTTCCGGCCGTGGTGAGCTGCACCTCTCGGTTCTGATCGAAACCATGCGTCGCGAAGGCTTCGAAATGGCCGTAGGTCGTCCGGAAGTGATCATCCGTCTGGTTGACGGCGTGAAACACGAACCGTACGAAAACGTCACCATCGACCTGCCGGAAGATGCACAAGGCGCGATCATGGAGCAAATGGGTCTGCGTAAAGGCGACCTGACCAACATGGTTCCGGATGGCAAGGGCCGTGTTCGCCTTGAGTACAACATCCCGGCTCGTGGCCTGATCGGTTTCCGTAACGAGTTCCTGACCCTGACCTCCGGTGCAGGCATCCTGACCTCGATCTTCGACCGTTACGACGTGATGAAGTCCGGCGACATGTCCGGTCGTCAGAACGGCGTTCTGGTTTCGGTTGAAACCGGCAAGGCACTGACCTACTCCCTGGAAACCCTGCAAGCGCGCGGCAAGCTGTTCGTTGAGCACGGTCAGGAAATCTACAACGGTCAGATCGTTGGTCTGAACAGCCGTGACAACGACCTGGGCGTCAACCCTACCAAGGGCAAGAAGCTCGACAACATGCGTGCTTCGGGTAAAGACGAAACCATCGCTCTGGTTCCACCTGTTCGTTTCACTCTGGAACAGGCTCTGGAATTCATCCAGGACGACGAGCTGTGCGAAGTCACTCCAAAGTCGATCCGTCTTCGCAAGAAGATCCTCGACGAAAGCGAGCGTACCCGCGCTGCCAAGAAAGCCAAGGCTTGATATTTAGCCCCGGCTGAATGAAAACGCCCCCGGTCGAAAGGCCGGGGGCGTTTTTTTATGTCTGGGTTTCACTGTACTGAGTAGGAGTGGATTCATCCGCGAAAGCGGTCCCGCGCAGTAATGTGTGGGAGGCAGCTTGCTGGCGACTGGACCGTGAAACTGGCAGATATGCTGCGTCTGTACGCTAAAGTCGCCAGCAAGCTGCCTCCCACAAAGTGATTGATCAGCATTACTCCTGGCGGATCAGAACTTCAGGGGGACGCGGCCTGAGTTGGAGTTCAGGGCGCCGCTGTTCTGGCGCTCGACGGCCTTTGGCTTGTACGCGCAATACCCAGGGCGCGGGCCGATCTTCGGGTGGTTGCGGCAGGTGTCCGGGCGCTTTTCATAGATGGTGCACAGGCGACTCTTGCGATCCAGATACAGGCAGTCGTTGTTGCTCATGCGCTGCAGGGTAAAGATCCCGGACTTCTGGTTGAAGCGCTCGACGATCCCTTCCTTCTGCAGGCGCTTGGCGATGTTCTTGGCGGGCTCGTCTTTCTCGAACTCGTCAACGATGCCGATGCGGATCAGATCCTTGATCTTCACTTCTACCGGCAAGGTGCAGCAGCTGGAAATACAGCCACCGCACATATGGCTGGAGTACTTGGCCCAGGTATCGAGACGGTCGATCTCTGCGGCTGCGATCAAGGTGGATTTCATTTCGGTTCAGGCTTCCGGGTGTATCGGGCGCGCGATCATACCGGGGCTTGCGGGTTTAGCGTAGGCAAAAATGAGTGAAGCGACTGCCGGTGCCCCTCTTGAGTGATGGTAGGAGGGGCCTTGGTCGCGATGGCATCATACGATCCGTGAGTTGGCCAGGTTTTCGATCTGCTCCTGCCGCTCGGCCTGGCTCAGTTTTGCGCCGGGATTGAGCGATGACCATTGCGGATGTGCCCGCGCCTTGTGCACGGCATCGGGAAGTTTACCTTCGCGCCAGGCCTTATCCTGAGGCTCGCTCACTTCGATGCTGTCCATCGCCGCATGGCCCCTCACGTCCAGCGCCTGCAACAGGTGTTGCTGTCGAAGTACAAGCAGTCGCAGCACTGCATCGTCTACGGTCAGTTCCCGTTGCCCCTTGAGTTTGCCCAGCAACCGCCCGCCATAACTGCGGGCCGTTTGCAGTGCGCCGCCCGCAATGGCGCCGACCAGTGCCGCGGCGCCCAGAGTGATGCCGCCGACCAGCAGATCGACGCCGGCTCCGGCCGCAGCACCTGCCGCCACGCCGCCGCCGACACGTACGCCCAGTTGCTTGAGGGTTTCAGGGTTGAACAGGTCGTCGCCCCAGCGACCATCCAGTAACGGCAAGTCGGCCGCCGAGGCGTCCTGTGTGCGAAAGGCATACAGCTTGAGCAGCGCTTCGACGCAACGTTGTTCACGCTGGCGAATGGCTTTGCGCAGTTCCTCGATAGCCTTCTGTTCCTGCTGTGCATCGGTGTCCACGCTGCGCCGACAGGCTGCGCAGTCAATCAGCATCTCTGCAATCAGCCGTGCGGCGCTGTGTCGTCGGGCCTTGCGCTGGGCCTGTTGGTCTTCGATCAGGCGCTCCAGTTGCGGGCGGGCGCTTTCCATCATCAGCGCCAGGCTTTCATAAAGCCGACGCTCGCCATCCTCCGGTGGTGCCACGCTGTCGAAGCGCACCAGCGCATGAAGGCCAAGACGCGAAAGCGCTTCGCGCCAGTCCGGCTCTCGCTGTTGCGGGCTGCTGACGAAATTCAGTACCGGCAGCAACGGTTTGCCACAGCTTGCCAGTACCGCCAGTTCATCACGGTATTTGGACAGAATCGGTTCGCGGGCATCGATCACGTACAGGCCAGCGTCCGAGTCGAGCAACTGACGCAATACCTTGGCCTCCTGCTCGAAGCGCTGGCGTGCCTCGCTGCTCTCCAGAAAACGCGCCAGTCGCGCCGGGCCGTCCAGTCGTTCGCCGGGGCGATCCAGACGCTCAAGGTAGTCGAGCAGAGCAATGGCATCTTCCAGGCCCGGCGTATCGTAAAGCTCAAGCAGAGCCTGACCTTCGACCGACAGGCGCGCACCTTCTACATGGCGTGTGGTGCTGGGGCGATGGGAGACTTCCCCGAAACCGATATCACGGGTCAGGGTGCGCAACAGCGACGTCTTGCCGACATTGGTATGGCCCACGACCGCCAGCTTGAGTGCGCGAGGTGTGTTCAGCTCAGTCATTGCCTGTCTCCAGCCAGTTCAACAGCGAACCTTCGCTCCACGTCAGCTCCAGTTGCTGCAGTGCGGCGTGCCAGTCATTGAGGCGTTGCGGGTCAAGCGTCTGACCGGCTGGCGCGGGTAATAGCCAGATGCGGGTCAGGCCGGCGTATCTGGCCAGTTCGGCAATCAATGCCAGGCTGCCGCGATCCGGCGAGCGGCGCGGATCGCAAGCAATGAGCAGTCGTGCCGGTGGATAGTGGGTCAATTGCTCCAGCAGCTTCTGTCGGGATTCACGGCTGTCGAGCACACCTGCATCGGCCACGCCCGTCGGCAGTTGTGGAGGCCACGGGTATTGATCGTCCAGTTCGATGGCGACCAGCAAGGCGCCTTCACTGTTGGCGGTGCCTGCGTTGGGTTGTATCCGATGCAGCTGCGGCGGTGCGGCATCGTTGACGCCCAGGCGCTCGCTGCTGGGCATCAGGCGTTCGCGCAACTGCTGGTAGCCGGGCAATTCCAGATCCAGCTTCAGGGTGGCGCGCCCACGCTTCCAGCGCCACAGGCAGAACAGCGCCAGAATCAGGCGCGGCACGATGCCGAAGACCAGCAGGATGCCCACCAGCCAGGAAGCCCAGGCCTGCCGGGCATTTTCCAGGCTCAGTACGCCATTGCCGCTGGCGCGTATCATCAGCTCATCGGGCGTACTGAAACCCAGCATGGCCGGGATGATGCCCAGTGTCTGCGTCAGGCTGACGAAGGTTTCGCTGCCCAGAATGGTGGTTTCCCAGACAAAGCCGTAGCGCCGCGTCGCCATCAGCATCAACAACATGACCATGGCGCTGAGCAAGGCCACCAGCCACAGGCTGTTGACCAGTAGACCCAGTGCCCAGCGATTGAGGCGTCGGCGTTGCAGCAGCACGATCAGTGCGGGAGCCAGTTGGGCGGCCTGTGCGTCGCGAGCGAGCTTTTCGCTGGCCCACAGCCAGAGCCGGCCCAGGCCCGAACTGCTGCGCCCGGTGAATATCAGACCCAGCGCCCAACTGATCAGCAGCACCAGATTCAGCCCGAGCAGGCTGCCCAGCGCCCAGAACACATTGACCGGTGCCTGTCCGTTGCCCATGGCCGCAAAGGCCAGGCCCGCGCCACTGAAAACCGCGATGACGATCAGTGCGATCAGTGCCAGGCGGGCGCCTTGCTTCCAGTGATGCAGGGCGCTGACCATGCCGTCACGTTCGGCCAGCCACAGGGCGCGCAGCTTGATCCGGCTGTTCAGGTCGCCTTCTGCGGCGCGGGCGCGGCGATTGGCTTCCTGGTCGTCAAGGAGGCCTGCCTGTTCTTCTCGCAGGCGTACAGCTTCGGTCAGCCAGAGGGTATCGAGTGGTGTCAGAGCAGTCACACAGCGTCTCTTCGATGAATTAGGCACAAAGCATAACCGTTGCGGTGAAGCTTAGGGTCCACACGGTGTCTCTCAGTTCCCTTGCTCTGTTATTCTCGCGCCCATGAAAAAACATCTCCCTCTCAGCCTGATTGCCGCCCTTGGTGAAAACCGGGTGATCGGCGTCGACAATTCCATGCCCTGGCATTTGCCGGGGGATTTCAAGTATTTCAAGGCCACGACCCTTGGCAAGCCGATCATCATGGGTCGCAAGACCTGGGATTCCCTGGGCCGGCCACTGCCCGGTCGCCTGAACCTGGTGGTCAGTCGTCAGGCTGATCTGCAGCTTGAAGGCGCTGAAGTCTTTGCTTCCCTGGAAGCCGCCGTGGTGCGCGCCGAGCAATGGGCGCAGGAGCAGGGCGTCGATGAAGTGATGCTCATCGGCGGTGCCCAGCTTTATGCGCAGGGCTTGCCTGATGCCGACCGGCTTTACCTCACTCGCGTGGCGCTGAGCCCCGAAGGCGATGCCTGGTTTCCGGAATTTGATGCTGCCGAATGGGTGCTGGTATCCGAGAGCCCGAATCCGGCGCAGGATGACAAACCGGCCTACAGTTTCGAGGTCTGGGAGCGGCGTTAAGCCGTGTTCGCGGGTGATTCGTTCCTGTGCGACGGGAATGAATCGCTCGTGACGAGCGCGTAACTGTCACAAAAATGTCGCAATCGAATATCCCTGTCGCGAACCATTGCGCACATGACGCCGTCAGAACACGCGGGGTCGTTCACACACGAAAATCGTAACACCACTTTGCTACGGTCGGCCCTATACATTTATCGGGGGAAACCATAGATGAAGTTCGCACCAAAAATACTCGCCGCCGCTTTGTGCCTGGGTCTTGCCAGCCAGGCTTTCGCCACCGATCTGAAACACTGGCCGGAGCCTGCCGCCAAGGCGCTGGACACCATGATCGCTGCCAACGCCAATAAAGGTAATTACGCCGTCTTTGACATGGATAACACCAGCTATCGCTTCGACCTCGAAGAGTCGCTGCTGCCGTACATGGAAAACAAGGGCCTGATCACCCGCGAGAAGCTGGACCCGTCTCTGAAGCTGATTCCCTTCAAGGACACCGCCGAACACAAGGAAAGCCTGTTCAGTTACTACTACCGCCTCTGCGAACTGGATGACATGGTCTGCTATCCATGGGTGGCACAAGTATTCTCCGGCTTCACCCTCAAGGAGCTGAAAGGTTACGTCGACGAGCTTATGGCATCGGGCAAACCGATCCCGGCGACCTACTACGACGGCGATGTGGTCAAGAAGCTCGACGTCGAGCCGCCACGAATCTTTACCGGCCAGAAAGAGCTTTTCAACAAGCTGATGGAAAACGGCATCGAGGTCTATGTCATGACCGCTGCTTCCGAAGAGCTGGTGCGGATGGTCGCCTCCGATCCCAAGTACGGCTACAACGTCAAACCGCAGAATGTCATTGGCGTAACCATGCTGCTCAAGGACCGGAAAACCGGCGAGCTGACCACTGCCCGCAAGCAGATCACTGCTGGCAAATACGACGAGAAGAGCAACCTGGGTCTTGAGCTGACGCCTTACCTGTGGACGCCAGCCACCTGGATGGCGGGCAAGCAGGCGGCAATCCTGACGTACATCGACCAATGGAAGAAACCGGTCCTGGTGGCTGGCGATACGCCAACCAGCGACGGCTACATGTTGTTCCATGGCGTGGACGTCAACAAAGGCGGCGTACACCTGTGGATCAACCGCAAGGACAAGTACATGAAGCAGATGGAAGGTATGATCAAGAGCAATGCCGAAGCTCAGGCCAAGGAAGGTTTGCCGGTGACTGCCGACAAGAACTGGGTAGTCGTCAAGCCGGACGAGATTCAGTAAGAGAAAGCATAGCTACAAGCTGCAAGCCATAAGCCGCAAGCTTTTGACTTGCAGCTTTTGACTTGCAGCTTGCCGCTTTTACGGCACCAACTTGTCCAGCAGTGCCTTGTCACGCACAGCGCCCTTGTCGGCGCTGGTGGCCAGCAGGGCGTAGGCCTTGAGGGCGGTGGTCACTTTGCGTGGGCGCGCTTCCACCGGTCTCCAGCCCTTCTTGTCCTGTTCCGCACGGCGTGTAGCCAGCTCTTCATCGCTGACCAGCAGGTTGATCGAGCGGTTCGGGATGTCGATCAGCACTTTGTCGCCATCGCGTACCAGGCCGATTGCGCCACCTGCAGCCGCTTCCGGGGAAGCGTGGCCGATGGAGAGGCCCGAGGTGCCACCCGAGAAACGACCGTCGGTCAGCAGGGCGCAGTCTTTGCCCAGGCCCTTGGATTTCAGGTACGACGTCGGGTACAGCATTTCCTGCATGCCCGGGCCGCCTTTCGGACCTTCGTAACGGATGATCACGATGTCGCCCGCTTTCACTTCGTCGGCGAGGATGCCGCGTACGGCGCTGTCCTGGCTCTCGAAGATCTTGGCGTTGCCTTCGAAGACATGGATCGACTCGTCCACGCCTGCGGTTTTCACCACGCAGCCGTCCAGCGCGATGTTGCCGTACAGCACGGCCAGGCCACCTTCCTGCGAGTAGGCATGCTCGAAACTGCGGATGCAGCCGTTTTCACGGTCGTCATCCAGGCTCGGCCAGCGGGTTGACTGGCTGAAGGCCGTCTGTGTCGGGATGCCTGCCGGGCCTGCCTTGAAAAAGGTGTGCACGGCTTCGTCGTCGGTCAGGGTGATGTCCCACTTGGCGATGGCTTCGGCCATGGTCTTGCTGTGCACGGTCGGCAGGTCGGTATGCAGCAGACCGCCACGGGCCAGCGAGCCCAGAATGCTGAAGATGCCGCCTGCGCGGTGCACATCTTCCATGTGGTACTTCTGAATGTTCGGCGCAACCTTGCACAGTTGCGGAACCTTGCGCGACAGGCGGTCGATATCGCGCAGGTCGAAGGCGATTTCGGCTTCCTGGGCAGCGGCCAGCAAGTGCAGGATGGTGTTGGTGGAACCGCCCATGGCGATGTCCAGCATCATGGCGTTCTCGAACGCCTTGAAGTTGGCGATGTTGCGCGGCAGAACCGACTCATCGTTGTTGCCGTAATACTGTTTGCACAGCTCGACGATGGTACGACCGGCAGTCAGGAACAGTTGCTCGCGGTCGCTGTGGGTGGCCAGTGTCGAGCCATTACCCGGCAAGGCCAGGCCCAGCGCTTCGGTCAGACAGTTCATCGAGTTGGCGGTAAACATGCCGGAGCACGAACCGCATGTCGGGCAGGCGCTGCGCTCGTATTCGGCAACTTTTTCGTCGCTGGCAGTGGAGTCGGCCGCGATGACCATGGCATCGACCAGATCCAGGCCGTGGCTGGCCAGTTTGGTCTTGCCGGCTTCCATCGGGCCGCCGGACACGAAGATCACCGGGATATTGAGGCGCAACGACGCCATCAGCATGCCAGGGGTGATCTTGTCGCAGTTGGAGATACAGACGATGGCGTCGGCGCAGTGGGCGTTGACCATGTATTCCACGGAGTCGGCGATGATCTCGCGGCTCGGCAGCGAATACAGCATGCCATCGTGACCCATGGCGATACCGTCATCCACGGCGATGGTATTGAATTCCTTCGCCACGCCGCCTGCGCGTTCCACTTCCCGGGCGACCAGTTGGCCCATGTCCTTGAGGTGGACATGCCCTGGTACGAACTGGGTGAACGAGTTGGCGATGGCGATGATCGGTTTCTTGAAATCTTCGTCCTTCATGCCCGTGGCGCGCCACAAGGCACGTGCGCCGGCCATGTTGCGGCCGTGGGTGGACGTTTTCGAGCGGTAATCAGGCATTGGAGCACTCCGGCAAAACAGGCTGATCAGTAAGGGGAGTGAGCTTCTATTGACGCTACACGCAAACGGCAGTGACCGGATGCAGCGAAGAAACCGAACACCACGGGATCACCGTGCACTCGGCCTGAGCTCATAAACCCGCCGGGGGATGACTGGCGATGAATAGCGTCGATTCTACACGGGTCGAAGGGCTTGCGGACACCTCCTGAAAAGCTAATCAGGAGGTGTGCATTGGCTCTGACGGCAACCCGACGACAAGGCTGAAGGTCAGCTGTTTGGCAGCAACCGGCAGATGATGCTCTTGATGTAGCGGGTTTCGGCGATGGCCGGGTGTACCGGATGGTCCGGGCCCTGGCTGCCGCGTTCCAGTAGCTGGATGTTGCGGTCCAGGTGGCGGGCGCTGGTCAGGAGGATGTTTTGCAGGTCGTCTTCCGGCAGGTGCATGGAGCACGAGGCGCTGACCAGGATGCCGTCCTTGCTGAGCAGGCGCATGGCCTGTTCGTTCAGGCGACGGTAGGCACCTTCGCCGTTTTTCAGGTCTTTCTTGCGCTTGATGAAGGCTGGCGGGTCGGCCACGATCACGTCGAAGCGTTCTTCGCCGGCTTTCAGTTCTTTCAGGGCTTCAAATACGTCGCCTTCGATACAGGTGACCTTTTCGGCGAAGCCGTTCAGGGCTGCGTTGCGTTCCACTCCATCCAGGGCAAAGCCCGAGGCGTCGACACAGGTGACTTCGCTGGCGCCAAAAGCACCGGCCTGGATACCCCAGCCGCCGATGTAGCTGTACAGGTCCAGGACGCGCTTGCCTTTGACGTAAGGGGCCAGGCGGGCGCGGTTCATGCGGTGGTCGTAGAACCAGCCGGTTTTCTGACCTTGCATGACAGGTGCTTCGAACTTCACGCCGTTCTCTTCCAGGGCAACCCACTCCGGCACTGCGCCATATACGGTTTCGACATAGCGGTTCAGGCCTTCGGCGTCACGGGCAGCCGAGTCGTTCTTGAACAGAATGCCGCCAGGCTTGAGCACCTGCACCAGGGCGGCGATCACGTCTTCCTTGTGGTGCTCCATGGTGGCCGAAGCCAGCTGCACCACGAGGATGTCGTCGAAACGATCGACCACCAGGCCCGGCAGCAGGTCCGAGTCGCCGTAGACCAGGCGATAGAACGGCTTGTCGAACAGGCGATCACGCAGGGACAGCGCCACGTTCAGGCGATGAACCAGCAGCGACTTGTCCAGCGGCAGCTTGATGTCCCGTGACAGCAGTCGGGCGCAGATCAGGTTGTTGGGGCTCATGGCGACGATGCCCAGTGGCTTGCCGCCAGCGGCTTCGAGCAACGCCTGATCACCTGCTGCAAAACCGTGCAGTGGGGTGGCGGCTACATCGATTTCATTGCTGTAGACCCACAAGTGGCCGGCGCGCAGGCGACGGTCGGCGTTGGCTTTGAGGCGCAGGCTGGGCAGGGACATGACGTCGCTCCGGAAAAAAGAGCGGGATTATAGCCTGTGATTGGGTTATTGGAGGGGCATCCCGTCAATTAACCTCATCAATCGAGGTAAATGATGAAACTTGGCTAAAGTCATAGCCATGTGCCCACGAGCGGGTGGACCGATTCTCATTAAGCGGGCAGAATCCGGGTATGGCCTTGAGTAAATTTCTATGTCCGAAGAGTTGACCCCCGAGCAGATCCAGGAAGCCCTTCAGGGTATCAGCGTACCTCCGCAACCTCAGATCATGGTGGATCTGCAGATGGAGCAGTACATGCCTGATCCTGATCTGGCGGTGATTGCGCGGTTGATTTCCCAGGACCCGGGGCTTTCCGGCGCGCTGCTCAAGATCGTCAATTCTCCGCATTACGGCCTGTCCAACAAGATCGCCTCGATCCAGAAAGCCGTGAATCTTCTGGGTAGCCGCACCGTCATCAACCTGATCAACGCGCAGTCGATCAAGGGCGAGATGAGCGACGAAACCATCGTGACGCTCAATCGTTTCTGGGACAGTGCCCAGGACGTGGCCATCACCAGCCTGACCCTGGCCAAGCGAATCGGCTCGCAGACTGTGGACGAATCCTACGCGCTGGGTCTGTTCCATGACTGCGGGATTCCGCTGATGCTCAAGCGTTTTCCGGATTACATGCCGGTGCTGGAAGAGTCCTACGCCAAGGCCGGTCCCGATTGCCGGATCGTGGATACCGAAAACAGCAAGTTCGACACCAACCATGCTGTTGTCGGCTATTTCACTGCCAAGTCCTGGCGCTTGCCGGAACATGTCTGCAATGCCATCGCCAACCATCACAATGCCCTGGCAATCTTCGAGGATGATACGAGCCGCAATGCCGCGCTCAAGAATCTCCTGGCTCCCCTGAAAATGGCCGAGCATATCTGTGAGTCCTCCCGGGTGCTGGGCAACCAGGACGAAGACCACGAATGGAACAGCATCGGTCATCTGGTGCTGGACTATGTCGGTCTGTCCGAGTACGACTTTGAATACCTCAGGGAAAGCATTCGCGAGCTGGGCGCCCACTGATTCTGCCCGCTGCCGGTTTTCCTCTTTTGCCTCTCCGAGTTATCCATGCCTGAATTACCTGAAGTCGAAACCACGCGCCGTGGCATTGCGCCCCATCTGGAAGGGCAGCGTGTCAGCCGCGTGATCGTGCGGGACCGGCGTTTGCGCTGGCCCATTCCCGAAGACCTCGATGTACGCCTTTCCGGGCAGCGGATCGTGGAAGTCGGCCGACGGGCCAAATACCTGCTGATCCAGGCCGAAGTCGGAACGCTCATCAGTCATCTGGGGATGTCGGGCAACCTGCGTCTGGTCGAAGCCGGCCTGCCTGCGCTCAAGCATGAGCATGTGGATATCGAGCTGGAGTCCGGTCTGGCGTTGCGCTACACCGACCCGCGCCGTTTCGGTGCCATGCTCTGGAGCCTTGAACCCCACAGCCACGAGCTTCTGGTTCGACTGGGGCCTGAGCCATTGACGGATCTGTTCGACGGTGAGCGCCTGTACGAGCGCTCCCGAGGCAAGTCCATTGCGGTCAAGCCTTTCATCATGGATAACGCGGTGGTGGTCGGCGTGGGCAATATCTACGCGACCGAAGCGTTGTTTGCTGCCGGTATCGACCCGCGGCGCGAGGCCAAGGGTATTTCCCGGGCGCGCTATCTGAAGCTGGCTGTCGAGATCAAGCGCATTCTGGCCTACGCCATCGAACGGGGCGGCACGACCTTGCGCGACTTCATCGGCGGCGACGGCAAGCCTGGCTATTTCCAGCAGGAGCTTTTTGTCTATGGTCGGGGCGAGCAGCCATGCAAGGTGTGTGGCACGACCTTGCGTGAGGTCAAGCTGGGGCAGCGGGCGAGCGTTTATTGCCCCAAATGCCAGACCTGATCCTCAATACTTGAAATACTGCGCCGCTTGCTTAAGCCCCAGTGCTGTTTATAGTTATCAGCACTCCAACCCGCGACACCTGAAGGACCAAGCCATGCGCCCGTTTCGTATTATCGCCGCCACCCTGACCCTGCTCGTCGGGTTACAGGCTTTACCTGCCATGGCTGCCGAGCTGCCTCCAGGCAGTGGTGATCCGGTCTACAGCATCCAGACCCCGCCAGCCTTCGCCATGATCGGCGATCTGATCATCGCCCGGCCATTGCTGATTGCCGCGACCATCATCGGCACGGGATTGTTCGTGATTGCTGCACCTTTCGCAGCTGCGGGCGGCAACCTGGGCGCAACTGGCAAGGCGCTGGTAGTTGATCCGGGCAAGGCAGCATTCGTCAGGTGCCTGGGCTGCACCGGCGATGGATATGGCAAGCAGGAATGACGCAGAGCGCTTTTATCACCAGCCTTTGAAGGCTATGCCTTGCCGGTGATGAGGCGATATTTGGTCATCAGCTCGTCTTTGCTTTCGACACGATTCTCGTCCAGCGGAATGCAATCCACAGGACAGACCTGCTGGCATTGAGGCTCGTCGTAATGACCGACGCATTCGGTGCACAGGTTCGGGTTGATCACGTAGATCTCCTCACCCTGTGAGATGGCCTCGTTCGGGCACTCGGGTTCGCAGACGTCGCAGTTGATGCAATCGTCAGTGATGATAAGGGACATGAAACACTCCAGCCGCGGGGTGTACCGGGGCGTATGAAAACCAATGCGGCGAATTGTGCCGCATTAGCGCCTTCGATGCACCTGGACGTTACGAGCGTTTGAAGCGATCGGTCAGTGCCTGGGCCACGGCCGGGTGCACGAACTTGTTGATATCACCGCCCAGCGCAGCGATTTCACGGACCAGCGTCGAAGAAATGAACGAATAACGTTCCGACGGAGTGAGAAACAGGCTCTCGACGTCCGGTGCCAGTTGTCGGTTCATGTTGGCCAGCTGGAATTCATACTCGAAATCCGAAACCGCCCGCAGGCCGCGTAGAAATACGTTGGCGTTCTGCTCCTTGGCGAACTGGGCAAGCAAGGTCGAAAAGCCTACGACTTCGACGTTGGGCAGGTGTTTGGTGACTTCTCGTGCCAGCTCTACACGTTGTTCCAGAGGGAACAGCGGGTTTTTCTTCGGGCTGGCAGCAACGGCAATGACCACTTGGTCGAACAGGCGCGAGGCGCGTTCGACCAGATCGCCGTGGCCCTTGGTGATAGGGTCGAAGGTTCCTGGGTACAACACTCGGTTCATCGCGTCGTCCTGGTCGGAGTCCGGTTGGGGACTCGGATGTTATCGCAGCCGCCCCGGTGGGCCAAGTCGAGGTGTAGCCAGTGAGGCGTTATTGTGCCGATTATCGGCGATTTTTTATCAGGCTGATGGCATCTCAATGGCCATCAGCATGGCTCTATTCAGCGCAGGAACAGCTTGTAGACCAGTCGCTGGATAGCCTTGCCGTACGGCGGGTAAATTAAACGCGCCGCGTTGAAGCGTTGCTTGATGAACACGCTTTTGGCCTGGCTGAAGGTCAGAAAACCTTCCCGGCCATGGTAATGGCCCATACCTGAAGGGCCGATGCCCCCGAAGGGCAAGTCGTCCTGAGCCGCATGCATCAGCGTATCGTTCAGGCAGACGCCGCCGGAGTGAGTCTGTTCCAGCACTTTTTGCTGCTCGGCCTTGTTGTAGCCGAAGTAGTAGAGCGCCAGCGGACGAGGGCGCTGATTGATGTAGGCAAAGGCTTCATCGAGGTGTCTGTAGGGCACGATAGGCAGCAGCGGCCCGAAAATCTCATCCTGCATGACCAGCATGTCATCGCTGACATTGAGCAAGAGACTGAACGGCATGCGCTGCGCCTGTCCCTGATCGTAAAGGGCGATCACCTCGGCGCCTTTGCTGGTGGCGTCTTCCAGGTAGTGATTCAGCCGCGCCAGTTGTCGCTGATTGATGATCGCCGTGTAGTCCGGGTTGTCAGCCAGTGTCGGGTAAAAGCCCTGTACCGCTTGCCTGTAGGCTTCGACGAAACCCTGCATCCGATCCTGCGGCACCAGCACGTAGTCCGGTGCGATGCAGGTCTGTCCGGCATTCAAGGTCTTGCCGAACGCAATGCGCTCGGCGGCGTCCTTGAGCGGGACATCCCGGGACACAATCACGGGAGATTTGCCGCCCAGTTCCAGCGTGACCGGCGTCAGGTTTTCCGCTGCAGCACGCATGACATGCTTGCCGATGCTGGTCGCGCCGGTAAACAGAAGGTGATCGAACGGCAGTCTGGAGAAGGCCATGCCCACCTCGGCTTCGCCCAGTACCACGGCGATCAGGTCTTCGGGAAAGATCCGCGCGAACAGGCGCTTGAGCAGATCGCCCGTGGCAGGTGTGGATTCGCTGAGCTTGAGCATCACGCGATTGCCGGCCGCCAGGGCGCCAATCAACGGGCCGATGGCCAGGAACAGCGGGTAGTTCCAGGGCACGATAACCCCGACCACACCCAAAGGCTGATACACCACTTTGGCCGAGGCAGGTTGAAAGGCCAGGCCTACATGACGGCGCGAGGGCTTCATCCATTGCTTGAGCCGTTTGCGCGCATCCCGGATGCCCAGCAGGCTTGGCAGCAACTCGGCCAGCAGGGTTTCGTCGGCGCTGCGGTGGCTGAAGTCGCTGCTGATGGCGTCGATCAATGCCTGCCGATGCTCGCTGAGCAGTTCACCCAGGCTCTTGAGCCACTGGGAGCGTTGCGCTGCCGAGGGCATCGGGTTGGCTGCGAACGCCTGACGCTGGAGAGCGAACGTGTGTTCCAGTTCGCTGGAAAAAGACGGTGCGTCAGGCATGCGGGGCGTTCCTTGCTGGATTTTTCGAGTGTTTTAGAGCTGTTGCTCTATAAAGTCAAATGGCCTGTGTCCCCTTGTCCCTGAGGTTTCACGTACATCGCTGCATCTATGCCGACCGCTTGCGCTACCATTCCCCACCAACATACCCGAGGGATCGAGCTGAGTATGGCTCCACGTATCAAAACCCGTGAACGTATCGTGCAGGTCAGTCTGGAGCTGTTCAATCAGCAGGGTGAGCGTAGCGTAAGCACCAATCACATTGCCGCGCACATGGAAATTTCTCCGGGCAATCTCTATTACCACTTCCCCAACAAGCAGGCGATCATCGCCTCGCTGTTCAACGAGTATGAAGCGTTGGTGGATGGGTTTCTGTTTCCTCCCAAGGGGCGGCAGCCGACGGTCGAAGACAAGCGTAACTACTTGCTGGCGATACTCGACGGCATGTGGCGTTACCGGTTCCTGCATCGCGACCTTGAGCACCTGCTGGCTTGCGACCCGGAAATGGCGACCCGCTATCGGCGTTTTTCCCAGCGCTCCCTGACCCAGGCCATGGCGATTTACAGTGCTTTCGTCGAGGCTGGTATCCTGAACATGGACAAGGCGCAGGTCGAATCGCTGACCCTCAATACCTGGATCATCCTCACCTCCTGGGTGCGTTTCCTGTGCACCACACGTGAACATTCCACGCACTTGAACGAAGATGCCATTCGACGCGGTGTCTATCAGGTGCTTATGCTGGAGTATGGCTACATCAGCGCCGAGGCCCGTGAAGAATTCAGTGCCTTGTGCGCTGCTTTTTATACGGCCCTGCCCAAGGTGCTGGGGGAAGTCGGCTGAGAGTCATCGTCAGCACCCACTATTCGCTTTTCTGCTTACAGGAGTGAGTCATGTCCATCGCGCAACTGATCAGCCCTCAGCAATTGGCTGCCCGCCAGCGAGAGCCCGGGCTGGTGATTCTCGATTGCCGCTTTGCTCTGGAAGATCCCGATTACGGGCAGCGCAGTTACGCTCAGGGTCATATCGATCGTGCGTCTTTCGCGGACCTGGAGCGTGACCTCAGTGGTCCGGTCACCAAGGGCAAGACCGGACGCCATCCCTTGCCGGACCCTGAGGCGCTGTTGCGTCGCTTTCAGGCATGGGGCATCAACCCGGACAGCGAAATCGTGCTCTATGACGACGGCCCCGGAGCCTTTGCGGCCCGTGCCTGGTGGCTGCTGGCGTGGCTGGGCAAGCGCGAGGGTGTCTACCTGCTCGATGGCGGTCTGAAAGCCTGGCACGCGGCGGGCCTGCCGCTGAGTCTGGACGCGCCCGGCAACAAACCCGGCACCTTCACGGGGGAGCCCGACATGTCGCTGGTGCTCAATGCCAGCCGTCTGCAAGGCCGCCTCGGACGCCCGGAACTGACCCTGATCGATGCGCGCGCCGAAGCCCGTTTTCGCGGTGAAGTGGAGCCCATTGACCCGGTTGCCGGGCATATTCCGGGTGCGCAGTGCGTCGCCTTCAACGAAAACCTGGGGCCTGACGGACGCTTTCTGCCCGCCGATCAGCTCAGACAGCGCTTTGCCGAGACGTTACAGGATCGTTCGCCGAAGGATCTGGTCGCCTACTGCGGTTCAGGTGTGACGGCCTGCCATAACCTGTTTGCCCTGTGTCTGGCAGGTTATCCACTGGGGACGCTGTATGCAGGTTCGTGGAGCGAATGGATTACCGATCCCGGTCGTGAGGTTGCGACGGGAGCATGACCCTGTCGCCAGCAAGCTGCCTCTCATCAAACAAGATGGAACATGCGGCATTGTAGGAGCGCGCTTGCCCGCGACCGGCTGCGTAGCAGTCGTGGATTTTGCGAGCGCTTCGCACTCGGTCGCGGGCAAGCGCGCTCCTACCTGTTTGCTACGCGACAGCGCGGCGCCGGGGCGGCGGGCGAACTCCCACAAGAGCTGGTTTCTGTCCCGGGATTCATCCGCGAACAGTCTTGTCGCGCTCATACGCCAGGCTCAGCCAGTGCGGAATGCGCCGCTCCAGATAATAACCGGGGTTTTTCAGCGAGCCATCGACAAACCCCACATGCCCGCCCCTGGCCTGCAACTCGAACTCCGTACACGCTGAAAGCTCGTCGGGTTCGGGCAGGCTGTGGATAAAGACGAAAGGGTCGTCTGCGGCCTGGATGATCAGTGTCGGTGTGCGAATCTGGCCCAGAAAATACCGGCTCGACGCCCGGCGATAATAGTCCTCGGCATTGGCGAAACCATGCAGCGGCGCTGTCACCCGGCCATCGAAATCCCAGAACGTGCGCATATTCTCCAACGAGCCCAGGGCGGCCAGTTCTGCCAGGCCTTCGCTCATCCCTTCATGCTGGAAGCGGCGTTGCTTGTCCCGGATATAAGCCAGCATTTCGCGCATGAAGTGCCGTTGATAGACCTTGGAAAAGCCCTGGCCGATACGGTTGGCGCACTCGTCAAGCCGGAATGGCACCGAGACGGCCACCGCGCCCAGCAACCCGCTCTCTGCGCCGGATTCGCCCAGGTGCTTGAGCAGAACGTTGCCGCCCAGGGAATAACCCACGGCATAAAGCGGCGCCAGAGGGCGCAAGGCCCGCAGGTGGGCAATGACTTCTGCCAGGTCTTCGCTGGCGCCGGAGTGATAGCTGCGCGACAACAGATTCGGCTCACCCGAACAGCCGCGCCAGTTCAGCGCCACGCTGGCCCAGCCTTGGGAAGCCATTGCCTTTTGCAGACCTGCCACATAAGGCGAATTCGACGATCCGGTCAGCCCGTGCAGGACCAGCACCAGTGGTGCATCGGCCTCATGGGGGCCATGCCAGTCCATATCGAGAAAGTCCCCGTCCTCCAGCCACATGCGCTCCCGTGTACGGGCAAGCAGGGTTCGTTTGCGCCACAGCGGTCCCCACAAGGTTTGCAGGTGCGGATTACCCAGGCCTGAAGCCGGGACGAAACGGTTTGCCGAGGATGGGTGCAGAGGGCTGGCTGGCACGGTCTTGCTCATCAATGAATGCAGAGACGTACGTTGCCATTAAGTGATGCGAGATGTAAGGGGTTTTTGGCCGAGTGGCTTGATTGTGAATGCGCTCCTGCAGCAGGAGCGCATTCATCTGCGAGAGGGCCGTCAGAACAGATCGATCGGTGCCGACTCGTCTGCTGGCAGCGGGCTGCCCGGTACGCTGCCGCCCAGTTCGTTCACGCTTGGAGGCGTGTCTTCGCTCTTGAACAGCTCGAAGAACGCATTGGGCGTGCTCGGGGTCGCGGCGCGGCCACTCACAGGGTCGACCCGCAGGCTGAGGATGCCATCCGGTTCGGCCTGTTGATGCGGCGGCTTGTCCTTGAGGGCTGCGCTCATGTAGTCCATCCAGATCGGCAGGGCGACCGTACCGCCAAACTCGTGGCGTCCGAGGCTTTCCGGCTGGTCGAAGCCCGTCCAGACCGTTGTCACGTAATCCGCGTTATAGCCGGAGAACCACGCATCCTTGGATTCGTTGGTCGTACCGGTCTTGCCCGCGATATCCGGCCGGTTCATGGAGAGTGCGCGACGCCCTGTGCCGCGCTTGATCACATCCTGCAGCATGCTGTTGAGGATGTAGGTCGTGCGACTGTCGACGATTCGCTCTGCAACCACAGGTGCCTGTGGCTCTGTGGCGGATGTCGGGGACGTGGTGGTCAGGCCCGGACTGTCATGGATCGCGAAGGTCGAGGTGTTGGCTGCTGTCTTGGCCTCTGTGGCCGGAACGCTGGCCGGATTGGCCAGGAACAGCGTCTGACCGTCACGGTTCTCGATCTTCTGGATCAGGTACGGGTTGACTTTATAGCCGCCGTTGGCAAATGCACTCCAGCCGGTGGCGATTTCCATCGGCGTCAGGGTTGCGGTGCCCAGTGCCAGCGACAGGTTGCGCGGCAGGTCCTGCTTGGCGAATCCGAAGCGAGTGATGTAGTCCATGGTGGAATCGATACCCAGGGCCTGCAGCAGACGGATCGAAACCAGGTTGCGGGACTTGTAGAGCGCCTCGCGCAGCCTGATCGGGCCGAGGAAGGTGTTGGTGTCGTTCTTCGGACGCCAGACCTTGTCCAGGTATTCGTCGACGAACACGATAGGCGCATCGTTCACCAGGCTCGAAGCGGTATAACCGTTGTCCAGAGCGGCACTGTAGATGAAAGGCTTGAAGCTCGAACCCGGTTGACGCTTGGCCTGCATGGCGCGGTTGTAATTGCTCTGCTCGAAGGCAAAGCCACCGACCAGCGCACGAATGGCGCCATTCTGCGGATCCAGAGAAACCAGCGCGCTCTGAGCGGCGGGAATTTGACTGAATTTCAGCGAGCCGTCTTCCTGACGCAGCAGGCGGACCAGATCGCCCACATGCGCCACGTCAGCCGGTTGGCGTGGATTGGCCCCCAGACTGTTGGTGTTCAGGTAAGGGCGAGCCCATTTCATGCTGCTCCACTCGACGTTTTCTTCTTTCTCGCCGTTGCGGGTCAGGACGCGGATGCCGTTTTTATCGACCTGCGTGACAATGGCAGGCTCCAGGCCGTTGATCGTGCGCTGTTTGGTCAGTTCCTGAGCCCAGCCGGCAGGCGTCATGCCCGGGAAACGGCTTTCCGGGCCGCGATAGCCGTGGCGCTGGTCGTATTCGATCAGCCCTTGCTGCACAGCCTTGTTGGCGTGCTCCTGAAGGTCGCTCGGAACAGTAGTGGTGACGCGGAAGCCTTCGGTATAGGCTTCGCTGCCGTAGCGACCGACCATTTCGGCACGGGCCATTTCGGCGATGTAGGGCGCGTAGACTTCCGGCGTCGGGACGTGGTAGCTGGCGTTGAGAGGCTCGTTGAGAGCGGCCTGATAAGCGTTCTGGTCGATCTTGCCCAGTCGGTACATGCGCCCCAGGATCCAGTCGCGACGTTCCTTGGCCCGAGCCGGGTTGGCCAGCGGGTTGAAGCGTGAAGGTGCTTTTGGCAGGCCGGCAATCATGGCCATTTGCGCAAGGCTTACATCGCGAATCGATTTGCCATAGTAGACTTGCGCCGCAGCCTCGATGCCATAGGCTCGGTTGCCCAGGTAGATCTTGTTGACGTACAGCTCAAGGATTTCATCCTTGGTCAGTTGGCGCTCGATTTGCAAGGCAAGGAGAATTTCGGTGGTTTTACGTGAAAAGCTTCTTTCGCTGGTCAGGAAAAAGTTTTTCGCGACCTGCATTGTGATGGTACTGCCGCCTGATTGAATATGGCCGCTTTTCACCAGTTGGGTGGCGGCGCGCATCAGGCTGCTTGGGTCGACGCCGTAGTGATTGGCGAAGTTGTCGTCTTCGGCCGACAGCAGGGCGTTGATGAAATTGGGCGGGATTTCGGCGAAGCGAATAGGGGTGCGGCGCATCTCGCCAAACTCGGCGATCAGCTTGCCGTCGCTGCTGTAGACGCGCAGGGGAATCTGCAACTGAATGCTCTTCAGCGCTTCGACAGAGGGCAGGTTCGGGCTCAGATAAAGGAATGCACCGCTCAGCGCGAGCAGCAGGCCGCAAAATACTGCTACGAGAGACCACCAGATAAACTTCAGCAGGCGTATCAAGGCTTTTGGATTTCCACAAAAAAGAATGGGTTGAGCGCAGGCATTTACAAACGAACACGCCTTGAAGCTTTGTTAAACGAAAAAACCGCCGGGCATTATAAGCATTTTTCGTCTCCAGGCGTGATTTGCGCTACTGTCAAGGCTGTTGACAATGGCGCAGGCCAAAAATTACGCCGTAAGTGGCGGAAAACTCATAGGAATACTGGTTGTGTTCGAACTCTTCGGTAAGAAGGCCAACACCCTTCTAGGGATCGATATTAGCTCTACCTCGGTAAAACTCCTTGAGTTGAGTCGTTCCGGCACTCGTTACAAGGTCGAGTCTTATGCGGTCGAACCGCTGCCGGCCAATGCCGTCGTCGAAAAGAATATTGCCGAACTCGAAGGGGTCGGCCAGGCGTTGTCGCGGGTGCTGGTCAAGGCCAAGACGAACGCCAAAATAGTGGCGGTCGCCGTGGCGGGCTCGGCGGTCATCACCAAGACCATCGAGATGGACGCCGGTCTGTCCGACGACGATATGGAAAACCAGCTCAAGCTTGAAGCTGACCAGTACATTCCCTATCCCCTCGAAGAAGTCGCCATCGATTTTGAAGTCCAGGGCTATTCGGCGCGCAATCCCGAGCGCGTCGAAGTGCTGCTGGCCGCCTGCCGCAAGGAAAACGTGGAAGTGCGTGAGGCCGCATTGGCGCTGGCCGGGCTGACGGCCCGTGTCGTCGATGTGGAGGCCTACGCGCTGGAGCGTTCTTTCGGCCTGCTGTCTGCCCAGTTGGGCAATGATCACGATCAACTGACCGTTGCCGTGGTGGACATCGGCGCAACCATGACCACCCTGAGCGTGCTGCATCACGGGCGCATCATCTATACACGTGAGCAATTGTTCGGTGGGCGCCAGCTGACCGAGGAAATCCAGCGTCGCTATGGCCTGTCCATGGAAGAAGCGGGGCTTGCGAAGAAGCAGGGCGGGCTGTCCGACGATTACGTCAGCGAAGTGTTGAACCCCTTCAAGGATGCCCTGGTTCAGCAAGTGTCCCGCTCGCTGCAGTTTTTCTTTGCCGCCGGGCAGTACAACACCGTCGACTACATCATGCTGGCGGGCGGTACGGCTTCCATTCCAGGACTTGAGCACTTGATCCAGAAACGTCTTGGTACGCCAACCCTGGTCGCCAACCCTTTTGCCGACATGGCCCTGAGTTCCAAGGTCAACGCCGGTGCATTGGCCAGTGATGCTCCCGCATTGATGATCGCCTGCGGTCTTGCCTTGAGGAGCTTCGACTAATGGCACGGATCAACCTTTTACCGTGGCGTGAAGAGCTTCGCGAAGAACGCAAGAAACGCTTTCTGACGGCGCTGGCCTGCGTACTGGTTTTCTCGGTGGGCGCGCTGTTTCTGCTGGATCGCTACATCAACAACGCGATCACTTATCAGGAAGCGCGCAACGCATTCATCCAGAAGGAAATCGCCCAACTCGATATCCGCATCAAGGAAATCAGCGACCTGAAAGCCCGGCGCAAACAGTTGCTGGAGCGGATGAAGATCATCCAGGACTTGCAGGGCAACCGTCCGATCATTGGCCGGGTGTTCGATCAGCTGGCGCGGACCTTGCCCGATGGCGTTTATTTTTCAGATGTGAAAATGACCGACAAATTGATTTCCATCAGTGGGGCTGCCGAGTCCAACAACCGGGTTTCGGACCTGATGCGCAACATGGAGGCCTCCGACTGGCTCGCCTCGCCAAGCCTGACCGAGGTCAAGGCAACCACGGCGGGTGCAGTGGATCAGGCAAACGTCTTTCAACTGACGGTCCGCCAGACCCAGCCTGCTGCTGTGGTTGAAGGAGCCAAGCCATGAATTTTGCCGAATGGCTGGAAGGGCTTCGCCGGGTCGACCTCAATGACCTGGACCTCAACAACCTGGGCTCCTGGCCCGCAGCGGTCAAGGCCATCTCCGGCGTGCTGGTGATGGTGCTGGTGTTTGCGCTGGGTTATTTCCTTTTCATCCAGGAGCTGGAAACCCGGCTCGAAGGTGCCCAGGCCAACGAACTGATGCTGCGCGAGCAGGTGTCGACCAAGGCTTTCCAGGCCGCGAACCTGGAGCCTTACAAGAAACAGATGGAAGAAATGGAAAACACCTTCGGCGCACTGTTGCGGCAATTGCCCAGTGACACCGAGGTGCCGGGCCTGCTCGAAGACATCACTCGCACAGGTCTGGGAAGCGGTCTGGAGTTCGAGGAAATCAAGCTGTTGCCCGAGGGTGTTCAGCAGTTCTATATCGAGCTACCCATCCAGATCACGGTGGTGGGCGGTTATCACGACCTTGCGACATTCGTCAGTGGCGTTGCCAGCCTGCCGCGCATCGTGACGCTGCATGACTTCGAGATCAAACCGGTCGACCCCAAATCCCAGACCAAGCTGCGCATGAACATTCTGGCCAAGACCTACCGCTACAACGATGAAGGGCTGAAGAAATGAGGGCGGCGCGACTGTTGTGCGTCAGTGTGGTCCTGATGGGGCTGGCCGGGTGCGATAACGATCAGGAGTTCGCGGATCTCAGCGCATTCGTCGATGAGGTCAAGACGCGTCCTTCAGGCAATATCGATCCATTGCCCAAGTTCCGGCCCTATGAAACCTTTACCTACAACGCGGCCAATCTGCGCAGCCCGTTCCAGCCTCCGGTGAAGATCGATCTGCTCAATCGCCAGAAAGGCTCACGGCTGGTCAAGCCGGACGAAACGCGGGTCAGGCAGTTTCTCGAGGGATTCAATATCGAATCCTTCGAGATGGTCGGAACCATTGGCAACGAATCGGGTACATTCGCCTTGTTGCGCGGTGCCGGAGGGGTTCATCGCGTAAAAGTGGGTGATTATCTGGGCCGTAATAACGGCCGGATTGTGTCGGTCAGCGATGCGCAGGTCGATGTCATTGAAATAGTTCCTGATGGAGAGGGGGCCTGGCTTGAAAGGCCGCGCAGTATTTCCCTCAAAGAACGCTCATGAAGTGGGCAAGGCCAAGCATGCTTAACACCGCACAACGGAAATTCATCATGATCAGGATTCTCTCGATTATCGGCGTTTCGCTAGGGATAGCGATGCTTTCGCCGGTTCTCCAGGCAGCCAATCTCAAAACGCTGGATGTCGCAGCCTTGCCAGGTGACCGGATCGAACTGAAGCTTTCCTTCGATTCTCCGGTTCCTGCGCCGCGCGGCTATACCACCGAACAGCCGGCGCGCATCGCGCTGGACCTGCCGGGTGTGACCAGCCAGCTGGCAACCAAGAGTCGTGATCTGGGTGCGGGCAATGCGCGCAGTGTCGTGGTGGTTCAGGCCCAGGACCGCACGCGGGTCATCATCAACATGACGACGCTGTCTCCCTACAGCTCCCGTGTCGAAGGCAATAACCTGTTCGTGGTTGTCGGCCAGGGCGCCGCCGCTGCGCAATCCTCCCAGCCGAGCACGGCCATGGGAGCGCCACGAGTCGCCGTCCCGACGCCAGCTCCGGCAGCAGCGCGGCCTTATGTGCCGGCTGGTGTGAAAGCCATCAAGAATATCGACTTCCAGCGCGGCGAGCTGGGTGAGGGCAATGTGGTCATCGACCTGAGCAGTCCTGGAATCTCTCCGGACATTCAGGAGCAGGGCGGCAAGATTCGTGTCGACTTTGCCAAGACCCAGTTGCCCGAGCCGCTGCGGGTCAGGCTGGACGTCAAGGATTTCGCCACGCCTGTGCAGTTCGTGAGCGCCACGACTTCCGGCGACAAGGCGAGCATCAGCATCGAGCCTTCGGGCGCTTTCGACTACTCGGCCTACCAGACCGAAAACAAGCTGACCATCAGCGTGCGTCCCCTGACCAACGAAGACCTGGACCGTCGTGCTGCCGACAAACCGGTCTACACCGGTGAAAAACTGTCGCTGAATTTCCAGGACATCGATGTGCGCTCGGTGCTGCAACTGATTGCCGATTTCACCAACCTGAACCTGGTGGCCAGTGACACGGTTCAGGGCGGTATTACCCTGCGCCTGCAGAATGTGCCGTGGGATCAGGCGCTGGATCTGGTGCTCAAGACCAAGGGCCTGGACAAGCGCAAGGTGGGCAGTGTCCTGCTGGTCGCACCGGCTGATGAAATTGCTGCCCGTGAGCGTCAGGAGCTGGAATCCCTCAAGCAGATTTCCGAACTGGCGCCGTTGCGTCGCGAGCTTCTGCAGGTCAACTACGCCAAGGCAGCCGACATCGCCAAGCTGTTCCAGTCGGTGACCAGCGTCGAGTCGAAAGCCGACGAGCGTGGTTCGATCACCGTGGATGAGCGTACCAACAATATCATTGCCTACCAGACCCAGGACCGCCTCGACGAACTGCGCCGCATCGTGTCTCAACTGGATATTCCGGTGCGTCAGGTGATGATCGAGGCGCGCATCGTCGAAGCCAACGTCGATTACGACAAGGCGCTGGGTGTGCGCTGGGGTGGGACCAAGGTCGGCAGTGGCAACTGGAACACCTACGGTCTTGACGATAATGGTGACGAGGCGGGCAATACCGGCAGTGACCTGGGTGCCAATACACCGTTTGTCGACCTGGGTGCCGGTAGTGCGACTTCCGGGATTGGTATCGCTTTCGTCACCAATAACACGTTGCTCGATCTTGAGCTGAGCGCGATGGAGAAGACCGGCAACGGTGAAATCGTTTCCCAGCCCAAGGTGGTCACTTCCGACAAGGAAACCGCCAAGATCCTCAAAGGTACGGAAATCCCTTATCAGGAATCCAGCTCCAGCGGCGCCACAACCGTGAGTTTCAAGGAAGCGTCCCTGTCGCTGGAAGTGACGCCGCAGATCACGCCGGACAACCGCATCATCATGGAGGTCAAGGTCACCAAGGATGAGCCGGACTACCTCAATGCCGTGCTGGGTGTACCTCCGATCAAGAAAAACGAGGTCAATGCCAAGGTGCTGGTTTCCGATGGCGAGACGATCGTGATCGGTGGCGTGTTCTCCAACACACAAAGTAAAGTTGTAGAGAAAGTGCCATTTCTTGGCGATGTACCGTATCTTGGCCGCCTTTTCCGTCGAGATACGGTTTCAGAAGCGAAATCCGAGCTGTTGGTATTTCTGACTCCGCGTATCATGAACAACCAGGCGATTGCTGTGAGTCGTTGATTCTGTGCGAAATTTAATACTTGTAGGGCCGATGGGGGCTGGTAAAAGCACCATCGGCCGTTTGCTTGCCAAAGAGCTGCGCCTACCGTTCAAGGATTCCGACAAGGAAATCGAGTTGCGCTCGGGCGCAAATATTCCGTGGATTTTCGACAAGGAAGGCGAGCCCGGCTTTCGCGACCGCGAGCAGGCGATGATTGCAGAGCTGTGTGAATCCGATGGCGTCGTTCTGGCGACGGGCGGCGGAGCCGTCATGCGCAGCGAAAACCGTCAGGCACTGCATGCCGGTGGGCGTGTGGTGTATCTGCACGCATCGGTCGAACAGCAGGTCGGGCGCACGGCTCGTGACCGCAATCGTCCCTTGCTGCGTACTGCCGATCCGGCCCGTGTATTGGGTGAATTGCTGGCCATTCGTGATCCGCTGTATCGGGAAATCGCCGATCTGGTGGTTGAAACCGATGAACGGCCACCCCGTATGGTCGTTCTTGACATACTTGCCCGCTTGGCAGAGCTTCCTCCCCGTTAAAGCGCAGACGAAAATGCGCTATCCTCGGCGACCATCAAAACAGCGACAGCCATTGGCTGTCCTGGCGCATGGGAAAACATGCGCAACGCCCAATCGTTAATCAATGTGGGGACACATGCAGACACTTAAGGTCGAGCTTGGTGAGCGTAGCTACCCGATTCATATTGGCGAAGGCCTTCTGGACAAGCCGGAGCTCCTGATCCCGCATATCGTCGGGCGGCAGGTGGCTATCGTTTCCAATACCACGGTGGCTCCTCTTTATCTCGAACGATTGACGCGAACGCTGGTGGGGTACAACGTCCTGTCAGTGGTGTTGCCTGACGGCGAAGCGTTCAAGAACTGGGAAACCCTGCAAACCATCTTCGATGGCCTGCTCACGGCGCGGCACGACCGCCGCACGACGGTGATCGCCCTCGGTGGCGGTGTGATCGGCGACATGGCCGGATTTGCTGCCGCCTGTTATCAGCGTGGCGTGAATTTCATCCAGATCCCGACCACGCTGTTGTCCCAGGTGGATTCGTCGGTAGGCGGCAAGACCGGCATCAACCATCCGCTGGGCAAGAACATGGTGGGGGCTTTCTATCAGCCTGGCGTCGTGCTGATCGATACCACCACACTCAACACCCTGCCTGAGCGTGAACTGTCCGCCGGGCTGGCTGAAGTCATCAAGTACGGCCTGATCTGCGACGAGCCGTTCCTGACCTGGCTCGAAGAGCACGTCGACCAGTTGCGCGGCCTGGACCAGAAGGCCCTGACCATCGCCATCGAGCGCTCATGCGCCGCCAAGGCGCTGGTGGTGGGTGCCGATGAGCGAGAGTCCGGTGTCAGGGCAACCTTGAACCTGGGTCACACTTTTGGCCACGCCATCGAAACTCATATGGGCTATGGTGTCTGGCTGCATGGCGAGGCGGTTTCCGCCGGTACGGTCATGGCTCTGGAAATGTCTTCGCGTCTTGGCTGGATCACCACCCAGGAGCGTGATCGCGGTATCCGCCTGTTGCAACGTGCAGGGTTGCCGGTTGTGCCGCCACAGGACATGACGGAAAACGATTTTCTTGAACACATGGCGATCGACAAGAAAGTGATCGATGGTCGCCTGCGTCTGGTGCTTCTGCGTCAGATGGGTGAAGCGGTTATCACGGACGATTATCCAAAAGAAGTACTACAGGCCACTCTGAGGGCGGATTACCGCGCTCTGGTGGATCAGCTTAGAGGTTAACGGAAAACCCATGACTAGTTTGCATGCCGACGAGGCTTTCCTCGGCCATTATCAGTTGAGTCATGACCCCTTTGCAGCGCGGGTACCTGGCTTCAAGTTTTTCCCTGCCCAGCGCAAGTCGGTGCTGGGTCAGCTTCATCACCTGGCTCGTTACAGCCAGTTGCTGCTTGCCGTCACCGGCCCTCAGGGCAGCGGCAAGACCTTGCTGCGCCAGGCGCTGGTAGCCAGCACCAACAAGCAGTCGGTGCAGAGCGTGGTCATTTCGGCGCGTGGCGCCAGCGATGCGGCAGGCGTACTGCAGCAGGTCGCCCAGGCGCTGATTGTCGCCCAGGCTGAAATGCAGGCGATCCTGGCGCAGGTCGTACAGCTCGCGCTGACCGGGCAGGAAGTCTATCTGCTGGTGGACGATGCGGAACAACTTGGCGATTCGGCGCTCGAAGCGTTGCTGGGTCTGGCCGCAGGCACGCCTGAAGGGCGTCCTCATGTGTTCCTGTTTGGCGAGCCGTCGCTGATCGATCGTCTCGATCAGTTGTGTGCCGACCTGCAGGGTGATGTCGAAGGCGAGCGCTTTCATGTCATCGAGTTGCAACCTTATACCGAAGAAGAAACCCGGGAATATCTGGCTCAACGTCTGGAAGGTGCAGGGCAAGGAATCGCGTTGTTCACTGCCGAGCAGATTACCGATATCCATGAACAGTCCGATGGCTGGCCTGGAAATATCAACCAGGTTGCCCGCGATTCAATGATCGAGGCGATGATCGCGAGTCGTTCCGCGGTCAAGCGCCCAAGTGTGGGGTTCAACATGCCGAAAAAACACGTACTGGCCCTTGGCGCAGTTGTCGTGGTCGCAGTGGCAGCCGCAGTGCTGATCCCTGGCCGTGGCGACAAGAGCGCCGCGCCAGCCAATGCGCCGGCCCAGGCCCAGTTGCCACTGGGTCAGGGCACGCCTGCGAACCAGCAATCCAACAATGGCGGTCCTGCCATCGAGTTTGCGGGTAACTCGCAGCCGATGCCTCTGCCGCTGGTGGGGAACTCGCAACCTGTGATGCGCGGCCCTCTGGCCGAGGCGGCAGGCGCCGGTGAAACCGACGAAGATGCAGTGCCAATGGGCTCTCCAGCCCAGCCGGCCACGGTAACCACCACTGCGCCACCTGCCGGTGCGCAGGCCGGTGCCGTGCCTCGCTCTTCCATTCCGGCTCCTGCGGCGGCAACGCCGGTGGCTCCGGCCGCCAAGCCTGCTCCTGCGCCAGCCCCGACTCAGGTCGCCACGGCCAAGCCGGCCCCCGCAGCAGCTCCAGCCGCCAAACCTGCCGAGAAACCGGCCGCAGCGGCTGCCAAACCGGCTGCTGGTGGCAACTGGTACAGCGGTCAGGCGCCAGGGCATTATGTGGTGCAGATCCTGGGCACCAGCTCGGAAGCAACGGCCCAGGCCTATGTTGCCGAGCAGGGCGGCGAGTACCGTTACTTCAAGAAAACACTGCAGGGCAAGCCCCTGTATGTCGTGACATACGGTAATTTTTCGGACCGCGCTGCAGCCCTTGCAGCCATCAAAGTCTTGCCAGCAAAGGTTCAGGCTGGTAAACCTTGGCCCCGTACTGTCGCCAGCATCCAACAAGAGCTCGGCGCCAGTCGCTGAAGTCGCAGCGGCCTTATCCAGGCCGCTCACCCGGCAAACCCGATTTACCTGCTCCGACGTGCCGCTTCTGGCGGCGCGCCTTGCAGTGTCTGCGTTACAAACGCCCTGACGTTTCGGTCGCTTCGGTCAGAATATTGAAAAATACTTTGACTAGCACAGTGCTCAACTATAAAACCTTCATAAATGCGACATTGATTTTCGGCTTTTCGCCGTTAAATTTGTGGGCCTTTGTGTCGCTGTGTACAATGACCTCCGTTTTGCCTCTCCGAAGCCGGCGTACGTTCGGCGTGACAGGTAATTGATTGAATTGAAAAGAAATTTGCCTCGCATAGAGGCAGCCTGGTGAGAAAGTGTCTATGAAAGCCGGTCTATACCAACCAGATGAATTCAAGGATAACTGCGGCTTCGGCCTGATCGCTCATATGCAGGGCGAGCCCAGTCATCACCTGTTGCAGACGGCTATTCAAGCCCTGACCTGCATGACCCACCGTGGCGGTATCAACGCCGACGGCAAGACCGGTGACGGTTGTGGCCTGTTGATTCAGAAGCCCGATGCATTCCTGCGTGCGGTCGCCAAGGAACACTTTGGTGCTGATCTGCCTCGCCAGTATGCCGTGGGCATGGTGTTCCTCAATCAGGACGACACCAAGGCTGACATCGCTCGCGAGAACATGAATCGCGAAATCCTCGCCGAAGGCCTGACTCTGGTCGGCTGGCGTCAGGTGCCGATCGACACCAGCGTACTGGGCCGTCTGGCTCTTGAGCGTCTGCCGAAGATCGAGCAGGTATTTATCGGTGCGGAAGGCCTGAGTGATCAGGAATTCGCCATCAAGCTGTTCAGTGCCCGTCGCCGTTCGTCGGTGGCCAACGCTGCCGATGCCGACCATTACGTCTGCAGCTTTTCGCACAAGACCATCATCTATAAAGGTCTGATGATGCCGCGCGACCTGACGGCATTCTTCCCTGACCTGAACGACGAGCGCCTGCAAACCGCGATCTGTGTGTTCCACCAGCGCTTCTCGACCAACACCCTGCCGAAATGGCCGCTGGCTCAGCCATTCCGCTTCCTCGCCCACAACGGCGAGATCAATACCATCACCGGCAACCGCAACTGGGCGCAGGCGCGTCGTACCAAGTTCACCAACGATCTGATGGATCTGGAAGAGCTCGGCCCGCTGGTCAACCGCGTGGGTTCCGACTCGTCGAGCATGGACAACATGCTCGAACTGATGGTCACCGGCGGCATCGACCTGTTCCGTGGCGTGCGGATGATCATTCCGCCAGCGTGGCAGAACGTTGAAACCATGGACCCCGATCTGCGGGCGTTCTATGAGTACAACTCCATGCACATGGAACCGTGGGATGGTCCGGCCGGCGTCGTGATGACCGAAGGTCGCCATGCGGTCTGCCTGCTCGACCGTAACGGTCTGCGCCCGGCTCGCTGGGTCACCACCAAGAACGGCTACATCACCCTGGCGTCGGAAATCGGCGTGTGGGATTACAAGCCTGAAGACGTCATTGCCAAGGGCCGTGTCGGTCCGGGCCAGATCTTCGCGGTGGATACCGAGACCGGTCAGATCCTCGACACCGATGCCATCGACAACCGCTTGAAGTCGCGTCATCCGTACAAGCAATGGCTGCGCAAGAACGCCTTGCGCATTCAGGCGACCATGGAAGACAACGACCACGGTTCGGCCTTCTACAACCCTGAACAGCTCAAGCAGTACATGAAGATGTACCAGGTCACGTTCGAGGAACGCGATCAGGTACTGCGTCCGCTGGGTGAGCAGGGCCAGGAAGCGGTCGGCTCCATGGGCGACGACACGCCGATGGCGGTACTGTCGCGTCGTGTGCGCTCGCCGTTCGACTACTTCCGTCAGCAGTTCGCGCAGGTGACCAACCCGCCGATCGACCCGCTGCGTGAAGCCATCGTCATGTCGCTGGAAATCTGCCTCGGTGCCGAGCGCAACATTTTCCAGGAGTCGCCCGAGCATGCCTCGCGTGTGATCCTCAGCTCGCCGGTCATTTCCCCGGCCAAGTGGCGCTCGCTGATGAACCTGGAGCGTCCGGGTTTCGAGCGCCATATCATCGACCTGAACTACGACGAAAGCGTCGGTCTGGAAGCGGCGATTCGCAACATCGCCGATCAGGCCGAAGAAGCTGTCCGTGCCGGCCGTACCTTGCTGGTGCTGAGCGACCGTCATATTGCTCCGGGCAAACTGCCTGCTCACGCTTCCCTGGCGGTCGGCGCTGTTCACCACCGTCTGACCGAAAAAGGGCTGCGTTGCGACAGCAACATCCTGGTTGAAACCGCGACGGCCCGCGACCCGCACCATTTTGCCGTGCTGATCGGCTTCGGTGCTTCGGCGGTCTATCCGTTCCTGGCCTACGAAGTGCTGGGCGACCTGATCCGTACCGGTGAAGTGCTGGGCGACCTTTACGAAGTCTTCAAGAACTACCGCAAAGGCATCACCAAGGGCCTGCTCAAGATTCTGTCGAAAATGGGCATCTCCACCGTTGCGTCCTACCGTGGCGCGCAACTGTTCGAGGCCATCGGCCTGTCCGAGGAAGTCTGCGATATCAGCTTCCGTGGCGTACCGAGCCGCCTGAAAGGCGCCCGTTTCGTCGATATCGAAGCCGAACAGAAGGCGCTGGCAGCCGAAGCCTGGAGCCCGCGCAAGCCGATCCAGCAAGGCGGCCTGCTCAAGTTCGTATTCGGTGGCGAATACCACGCCTACAACCCGGACGTGGTCAATACCCTGCAAGCCGCCGTGCAACAGGGCGACTACAGCAAGTTCAAGGAATACACCTCGCTGGTGGACAAGCGTCCGGTGTCGATGATTCGCGACCTGTTCCAGGTCAAGACCCTCGACCAGCCGCTGAACATCGACGAAGTCGAGCCGCTGAGCGAGATTCTCAAGCGTTTCGACTCTGCCGGGATTTCCCTGGGCGCGCTGTCGCCGGAAGCTCACGAAGCCCTGGCCGAAGCGATGAACCGCCTGGGTGCCCGTTCCAACTCCGGTGAGGGCGGCGAAGACCCGTCCCGCTACGGCACCATCCGCAGTTCCAAGATCAAACAGATCGCCACTGGCCGTTTCGGCGTGACGCCTGAGTATCTGGTCAATGCCGATGTGCTGCAGATCAAGGTCGCTCAAGGCGCCAAGCCGGGTGAAGGCGGGCAACTGCCAGGTGGCAAGGTCAACGGCCTGATCGCCAAGTTGCGCTATGCCGTACCGGGCGTGACTCTGATTTCGCCTCCGCCGCACCACGACATCTATTCCATCGAAGACTTGTCGCAGCTGATTTTCGACCTGAAACAGGTCAACCCGTCGGCACTGGTTTCGGTCAAGCTGGTAGCAGAAGCCGGCGTTGGCACTATCGCCGCTGGCGTGGCCAAGGCCTATGCCGACCTGATCACCATTTCCGGCTACGATGGCGGCACAGGCGCTTCGCCTCTGACGTCCATCAAGTACGCCGGTGCGCCGTGGGAGCTTGGCCTGGCCGAGACTCACCAGACCCTGCGCGGCAACGACTTGCGCGGCAAGGTCCGGGTACAGACTGACGGTGGTCTGAAAACCGGTCTGGACGTGATCAAGGCCGCTATCCTCGGTGCTGAAAGCTTCGGCTTCGGTACGGCGCCGATGATTGCCCTGGGCTGCAAATACCTGCGTATCTGCCACCTGAACAACTGCGCCACCGGCGTAGCGACCCAGAACGACAAACTGCGCAAGGACCACTACATCGGCACCGTCGATATGGTGATCAACTTCTTCACCTACGTGGCTGAAGAAACCCGCGAGTGGCTGGCCAAACTGGGCGTTCGCTCTCTGGAAGAACTGATCGGCCGTACCGACCTGCTGGATATCCTGCCGGGCGAAACCGAGAAGCAGCAGCATCTGGACCTGACGCCTCTGCTGGGCAGCGACCACGTGCCTGCCGACAAGCCACAGTTCAGTCTGGTGGACCGTAACCCGCCGTTCGACAAGGGCCTGCTGGCCGAGAAGATGGTGGAGCTGGCCAAACCGGCCATCGAATCCCTGAGTGGCGGTGAGTACGAACTGGATATCTGCAACTGCGACCGTTCCATCGGCGCACGGATCTCCGGTGAAATCGCCAAGCTGCACGGCAACCAGGGCATGAACAAGGCGCCGATCACCTTCCGTTTCAAAGGCACTGCCGGGCAGAGTTTCGGCGTGTGGAACGCCGGTGGCCTGAACATGTATCTGGAAGGCGATGCCAACGACTACGTCGGCAAAGGCATGACCGCTGGCAAGCTGGTTATCGTTCCGCCTAAAGGCAGCCCGTTCAAGACCAATGAAAGCGCCATCGTGGGCAACACCTGCCTGTACGGCGCGACCGGCGGCAAGCTGTTCGCTGCCGGTACTGCGGGTGAGCGCTTCGCGGTGCGTAACTCGGGTGCTCACGCCGTCGTGGAAGGCACGGGCGACCACTGCTGCGAATACATGACCGGCGGTTTCGTCTGCGTACTGGGCAAGACCGGCTACAACTTCGGTTCCGGCATGACGGGCGGTTTCGCCTACGTGCTCGACCAGGACAACACCTTCGTTGACCAGGTCAACCATGAGCTGGTCGAGATTCAGCGCATCAGCGGCGAGTCGATGGAAGCCTATCGCACTCACCTGCAAAGCGTGCTGAACGAGTATGTCGAGGAAACCGGCAGTGAGTGGGGTCGTAACCTGGCCGAAAACCTGGACGACTACCTGCGCCGTTTCTGGCTGGTCAAGCCCAAGGCTGCCAACCTGAAATCGCTGCTCTCCAGCACCCGGGCGAATCCGCAATAAGGCACAGCTGCAAGCGGCAAGTTTCAAGCCGCAAGTTAACAGCAGTGCGCGAATTGCCTGCGATCATGATTCTTGCAGCTTCAGGCTTGTAGCTTGAGGCTGCCGTTAGAGGTTCCAGAGTATGGCTGAACGTCTCAGTAACGACTTCCAGTTCATCGAGGTCGGACGTAAAGATCCGAAGAAGAAGCTGCTGCGCCAGCGCAAGAAAGAGTTCGTGGAAATCTACGAACCCTTCAAGCCCCAGCAGTCCGCCGATCAGGCCCACCGTTGCCTGGGTTGCGGCAACCCGTATTGCGAGTGGAAATGCCCGGTACACAACTTCATCCCCAACTGGCTGAAGCTGGTATCCGAAGGCAATATCCTGGCGGCCGCCGAGCTGTCGCACCAGACCAATACCCTGCCGGAAGTCTGCGGTCGCGTATGTCCTCAGGATCGTCTGTGTGAAGGTGCCTGCACCCTCAATGACGGTTTTGGTGCCGTCACCATCGGTTCGGTCGAGAAGTACATCACCGACACCGCATTCGCCATGGGCTGGCGTCCGGACATGTCTCGCGTTGTGCCGACCGGCAAACGTGTTGCGATCATTGGCGCAGGTCCTGCGGGCCTGGGCTGTGCCGACGTGCTGGTGCGTGGTGGCGTGACGCCGGTGGTTTTCGACAAGAACCCGGAAATCGGCGGTCTGCTGACCTTCGGTATTCCCGAGTTCAAGCTTGAGAAAAGCGTGTTGAGCAATCGCCGTGAAGTGTTTACCGGCATGGGTATCGAGTTCCGCCTCAATACCGAAGTTGGCAAGGACGTCACTGTCGATCAACTGCTTGAAGAGTTCGATGCCGTGTTCATGGGCATGGGAACCTACACCTACATGAAAGGTGGCTTTGCCGGTGAAGAACTGCCGGGCGTACACGATGCGCTCGACTTCCTGATCGCCAACGTCAATCGCAATCTGGGCTTCGAGAAGTCGCCGGAAGATTTCGTCGACATGAAAGGCAAGAAAGTCGTGGTACTGGGCGGTGGTGACACCGCGATGGACTGCAACCGTACGTCGATCCGTCAGGGCGCCAAATCGGTCACCTGCGCCTATCGTCGCGACGAAGAAAACATGCCGGGTTCACGCAAGGAAGTGAAGAACGCCAAGGAAGAAGGCGTGAAGTTCCTCTATAACCGCCAGCCAATCGCCATCGTGGGTGAAGGCAAGGTTGAAGGTGTGAAAGTGGTCGAGACTCGCCTTGGCGAGCCTGACGCCCGCGGTCGCCGCAGTCCCGAGCCGATTCCGGGTTCCGAAGAAATCATCCCGGCCGACGCCGTGGTCATCGCTTTCGGTTTCCGTCCAAGCCCGGCGCCATGGTTCGAGCAGTTCGGCATCAACACCGACAGCCAGGGCCGCGTCATCGCCCCGGAGCAGTCGCAATTCAAGCACCAGACCAGCAACCCGAAAATCTTCGCGGGCGGCGACATGGTGCGCGGCTCCGACCTGGTCGTCACCGCAATCTTCGAAGGCCGCAATGCGGCTGAAGGGATTCTGGATTATCTGGGTGTCTGAGGGCGTCAGCTGAAAGCTACAAGCTACAAGCTACAAGCTACAAGCGGTGAGCAAGGCAGGTTTTTCTGCTTCTGGCTTGCCGCTTGAAGCTTGTCGCTTAAAACTTCATCACCCCCATAGAGAAAAGAAACGGCTCTTGCCGTGCCTTTTGTGTCGAGCTCTGAGAAAATGCCCGCACTTTTTTTGCGGATGCCGACATGACTGCCCTGAAGAACGACCGTTTCCTTCGTGCCCTGCTCAAGCAACCCGTAGACGTCACGCCTGTCTGGATGATGCGTCAGGCCGGTCGCTACTTGCCTGAATACCGCGCCAGCCGTGCCAAGGCGGGCGATTTCATGAGTCTGTGCAAGAACGCCGAGTTCGCTTGCGAGGTCACGTTGCAGCCGCTGGATCGCTATCCGCTGGATGCCGCGATCCTGTTCTCCGATATCCTGACCATTCCCGATGCCATGGGCCTGGGCCTGTACTTCGAGACCGGTGAAGGTCCGCGCTTCAAGAAAACCGTCAGCACCCTGGCCGACATCGAAGCCCTGCCGATTCCCGATGCACAGCAAGACCTGGGCTATGTGATGAATGCGGTCAGCACCATCCGCCGCGAGCTCAATGGCCGTGTTCCGCTGATCGGTTTCTCCGGCAGCCCGTGGACGCTGGCCACTTATATGGTTGAAGGCGGTTCGTCGAAAGACTTCCGCAAGTCCAAGGCCATGCTCTACGAAAACCCGCAAGCCATGCACCTGCTGCTCGACAAGCTGGCGCAGTCGGTGACCTCGTACCTCAATGGTCAGATCCTGGCGGGCGCCCAGGCTGTGCAGATCTTCGATAGCTGGGGCGGCAGCCTGTCCGCTGCGGCGTATCAGGAATTCTCGCTGGCTTACATGCGCAAGATCGTCAGCGGCCTGATCCGCGAGCACGATGGCCGCAAGGTGCCGGTCATCCTGTTCACCAAAGGCGGCGGCCTGTGGCTGGAAAGCATTGCCGATGCCGGTGCCGATGCACTGGGCCTGGACTGGACCTGCGACCTCGGCGAAGCCCGCCAGCGCGTCGGCCACAAGGTTGCGTTGCAAGGCAACATGGACCCGACCGTCCTCTATGCACGCCCTGAAGCCATCCGCCAGGAAGTGGCACGCATCCTGGCCAGCTACGGCAGCGGCACCGGCCACGTCTTCAACCTCGGCCACGGCATCACCCCTGAAGTCGACCCGGCCAATGCGGGCGCCTTCATCGAAGCCGTGCACGAGTTCTCGGCGCAGTATCACCAGTAATTCGTGATTGCAGTCATGAAAACGCCCGGCTTTTGTCGGGCGTTTTTATTCAGGTCAGGCGCTGAGGAGTTGTTCGGCGTACCGGGCAATAACGTGGCAAAAGCGTGTTTGTTGTCCGTGGGCGCGTTGGGCGATTGTTTGTAGTTCTTCTTTGCTTGCCGTAAGCAAAAAGTCGTCATTGAAGAAGCCAAGCATCGTTTCTTCCCGACGATTATTCAGTCGAAGGGTATCAAGCGCGAGGATTTCGATCATTTTTGATGCGGCTTCATCCTCTGCGTCTGTCGGTTTTACTTCGCCACTCAGCGTATATTGAAAGCGGCTTTCGCAGTTTTCATCCAGTGGAGAAATATGCTGAGCTTCATCAAAGAGGTTGCCTTTCTTGTGGCCGCAGTGCAGCAAGTAGTCAGGTTCTATTTGTTGTAGCTCTCCCACGTCGCGCAAGCAGGACGCATGCAGGTTGTTATAGTCAAGCTGCAAATGCTTGTATCCTGATTTCGGGCGAAAGTGTTCTATGTGGCTGGTCTGCTCGGATATTTCATCTCCGCAATAACAGCACAGATAGGCTTGCTCCCTTAGCAGGCTTTCATGAACCTCTTTTTTCTTTTGTGGAGCAGATCGGGTCAATGATTTGTAGGTAAGCCTTCGGTTTTCTCTTTCTGCTTTGGCTTTCCAGTTTGTAAAAGACAGCGGCTCAATTCCCTTGAGTACTTTCCTCATCTGCCAATCATCTCTTTGCGAGTTATCAGGGCTTGGGCTCTTGCATATTCAGGAAGGTCTGGAGACAGCGCCTTAAGCTCTTCAAGTTGCTGCTTGGCCTGTTCAAGATTGTTATCTTCCAGTGTCGAAAATAGCTGGTTCAGTAGCTTTTCAATCTCCGGGGCGCGTTGCGTAACGCCCATGATTTCTTCAAGTACGCTGCTGGAGTCCATCCCATAGGTCGTTCTGGGGTTAGAGCCTTTGCCGTCATGCAACAGAATGACTTCTTCTGGTTGCAGGCTTCCGATGATTTGGGGGGAGTGGCTAGTTGCAATGAATTGCACTTTCGGGAATGCTTTTTTGAGCGTAGGAGCAATATTGCGCTGCCAGGCTGGGTGAAGATGGATGTCCAGTTCATCGATAATCACGATGCCATTGGTGTTTGTCAGGACATCTTTTCCCATATGGGGATTGAGAATACACATGCGGCGCGCAATATCGGCTATCAGAGCAATCAAGCTACGTTGTCCGTCACTCAGGTCATAGAACGGGACGGTCTTGCCCGGTCCCATATCTACCACCAGACTTTGAAGTCTCAAGTCATATCTGAGGTCAAGCGCATCGGGGATTGCGAGCTGTATCGCCTGGTTTACCCACTTGAGTTCATCATCGGGCTCGCTGTCGGATTTCGAGTCCAGCCTGTCCTGAAGACGTTCAAGTGTCCTGGCGATTAACCAGCTTTCAAAGTCGCGTAAGTCCACGACGGCATCAAACCAGTTCAGGTAGCCATCGAAACGAGATATTTTCTGTTGTGCCGAAAATTCTGCCGAGACGTTTGCGCTTTTCCACCGGCGATTGGCGCGATAGAAAGCCAGTACCGGTAGATCGATACGCTCACCCGCATTCCATTTGGAATGCACTTCTTCCATATGCGTTATAAAGGATGGGTCGATACCTGCTTCCCAGATATCAGCCAGCTTTATTGTTCCCCAGTCCGCAAGGCCAAAAATGTCCCCTTCGGCTTTTATGAAAACAGGAAGTTTGCGTTCAAATCGGCTTCGTCCTTCGTACTTATCAATAGCGAAGCGCACATCTTCGGCAGGTAAATCATTTTCGTCGCACCCCATCGCGTTGCCAAACGGCACGAGAGATACAGCCACCCCCTGCAACAACGACGTCTTCCCACTCCCATTGACCCCGACCACGAGGTTAAACCCCGGCTGGAAGTCGAAACGGGCATCTTCGTAGCAACGAAAATTCTGTAGGTGGAGATGGTCGAGGCGCATGCCGGTTTCCTTTACCAAGTCTGGCGGATGCGTCAGTGTACCTTGGCTTGCCCTGTCTGCCAGCTTCCGGGTTGTGACTAAACCTTCGCCCCCAATGGCTGCAACCTCGACAACCTCAAGGCCACGGCCAGGGCGATCAGCAGCAGGGCGCCGATAAACAGTCCGATGCCGTTCCAGCCGGCGTAGTGCCAGAACACTCCACCACCGGTTCCGGCCACGCTGGAGCCTGCGTAGTAGCAGAACAGGTACAGCGAAGTGGCCTGGCCTCTGGCTTTTACGGCTCTGCGGCCCACCCAACTGCTGGCGAGCGAATGGGCGCCGAAGAAGCCGAAGGTGAAGATCAATACGCCGACAATGACGACCAGCAGCGGAGTGAACAGGGTCATGGCCAGGCCGATCAGCATCATGACGATGACTGCCCACAACACTTTGCGCCGTCCCAGTCTGTCGCCCAGTGCGCCGATCTGTGCCGAGCTGTAGATGCCTGACAGGTAGACGATCGAGAACACGCCCACCACCGCCTGGCTCAGGTTGTAGGGTTCGGTCAGCAGGCGATAGCCGATGTAGTTGAACAGGGTGACGAAGGCGCCCATCAGCAGGAAGGCGAGCAGGAACAGCAGCGGCAGGCCGGGGTCGCGAAACTGCAGGACGAAGCCGTCCAGCAGGCTGCGTGGATGCAGTGAGCGAGGCTGGAAGTTGCGGGACTCGGGGAGAATCTTCCAGAAAACAGCCGCGGCCATGAGTGCCAGGCCGCCGACCACCAGCATCGCGGTATGCCAGCTTACGTAATCGATCATCACCCCCGTAATCAGCCGTCCGCTCATGCCGCCGACTGCGCTGCCGCCTATATACAGGCCCATGGCCAGGCCAAGGTGCATCGGGTGGATTTCCTCGCTGAGGTAGGTCATCGCCACCGCCGCCAGCCCGCTGAGGGACAGCCCGACCAGTGCGCGTGTGACGAGCACGCCTTCCCAGGAGGGCATCAGTGCGCTGGCAATGGTGGAGAGTGCAGCGCAGAACAAGGCCAGTACCATGACCGGCTTGCGTCCCAACCGGTCGGAAATAGGTCCGGTAATCAACAGGCCAATGGCGAGCATCGCCGTTGCAACCGACAGGATCAGGCTGCTTTGCGCCGCGTTGATCGAGAATTCCTGAGACAGCAACGGCATCATCGGTTGTACGCAATACAGCAGGGCGAAGGTCGCGAATCCTCCGGCGAACAGCGCCAGCACCGTTCTCTTGAAAGCCGGTGTGTTCTTTTCGATATAGCTGTCGCCTGCGGCAGCGGTGGGCTGAGCGTCTGTGGAAAGCGGGGCAACGGCAGGGTTCACGATGGACCTCGGAGCGCGGCAGGGCAGGTAATGAAAAAAGCATATAGCGCGGAAATAATTCAATCCAATATATTGTTCGACCTGTTTGATATGTAAAACGACTTGATTGGAGGCCGCATGGAATTGCGCCATCTGCGTTACTTCATCGCAGTTGCCGAAGAACTGCATTTTGGCCGCGCCGCTCAGACGCTGGGTATTTCCCAGCCGCCGCTGAGCCAGCAGATCCAGACGCTGGAGCAGGAGCTGGGCGCGCGTCTTTTTGATCGCACCAACAGGCGGGTCGAATTGAGCGAGGCTGGAAGGTTGTTCCTCGAAGAAGCGCGCGCGGTGTTGGCCCAGGTCGACAAGGCCGCCGATGTGGCGCGGCGCGCACAACTGGGTGAGCTTGGCGAATTGAAGATCGGCTTCACCGCTTCGGCGCCTTTTACCTCCAGTATCCCACAGGCCATTTTCTCTTTTCGGCAGAAGTACCCGGCTGTACACCTGGCCTTGAAGGAGATGACCAGCAAGGATGTGGCCGAACAACTGGAAGACAGGTCGATACAGGTCGGCATCATGCGCCCGCTGGCCCTGCCTGATTCACTGGTCTCTTTCGAGCTGTTGCGCGAGCCGCTGGTGGCAATCATGCGCTCCGATCATCCCTTGGCGGCGGGTAGCGAGAAGGGGCTGTACATGTCAGAGCTGGCTGCCGAACCGTTCGTGTTTTTCCCTCGCTCTTACGGCAGCGGTTTGTACGGTCAGATACTTGAGTTGGCGCGGGATGCGGGCTTCAGTCCGTTGATTACCCAGGAGGCCGTCGAAGTGATGACCATCATCGGGTTGGTGGCGGCAGGGCTTGGCGTGACGGTCATGCCCGCGCCTTATCAGCGGATGCGCATTGAGGGCGTGGTCTATCGAACCCTGCTCGACCCCAAGGCAACCACTGCTGTCTGGCTGGTGCAGAGAAAGGACGAACAGTCTCCGATGGCCAAGGCCTTTTTTGAGCTGGTGACCCAGGCATTCGCGAATGAATCCTCTCCCGCCATTGGAGAGGACTCATCCATGCAGGGCAGGCCTCTTACTTGATCTGTGCCAGATCCCCGCGCAGATCGACACTGGCCAAAGCCATCAAGGCCACGATGCGGTTGATCAGATTCATTCCCTTTAATCCGTAGGTCGATCTATCAGTGCCAGCGGCGGAAAATCAGCGACGTGTTGACCCCGCCAAATGCAAAGTTGTTGTTCATCACATACTCGTTGCTCATCTGCCGGGGTTCACCCATCAGGTAATCCAGTTCGCCGCATTGCGGGTCGATGCTGTCGAGATTGAGGGTATGGATGTAGCGGTCGCGATTGAGCATTTCGATGCTGAACCATGACTCCAGCGCCCCGCAGGCGCCGAGCGTGTGACCGAAGAAACTCTTCTGCGAGCTGATCGGCATGCGCGGCCCGAAAAGGCTGCTGGTTGCCAGGGTTTCGGCGATATCGCCCTGTTCGGTGGCGGTGCCATGGCCGTTGACGTAACCGACTGCCTCTGGCGGCAGGTTCGCATCTTCCAGAGCCAGTTCCATGGCGCGACGCATGGTGATCTGCTCCGGGCGAGTGCTGTGGGCGCCATCGGCATTGCTGCCGAACCCGACGATTTCCGCATAGATGTGCGCACCTCGTGCCAGCGCATGTTCAAGCTCTTCGAGCACCAGCATGCCGGCACCTTCACCAATCACCAGGCCATCTCGACCGCTGTCGTAAGGCCTTGGGCTGGTGTGTGGTGCGTCGTTTTTCAGGCTGGTGGCGTACAGCGCGTCGAAAACCATGGCTTCGGTAGGGCACAGCTCTTCCGCGCCGCCTGCCAGCATCAGCGGCAAGCGTCCGAACTTGATTGCTTCATAGGCGTAGCCGATGCCCTGGCTGCCGCTGGTGCAGGCACTGGAGGTCGGAATCAGGCGTCCGGTCAGGCCGAAGAAGATGCTGATGTTGGCTGCCGTGGTGTGCGGCATCATCCGCACATAGGAGTTGGCGTTCAGGCCTTCGGCTACGGAGTTGAGCAGCATGTTGCCGAACGCTTTTATGTCGTCGGTGCTGCCGGTTGAGGAGCCGCATGCAGTGCCCATGCGCCCGTCGCGAATGATCGGGTCATTCAGCAAGCCTGCGTCGATCAGGGCTTTTTCCGATGCGCCCACCGCCATGCGCGATACCCGGCCCATGCTGCGCAACTGCTTGCGGGTCCAGTGCTCGGGCACCGCGAAATCATCGACAGGCCCGGCCAGTCGTGTATTGAGTTCGGGGAAACGGTCCCACTCGCCCATGCGCCGGATGCCGCTGCGGTTGGCGGTGAAGTTGGCTTCGATGCTGGCCCAGTCGCTGCCCAGTGAAGTAATGCCGGACATGCCGGTAACGACTACACGCTTCATCAGCACAGGCCTCCGTTGACGGCCAGGACCTGGCGAGTGATGTAGGCGGCCTCAGAGGACATCAGGAAGTTCACCGCACCGGCCACTTCTTCAGGCGTGCCCATGCGCTGTGCCGGGATCATTTTCATCAGTTCGTCCACAGGAACGTTTTCGTCCAGCATTGCTGTATCGATCAGGCCCGGTGCCACGCAGTTGACGGTGATCTTGCGTTTGCCCAGTTCGATTGCCAGAGCTTTGGCTGCACCGATGAGCCCCGCCTTGGACGCGCTGTAATTCACCTGCCCGCGATTGCCGATCAGGCCGGACACCGACGTGATGCACACAATCCTGCCTGCCGCACGACGGCGAATCATCGGCATCATGACCGGGTGCAGCACGTTGTAGAAACCATCGAGGTTGGTGCGCAGCACCTGATCCCAGTCGTCTTCGCTGAGGGCCGGAAAAGCGCCATCGCGAGTCAGGCCGGCGTTGAGCACGACGCCGTAATAGGCGCCATGGGTTTCAACGTCCTCTTCGAGAATCGTCTTGCAGGCGGCGCGGTCGCTCACGTCGAATTGCAGCACGCGGGCCTGGCGTCCCAGCGCGACGATTTCGGCCTGGACAGCTTCTGCTTCACTGCGGCCGCTGCGGCAATGCAGGACCAGGTTATATCCGGCCTGTGCCAGACGCAGTGCAATGGCGCGGCCGATGCCACGGCTGGAGCCGGTGACCAGTATCGATTCAGTCATGCCAGGGCTCCTTCGGTCAGGTATTGGGCGGCGTTGGGTGGGCAATAGACGCTGAGTCGGGCAAAGGCCTGGATGTCCGGGCCGGTCAGGTTGCATTCAAAGACACCCATGCCGCTTTCGTCCTGCAATGAGCGGGTGGCCTGGATCGTCAGTTCGCTGCCAGCCGGGAAATGCCCGACGTTGCATTCGAACTTTCGGCTGCCAAGCAGGAAGCCCAGCTGGACAGGCTCACCCTTGAGGCGTGCCTGACAACCGGCATAGGCTGCAACGCTCTGTGCCATCAGCTCTACGCCGATCCAGGCAGGAAGGCTGCCATCCGGCTGGCTGAACAAGCCATCGGGGCGCACGGTGACGCGGGTCTGGATCTGTTCTTCGTCAAAGCTCAGGACCTGATCGATAAGGATCATGTCGGCAGCATGGGGAATCAACTCGGCGAGCGGCCAATCGATCATGGTGCATCTCCGATAATCAGGCTGATGTTGTTGCCGCCGAAAGCAAAGGAATTGCTCATCATGTAGCGGGAGTCAGTGGGCGCCAGTTGTGCGCCGGGCAGTATCCATTGCAGGGTTGGCAGCAATGGATCGGCCTGGCCGTCCCAAAGATGAGGCGGCAAGGCCCGTTCGCTGTTCTGCGGTGCAAGGCTCAGCCAGCAGAAGGCGACCTCCAGAGCACCGGCTGCGCCGAGAGTATGGCCGCTGAGGGGTTTGGTCGAGGAACACGAAACACCATCGGGGAATACCGCCTGCACGGCCAGGCTTTCCATGGCGTCATTGTGCTGGGTCGCAGTGCCGTGCAGATTAAGATAGCTGATTTGACCGGCAACGAGCCGGGCATTGTCCAGTGCCTGTTGCATGGCTTGTCGTGCGCCACGACCGCTGGGTTCCGGCGCGGAAATATGATGAGCGTCGCAACTGGCGCCAGCGCCCAGCAGGGCGATCGAGTGTGTGCCGCTGGCTTCACGGGTCATGAGGAACAGGACTGCCGCCTCGCCGATATTGATGCCGTCGCGGTTGGCGGAAAAGGGATTGCAGCGCTGTTGCGACACCGCTTCCAGCGCCGAAAAACCATTCAGCGTCAGTTTACACAGGCTGTCCACGCCGCCACACAGGACGGCATCGCACAGACCCATGTCCAGCGCCCGTCGTGCGCTGAGCAAGGCGCGTGCGCTGGAGGTGCAGGCTGTGGAAATCACATAGGCCGGGCCGCGCAGTTCCAGCCAGGACGCCAGGAAGGTCGCCGGTGCGCTCAACTCCTGCTGCTGATAGTCGTAATGCTCGGGGAAGCTCTGGTCGCGCAGCCAGGTCGCCATGCTGTTGCTGGCTTCGTCGATACCCGAGGTGCTGGTCCCCAGAATCACCCCGATACGCTCGGCGCCATAACGCTCGATGGCCTGACGGATATCGCTTTCGATCTGCAGGGCGGCGGTCAGCAACAATTGGTTATTGCGACTGCCTTGTGCGCTCAGTGACGCCGGGATGGGAGCCAGGACATCTTTGATTGCGCCGACCGGCAATACCCGATCGGGCACCCAGCCGTTCTCTGCAACCATCCCCGAACTGTCGGCAGCGAACAGCTTGCGCGACACCTCTTCAGGACCATTGCCCAGGGCACAGATCAGCCCCATGGCATTGAGGTAGGCAGTCATTGTGAAGTCTCGAGATTCAAGGGGGTGATTTCATAACTCAGCCCTTCCTTGAGCTTCAGCGTAAAGACAGTGGCAGAACGGTAGTCAACCCGCCAGCGGTCATTGAGGTGGCGCTGCGTATCCTGACTCTGTGCCGCAGGATAACTGACGGGCAGCTTTTCATTCGGTGTCAGAGCAAAGAGCAGGGCTGCAAACAGTTCGCGAGCTTCCGGGTTCGGTGGCAGCAGACCATCGGCCTGCCACTTGCCCTGAATCAACAACTGGCGCGCCTGGGGAATGCCCAGCGGGTCCATCAAGGACCAGCGCAACCCGGCATTCTCACCCTGGATGATCAGCAGCCAGTCCTGACGCTGATCGGCCTGCTCACGCTGGATATGCAGCTGCATCGGCAACTGCAGCGACGGCATGGCCGCAGGCAGCGGTGCCTGACTGGCACAGCCGCCCAGCAGCAGAAGCACTAAAAACCATGCGCGGATCATGAGGACTCGCCGGTCAGAGGCTTGCGGGCCACGACATTGACCAGGGTTTCTTCGCGTTGCCCGAACGGCTTGGGCTTGAGCAGTTTCAGGCGCTCCAGCAAGCCGAAGTCTTTTGCACGGCTCCACCACAGATACGGGTACGAGACATTATCGGCTTCAAACTCGAAGCCCTGGCCACGAATCATCTCCAGGTACTGCGCTGCGCTTTTCTGCACATGCATGGGGTGGCGAAACAGCCAGCGAATCACCCAGGTGTCGATATAGGCCTCGGTGGATTCGGCGAACAGCAGATAACCGCCCGGTTTGAGCACACGATAGAACTCGGCAATGGCTTTTTCCTGCTCGACCAGATGGTGAAAGGTCTGGTGACAGAACAGCATGTCGACGCTGGCATCCGGCAATTGCAGGGCGGCGCAATCACTGCCGATCAGCTCGATATCGATACCCTGGCGGCGAGCTTCTTCACGGCTCATCTTCAGACTGTGCGGGTCGGCGTCCACACCCAGCAGGCGTGAAGGTGCGAAGACCTGGCGCAGGTACTGGAATGACTTGCCTTGCCCACACCCGGCATCCAGCAGCACCGGTGCTTCAGGTGGCTGGCCGTTGAACAGAGTGCGCAGATCATTGATCGCAACCCGCAGCACGTGATGCTGCCAGGTGTGGCTGCGCAGGAACCAGAAACCGAAACGGGTTTCTTCGACATAGCTGTCGCTCAGGAATGGCTGGTTCATGAGGCGCTGCTCGCACAGAACTCGGCCAGCATCCGCAACCGGCGTTTGGGTTCGCTGACAAAAGGATTGCGTTCATCCCAGGCATAACCGGCCAGGATTGCGCTGATCATGCGACGGATGTCCGGGGTGCTGTCGGGATAGAAAATGACGTCTTGGAAGCTGTTGTCATACCAGCCCTCGACATAGGCGCGGAAGGTATCGACACCACGTTTGAGCGGGATGGCGAATTCGCTTTCCCAGTTCACGCTTTCGCCCTGCAACTGTCGGCTCAGCAGGTTGGCGGCCATGCTTGCCGAGCGCATGGCAATGGTGACGCCGGACGAGAACACCGGATCGAGAAATTCCGCCGCATTGCCCAACAGTGCGAAGCCCGGGCCATGCAGGGTTTTGACGTTGGCCGAATAGCCGCCAATGGTGCGTGCAGGGGTATCCCAGACGGCATTTTTCAGCACCTTCTTGAGCTGTGGCGTTTCATCGACGAAGGCTTGCAGGCAGGCGTCCAGGTCCTGCGGCTTGTCCTTGAAGCGCTCAGCCGATGCAACCACGCCCAGGGAGCAGCGGCCATTGCTGAACGGGATGGTCCAGAACCAGACGTCCCGATGTTCAGGGTGAATGCTGATCAGGATCTTCTCGCGGTCGAAGGGCGGGCTTTCGATATGGTCTTCGATGTGGGTGAACACGGCCTGACGCACCGGGAAGCCGGACGGCGCTTCAAGGTCCAGCAAGCGCGGCAGGACCCGGCCATAACCGCTGGCATCGAGCACGAACAGGGCTTGTATGCTGTATTCGCTGCCGTCTTCGCGACGAACGCTCAGGACCGGTTGCGGGGCGCTGAAGTCGACGTTGATGATTTCCTGCTGATAGCGGATTTCAACACCCTGCAGCGCTGCCTGATCGGCCAGCAGCTTGTCGAACTCGCTGCGCTGGACCTGAAAGGTCGTGGGTTTGCCGTTGCTGAACGTGTCACCGAAATCGAAATCGCTGTACTGATCACCGACAGCAAAGGCCGCGCCGTTTTTCTTCTGGAATCCGGCCGCTTCAACCGCTTCGAGCATGCCGGCTTCTTCCACGAAGTCCAGGCAATGGGAGAGCAGGCTTTCGCCAATCGAGAAGCGTGGAAACAGCTGGCGCTCGATGATCAGAACATCGTGGCCCTTGCGTTTGAGCAACGCGGCGGCAATCGCCCCGGCAGGGCCTGCACCAATGACGACAACCTGCCGATTTTCCATGTCAGTGAGGGGCACAAGAGTTCCTTATCGGTTGGTCGGTGTTAATTGGGGACGGCAACGGTTTGCGACCCATGCCGGTCAGGGCAGGCATGAGCGTCGCCAGCAGGCTCATCACCATCAGCGCGAAATACAGCGCCGGACTGATGAGCTGCTGTTGCAGCAGAAGATTGAGAAAGACGATTTCGCTCAGCCCGCGGATATTCAGCAATACGCTTTCGCGCCAGCGACTTGCGCCTGCAAAGGAAGGTGGAGCCCAGCGCAGACCGATCCAGTTTCCCAGCATCTTGCTGCCGATGGGCACGATGATCAGTGCGGCCAGTTGCAGCCCGCTCAGGGTGCTCATGGCGCTGTGAATGTCGATTTGCACAATGCCGAAGGTCAGCAGCAACGGGATCGCCAACTGGTTCTGCAAGCGTCTGAACAGGGCCGCAGGCAGCGGCAGCTTCCAGGTTTGCCCAAGGCGTGACATGCATAGCAGATAGCCAATGCCGAAGATCAGCGCGTTAAGTCTGTAGTGCTCGGCTACCACCAGCATGAAAAAGAACGTCACGCTGTAGAGGAACGGCTGGCGCAGGCCCAGCAGGCGGAACAGCAAGGGAATGCAGGCGCCTGTCAGCGGCAGTAAAAGGCTGGCGGGTTTCAGGCTGCCCTGGCCCAGGGCGAACAGGCTCCAGCAGGCCAGATCGATAAGGATCGCGGTTTGCACCAGACGGCGTATGGCCTGAGGCGGGTAGCCGATGTGTTGCAGATAGAGATAAAGCACCGGAATCGCGGTGATTGCGAACACCAGTCCGATTGCCAGCGAACCGAGCCAGGATTGATCCGGCAGCAGCCATAGCGCACAGCCCAGCCCTGCGATGAAGGGCACCAGAAAGCTGGGGACCGCAACTTTCAGGCTCTGGCGGTCCAGTCTGGCGTCGATCACATCGCTGAGGATATGCCCCAGGACTATCGCGAAGGCCATACCGTACAAGGTCTTGAGCCAGACCGGCGACACCAGTTGCGTGCCGCTCAGTTGCCAGCTCGGTTCGATCCAGAACAGCATCAGCAGGGGTAAGCCAAAGGTCGCCAGCAGCAACTGACTGACGATGGGAATCAGCCCCAGCCGTTGGCCCGCCCAGGTTGCCAGGGCAAAGGCCAATAGCGCCATCAGCCAGAACAGAAGGATCATCACGGGCGATGCTCCTTTTTCGGACTTGCCCAGGGCGCAAGGATGAAGCTGAAAGCCAGCCCAAGGCTGACGGACAGCCCGAAATTGCTGATGGCCGGGGTGCTGGAGATCGCCAGCAGGCCAAATGAAAGCCAGGTGGTGATGGCGGCCAGCAAGGTGCCCAGCAGGCTGACGGCAGCGCCGCCGATCTGCTCGCGCATGAGAATGGCGTAATCGACACTGATCGCCGTCACCAGCAGCAGGCCGAACAGGCTGAACAGGGTCAGCGGCTGTCCGAGCCAGCCCAGGCTTGCCAGACTGCACAGGGCCGCCAGCAAGGGCAGGGCGACAATTCGCAGGGCACCGCCCAGGCCGAACGGCAGCACCAGCAACAGGACGATCAGCACGCAGGAAAGCAGTTTCAGTTCGGCGGCGCTGATCTGGGTGGCGGCGAATACGCTGTTGAGTTCGCCCAGGCGATCCACCAGTTGTACACCTTCCAGCCCTTGCGCCTGGGTCTTCAGCAGAGCGGGATCGTTCAGGCCTCGCAAACTTACGATGCCGGCCACGCCGTCATCGTTCTGGCCGAGCCAGAGCGTGCGCCAGGGTTCGCTGAGTGGTCCGGTGAGGGCGAGGTCGATACTTTGTGAGGGCAGCGCTTGCAGTCGAGCCAGCTCGGCCTGCAATGCGCTGGCCGGCACGCCCAGTTGGACCAGAGGCTGCCAAAGCGGCTCCAGTCGGGAGAGTGCAGTGCGTGTGGCTTGCTGGTCGGCGGGCGATGCGACCAGTTGATTGAGCGCCATGTAGCCCTGCAGCTTGCCGACATTGACCAGTTGTTCCAGTCGCTGGGTGAGTGCCGACTGGCGCTCCAGCAACTGCTGCTCATCCTTGCCTCGAACCAGAAAGAACTGGCTGGTGGGCTGGTAGCCGGTAATGCGGGCGATGGCCTGGGCTTCGTCTGTCAGTGCCTGAGGCGCGGAAACCCATTGGCGGATATCGTTTCGAGTGGTCAGTTGCCACAAGCCTGTCGCGCAGAACGCTAGCAGCACTGCCAGCAGGACGGGGGTACTGATGCGTTGCAGCAAGGCGTCCCGGCAATCGAGCAGGTGTTGAGCCAGGGCCAGAGGCCATTGCGCGGGATGGATTTCGACCTTGGCGAGCAACGCAGGCAGCAGGCAAACCGCTGTCAGATAAGCCCCGATCAGACCGGCAGCCGAGAACACGGCGATTTGCGTCAAAGCTGGGAATGGCGTCCAGGCCAGGGCCAGATAGCCAATACAACTGGTGATCAGGCTCAGGCTCAGGCCGGGCAATGTCAGGCGCAAGGCAGGCCAGCTTCGCCAGGGTTTCAGGCTCCAGCTTTTGGACAGATAGTGCAGCGGGTAGTCCACGGCTACGCCGATGAGGCTTGAGCCGAGCACCAGCGTCATGACATGCATGCTGCCAAAAAACGCCACGCAGGCCACGGCACCGAACAGCATGCCGACCAGCACCGGCACGAATGCCAGAAGCACTTTCCAGCGACGGAACGCCAGCAACAGCAGCAACAGAATGCCCACCGTCGCACCGCCACCTACCCAGGTGATTTCCCGGCTGGCCTGTTTCTGGCCATTGGCGGCATACAACAGGCCGCTGGCTGCCAGTAACTGGCCGTCGACCTGTCTAGCCTGTTCGCGAGCAGCATCCAGGAGGTTCGCGACCTGGGTGGGCAGGTGCATGTCGAATGCGTCGCTGCGAGTGCGTGAGCGCAGCAATACCCAGCTTTTGTCATCGGCCACGGCAACCAAGGCGCCGCTGGCCAGATCCGGCTGGACCGAGCCCTGTTTCGGCAGCCCGTTCTGAATGCGTCCGGTCAGGCCCAGCCAGTCGTCCTGACTTGCGACCAGACTGAATCCGGCAAATGGATCGAACAGGCTTTGTACGCGCTGGTCGATGAAGGCCTGTGGATCGTTGATCAGCAGGTTGCGGTCTGCACTGGGCAACATTGCCAGTCGACCTTGCAAAAGCTGATTACGCAAGGCTGGCAGGTCCGCTTGCAGCGACCATTGCACCTTCTCGAACAGTCCGCTGGCTTGCCATTGCTCGCTCAACTGGCGTGCCAGCTCGATGGCCTGTTGTCGGTCGGCATGTCCGACCAGTACCAGCATTTCCCGGTTGAGCGGCTCCTGCATGCGTTGCTCGGCACGCAGTACCAGGGCATCGGTGTTGGTGCCGGGGACCAGCTCCATGAGGTTGGCCGACAGCGGCGAGCGGTCATGCCACTGCCACCCGGCCAGGGCCAGAACGCCCGCCAGGATCAGCAGGAACAGGCGCGGCAACAAGCGTTCAGTTGCTGAAGTCATTGCGCTGCACGTCGGTCAGGGCCTGGGAGCTGCTGCTGTCGAGCATTTTCAGAACAGTGCTGTCGCCCTGGGTTTCCAGCAATTCGATACGGTTGACCAGTTCGCCGCCGTCGATATTGATCTGCTTGAAGACCTGTTGTAGCAGCAGCGAACGTGGGATGAGGGTGAGGTGCCAGGCCTGGGCGTCGCCTTTCAATTGCAGCTCGAAGTCCCGTTGCAGACCGCTGCTGTCGCCTTGCAATACGGCGAGAAAAAGACGGTTCTGTTCGGCCCCCGCGCTCTTGCCCGGCAGGAGTTTCCAGGGGCCGCTGCCCGGTGCTTCGCGGCGAGCGATACCGGCTGGCGTGATGCGGTAATCCTGTTTCAGCGGTGTTTCCAGCAACCAGAGCAGCCCGAACTCTCTGGACAGGACAAACCGGCCTTTGCTGAGCAGGGGTTGCGGCAGGGCGCGCAGGTGTTTTTCCTGAACGAAGTTGCCCTGTACCACCGCTGGCCTGGCCAGTTGATCGCTCAATTGCTGCAGATCGAATGCCTGAGCCAGTGACGGCAGGCATATCAGGCCAAGCAGGCACAAAGCCCGGAGCGCACGGTTCATGGCAGGACCTTCTGGACGGCATCGATAAAGACTTGAGGGGAAGCCAGTTGCATCTCGCGGCTTTCCCGACTCACGGCGACCTGAACCGTACTGGCGCGGGTCATGCGTTCTCCGGTGGTGGCGTCGGTGATCAGATAGTTGATCTTCAGACGGTTTTCCCACTCCACCAGACTGGCGCGCACGATCAGTTTCTGGCCGAACACGGCACCACGCATGTAGCGCAGTTGCAGGTCGATCACGGGCCAGCCGTAGCCGGACTCCAGCATGTGGGTGTAGTTGTGGCCGATATGATCCAGCAACGCACAGCGAGCGACTTCCAGGTATTTGACGTAATGGCCGTGCCAGACGATGTTCATCATGTCGACATCGAAAAACGGCACCGTCACTTCTGTGTCGACGTGAATGAATCCCTTACTGCGCATGCAACCTCCAGTGGCGGTTGGCGATGCGATTCAGGCACAGGCGCAGTTCGGCTTCCAGGGCGCGATCCTCTATGACGGGCGGGAAATCCTGAGCCAGTTGCTCGTGCATGGCGGCCAGTGCCGGTGGCAATGGACGTGCGTCATCTGCCCGGCTGCGCAGCCAGACGCCTTGATTGGCGGCGATCAGCGTGGCGGCGGCGACCTGTTCGGTCAGTTCCAGAACGCGAATGGCATCCCGGGCCGCAATCGTGCCCATGCTGACCTTGTCCTGGTTGTGACATTCGGTCGAACGCGAGAACACGCTGGCGGGCATGGTATTTTTCAGGGCTTCTGCGGTCCAGGCGCTGGCACCGATCTGCACGGCCTTGAAGCCGTGATTGAGCATGGCTCGCTCACTGCTGGCACCGGAGAGGTTGCTCGGCAGGCCATGGTTGTAGCGCGTGTCCACCAGCAGGGCCAGTTGCCGGTCCAGCAGGTCTGCGACGTTGGCGACCAGGGTTTTCAGGCTGTCCATGGCAAAGGCGATATGCCCGCCGTAGAAGTGCCCGCCATGCAGGACGCGCTCGGCTTCGGCATCGATGATCGGGTTGTCGTTGGCGCTGTTGAGTTCGATCTCGATGAACGAACGCAACCAGTTCAGGCTGTCTGCCAGCACGCCCAGCACATGGGGAGCGCAACGCAGCGAGTAGCGATCCTGCAGACGATGCAGCGGCGCGGTCGGCGCATCAATGGCCAGATCCTGACGCAACCAGGCGGCGACCTGAGTCTGGCCAGGATGAGGCTTGGCGGCAAACAGGCGCTCGTCGAAATGCTCCGGGTTGCCTTGCAGCGCCACGACATTCAGGGCCGTGATGCGGGTTGCCAGTTGCAGCAGGTAGTCGGCGCGGGCGAACGCCAGGCAGGCCAGGCCGGTCATGACGGCGGTGCCGTTCATCAGTGCCAGCGCTTCCTTGGGCCTGAGCTGGAGCGGTTCCCAGCCCAGCTCGCGATGCACATCGCTGGCCTGGCGTCGCTCGCCACGGAACATGACTTCACGCTCGCCGGACAGGGTGGCTGCCACATAGGAAAGGGGTGTCAGGTCGCCGCTGGCGCCTACCGAGCCCTCTTCCGGGATCAGCGGCAGGACGTCGTGCTCGATGAACGCCTGAAGGCGCTCCAGCAGTTCGACGCGCACGCCGGAAACCCCGTGACACAACGATTGCAGGCGCGCTGCCAGGACCGCACGGGTAGCCTGAGCATCCAGCAGCTTGCCCAGGCCGCAGCCATGGAAGGTGTACAAGTGTCGTGGCAGGGCCTCGACATGCTGCAACGGCACGGCGACCACGCAGGAGTCACCGTAACCGGTGGTGACGCCGTAGATCACGCCTTCCTTGTCCAGCAGGGAATCAAGGAACTGCGCGCCTTTGGCGATGCGCTCCCGAAAGGCACTGTCGTTCTGCAGAGCCGTCGGGGCCTGGCGATTGGCCAAGGCCAGAACGTCCTCGATGCGCAGTGCGCGTTCGCCAAACATGACCGTGTCAGGAGCTTGATTCGTCATCGGACTTCCAGAAAGGGTAGAAATTGAACCACTGTTGCGGAGCCTCCAGGCAATAGTGCCCAAGACGTTCGGCATAGCGGCTGGCCCAATGGGCAATCACTTCGGCGCGGTCGCTGCGGCGCCATTGAATGGCATCGGTGAAGGGTTCGAGAATCACTCGGTAACCCTTCGGGCCCTTGAGGCAGAAAAACAGATTGACCGGGCATTTGAGCAGCCCGGCCAGCAGCCACGGGCCCTGGGGAAAACTTGCCGCGTGGCCGAGGAAATCGGCCTGCACGTTGCGCCCGCCATGCAGGGTGACGCGATCCCCGGCAATGGCCAGCCACTCGCCTTTGTCCAGGCGCTGACTCAGTTGCAGCATGATTGCTGGGTCCAGTTCGCTGACCTGGATCAGGCGCAGGTTGGTGGCACCGGCCTGCCCCAGCAGGCGGTTGAAGCGTTCGGCGTGCTTGGTATGCACCAGCACATTCATGGTGACCTTTTCGCCCAGTTCGGCCAGCGCCCGGCAGACTTCAAGGTTGCCCAGATGCGCCCCGACCAGGAGCTGCCCACGTTCACCCCGCAGTTGATCGCGAAGAAGCGCGGGGTCGACGATTTCAATCTGTTCGATCCCGAGCTTGCCGTTCCAGACATCGAGTTTGTCCAGCAAGGCATCGGCAAAGGCCATGAACTGGCCAAAAACCCGCCAATGCGTGGGGCGCAATTCAGGTTTGCCGCTCCAGTCCGCCAGCCGTTGCTGATATTCCCGGATGCTGCGGCGAGCCCGGCGACCAAACAGGAAGAAGTACAGAACGATGCCGTACAGCACCGGGCTGAGCACACGCCGACCCAGCACACGTACGCCCCAGGCGGTGAGCTTCATCAACAGGAAGCTGCCGCGCTCTTCGTGGTGAGCCCAGTGCTGTTTTTGCGGGCTGTCGCTCATGGTTTCAACCGCCGCCACAGGATCAATGGCAGACGCAGCAGCATGCCGAAGAACAGCCGGGTGTGCATTTGCGAAATCAGCGCGTTGTCATGGAACAGACGGAAGTGAGACAGCCCGTCCTGGGGGTAGTGAACCCGAGTCGGCAGCCAGCGCATCGGCTGCTTGCGCCATGAGAGGCGCACCAGGATTTCAGGGTCGAAGTCCATGCGTTTGCCGACGTGTACCGAGTCGATCAGTTTCAGGACCGGTGGCAATGGATAAACCCGGAAGCCGCACATCGAGTCGCGAATCTGCAATGACAGGCTGTTGATCCAGACCCATACATGAGTCAGGTAGCGGGCATACAGCCGACCTTTCGGAACGCTGGCGTCATACTCGGGATAGCCGCAGATGATCGCCTCGGGGTAGAGGCGCGAGTTGTCCAGAAAGACAGCGACATCGCTCAGGTCATGCTGGCCATCGGCATCGACTTGCAGCGCGTGGCTGAAACCCAGTCGCGAGGCCTCCCGCAGCCCGGCCATGACCGCGCCGCCTTTGCCCTGGTTGACCGGCAGGGTGACCAGAAAAACCTGATCGTTTTCCGCCAGCGATTGCAGCACCGCCGCACAGCCCGGGCTGCTGGCATCGTCGACCAGTACGCATGGCAACCCGGCTGCCCGCAGTGCCTTGACGACATCGGGCACGGCCAGCTCATGATCGAACACCGGGATAACGGCGCAGGGGTTATGCATCTTGGCTGGCCTTCAAGAGAATTCTGCCGCTGGAGCAGGGAGCGTTGTCGGTGTTGGTGAAGGCGAAGTACAGCTTGGAGCGCTCACTGTCGAAGCGCAGGGTCAGCTTGATCTGGTCGCCCGGGCGCACCAGTTGCTGGAACTTGAGCACTTCCATGCCGGCGAAAACAGGCGGCACTTCCAGCAGTTGCTGGGCCAGATGCATTGCCCACTCGACCTGCACCACGCCTGGCAACACCGGGATCCTGGGGAAGTGCCCGCTGAAATACGCCAGGTCCGGCGGAACCAGCAGGTCCAGGTGCAATTCAGCGTCGACGGTTTGCTGTTCCAGCAGTTCCGGTTTCTTGGGGCGCGGTGCCAGAAGCAGCGCCTGGACTTGTGCCTGCGGCAGCTTGCCTTGGGCGTTGAATGGCAGTTGCCGCAGCATGCGCCAGCGACGGGGCAGGGCAATGGCCTCGCAATGGGCGCTCAGGTGCTGGCGAAGGCTCTTGGTCAGGGCACGTCGACCCTGGTTGCGTAGCGCATGCATCCCGTTCTGGCTCAACACAATCAAGGCACCCAGCGATGCCCGGCTTTCCTGAACGACTCCCAGGCGCGCTTCGTTGATCCACTCATGGCTCATGAGGGCTTCTTCCAGAAGCGGCAGGGAAATGCGTTTTTCTTCAAGTTTGACGATGCGGTCCAGGCGACCCAGCAGCTCGAACCGGCCATCTTCATCGATACGGGCAGCATCGGCAGTCTGTTCGACATGATCGGCGGGCATGTAGGGCGAGCGAATACACAGCGCACCGTCGCTGTTCTGACTCAGTTGCACGCCATCGAACGCCTGCCAGAGGCTTTCGCCCTGACGCCAGGCGATCCCGCCGGTTTCGGAGCTGCCGAGAATTTCGGTGGGCCATTGCCCCAGACGTTGCTGCAGGCTCTGAGCGGCATCGGCGGGCAATGCGCCGCCTGATGAAAACACCCGGCGTACGGCGCTCAGGCTGGACCAGTCCAGGTTGTCGCCCATTCGCTTGAGCAATGCGGGGCTGGCGACCCAGGCAAAAGCCGGGTATTCGCGGCTGGCGCGTTGCAGGTCCTCCGGGAAAGGCAATTGTTTGCGTACGAACGGGCGAGCAGCGCACAAAGGCCACAGCACGCGAAACAACAAGCCATAGATATGTTGCGATGCCACGCTGCCGATGATGCAGGCCGAACCCAGTTTCTCACCCCAGAGCTGTTCCAGCGCCTGGACTTCATTGGCCAGTTGCCTGAGGCGCTTTTCGATCAGTTTGGGTTCGCCACTTGAGCCCGACGTACACAGGCTCAGGCGACATTCGTCCAGATCCAGTGCCATGGGTGCAAGCGGTGCGGCATCCTGCAACTGCTGCGGCTTTGTATCGCCAGCCTGATCGGTCAGCCACATGTCCACATGCTTTGCCCAGCGCTGGCGGGTCTGGCCCTGCAGGTCGGCAGGCAGCAAGACTTCCACACCAGCGCGCCAGGCACCGAGCAGCGCAATGGACAGATCGCCAGCGTCCTCAAGGTGGACGGCCAGTCGCTTGATGTTCCGGGCTTGCAAACCGGCAGCCAGACGTAGTGCCTGCTCACAGAACTGAGCATGATCGAGGGCGGGTTCTTTTGTCAGCAGTCGATCCTTCGAGGGTTCGAGCAGCAGGTTTTCGAGGTTTAACCAGTTCATGCGATCCATTTCATGCTCCGCCTCGAACACGTCGGCGGACTATCAATTCGCCTGCGAACAGCAGGCCCATCAGTCCATAGGAAATCAGGCCGGTATACAGCGCCCACCAGGACAGGGGAGCCCACAGTGTCAGGGCTGCTGTCATCAGACCGTTGCCCAGAAAGAACACACACCAGGCCTTGGTGACCTGGCGCGTATAGCGGACGGCGACTTCGGGTAATTCCGGCTCTTTCAGGCGTGCCAGTCGTTCCACCAAAGGCATGCCATACATCAGGCTCGAGCCGAACAGGCACAACATGAACAGGCTGATGAGCACCGGATACCAGCGCAGCAGAAGCGGGCTGTCCAGCACGCCCAGCAACAGGCAGAACGCAATCGCCGCTGTCGCCATGGCCAGAGTGCCCGCCTGTCTTTCGCCCGTCAGTGCGCGCATCAGCCACAGGCTGCCCAGCAACAGCGCGAACTGCCAGGGCGCGAAATGCTCCGTGCCCCAGTAAACGGCAAACGGGTAGAGCACACCGATCAGTAGCAGACCGGGGCCGATCAGCCGTTTCATTCCGCCGGGTTGGCCATGCGATAGACGGCTTCGACTACATCGTTGACCGTTCTTACCGACTTGAACTCTTCGGCGGCGATTTTCTTGCCGGTCTTGCGCTTGATGTGATCGATCAGGTCTACGGCATCGATGCTGTCGATTTCCAGATCCTGATACAGGTTGGCTTGCAGGGTGACGCGCTCCGGCTCAAGCTCGAACAACTCGACCATGGACGCACGCAGGGTCTCGAAAATGTCTTCGCGGGTTTGCATGTTCAGTCCTCAGGCCGATTGTCTGGCGCTGACGAAGGCCGCAAGGCTGTCTACGCAAGTGAAGTGATTGCGAGTGTCTTTTGCATCGGCATCGATCTTGATGCCGTAGCGCTTCTGAATCGCCAGCCCCAGTTCCAGCGCATCGACCGAATCCAGTCCCAGGCCTTCGCCAAAGAGAATCTGGTCGTTGCCTATGTCGTGTGGGGTGATGTCTTCGAGGCCCAGGGCATCGATGATCAGTTGCTTAATGTCCCGGTGTAGATCGCTCATCTATGGCGAGCTCCTTGATGAAATACGCATGCAGGTAATCGTTGAGTTTGCGCGACGCCAGCGGCGGCGGGCCAAGTGCAGCAAAGCTGTTTGGGTCGATGTCTTCGCCGACGCGCAGGGTGAAATGCACGCGGCGTTGGGGGATCCGGTACCAGGGCTCGGCCTTGGTCAGGGTGCTCGGGCTGACCTGGATGATGACCGGGGTAATCATGCTGGCGCCGCGCAGGGCAATGGCGGCTGCACCTCTGTGAAAGGCGGGTGCCATGCCCGGCTGGGTCCGGGTACCTTCCGGAAAAATGATCAGGGTCTGGCCTGTCTGCAGGCGGTCGACGGCCGCGTCGAGCATGTCCATGCTGCCGTCGTTGCTGATGTAACCGGTGGAGCGCACGGGGCCGCGAGTGCAGGGGTTGTCCCACAGGCTTCGCTTGACCACGCAATTGGCATCGCGCACCAGCCCGATCAGGAACACCACATCGATCAGCGAAGGATGGTTGGCGATGATCATCTGCCCTGGACGGCCCAGGCGTTCGGCACCTTGTACGTCGTAGGTCAGGACACCCATTCGCGCCATGATGCGGATAAACAGCCAGAACAGACGGCTGATGGTGCGGCGTGCACGACGCTGATGGCTGGCCTTGTCCCCTGGCAGGCAACCCAGCAACGGAAAAACGAACAGGCGCAGGCACAGCCCGCTCAACCCGAACAGGACAAAACTGATTCCGGTAGCCAGCAGGCGCCAGTAGTAGGCATCCCGGCCTTTCTTCAGAGGTTGCGTTGCCAGTTCCATAACCGGTTATTCCAGAGATGTTGGCAAACGGATTGGTTGGTGTTCAGAGCGCGTAACAGATTCAGGGCATGAGGCCATTGGCTTCGCTCGGCGGTCTGGGTATCGCCACCCAGAGACAGCTGCCACTCATCGCCCTGTGTCAGCAGCAGGCCAACGGCATAGGGGAAGGGCACGTCATCGATCCATTGGGCATAGGCTTGCGGCGGTTGCTCTTCGGTCACCACTACCAGCACGGCCTTGCTGCCTTCGGCCAACAGCGTGACTGCTTCGAAAATCCCGTGTTCCAGGCCGTCGCCTGCCGCGGCCAGGGCGGTCATTTCGCAGGTTTCTCCGCGCATGATCGACCACAGTCCAATCACCGCGTTGTGCACGGAAAGGCTGAATTGTGTGGGAGATAGCGGCTCGTTTGCCGCAAGGTCACGCAATATGTCAAAGGTGCGGGGCGTTTCCCCATGGCGCGACACGAATACCAGAGGCAGGCGCTCGTGGCCTTCAGCCAATGGCCAGCCCACCGTAAATGCCATGCGCGCCATTCTGCTCAGGCGTCTGCGCTGCATGGCGGGAAGGAAAGAGACGTCGGGGGCCGCATCGCTGCTTTGTAAAAGCGTCGGATTGCGGCTCCACTGCTGCCAGTCGTCGACGCTTGTCAGGCCTGGGGCCCAGGCACGCCATTGTGCGATGTTGAATGTAATCACAACTTTTCTTCCCGCCCCTGCGGGCTACTTCTTGTTGCTGCTTCAGGCGAGCGACAGCAGTCTTGATATGTAATTCCGACTGATTGCGCGCATTATCCTGATGGCCCGTATGAGTAGCAAATTTGTTACACATTATTTGTTTGCAAATGCTTTTTTTGCGTCAATAAGCGCTTTTTTGATGCTTTATCAGAGCCATATTGCAGGTATGCGAGACCTCAGTGGCCTTCAGCTCTGTGGAAAGCTCGCCCTTGTCATATGGATTGCCTAGACTCGGATTTCCTGTGGGCTTTATCGGCATTGCAGGGTGTTTCTTCACTGAACGAGGAGTTATTGCATGCGTCGCGTGGTGTTCAATCAGAAAGGGGGTGTCGGCAAGTCCAGCATCGCCTGCAATCTGGCAGCGGTCAGTGCCAGCGAAGGTTACCGAACACTGTTGATCGATCTGGATGCCCAGGCCAATTCGACCCAATACCTCACCGGTCTGACGGGCAGCGATATTCCGATGGGGATTGCCGAGTTCTTCAAGCAGACGCTTTCTTCCGCGCCATTTGGCAGGAAGAACCATGTCGATATCTATGAAACGCCTTACGACAACCTGCATGTGGTGACAGCGACCGCAGAGCTGGCCGACCTTCAGCCCAAGCTTGAGGCCAAGCACAAGATCAACAAGCTGAGAAAGTTGCTGGATGAGCTGAGCGAAGATTACGAGCGCATTTATCTGGATACTCCGCCAGCCCTGAACTTCTATGCTGTTTCGGCATTGATTGCTGCTGATCGTGTACTCATTCCCTTCGACTGCGACAGCTTTTCGCGCCAGGCCCTGTATGGCTTGCTGCAAGAAGTCGAGGAACTCAAGGACGATCATAATGACGGTCTTGAAGTGGAAGGGATTATCGTCAACCAGTTCCAGCCTCGTGCCAGTCTGCCCCAGCAAATGATCGACGAACTGATTGCCGAGGGACTGCCGGTCTTGCCGATTCATCTCAGTGCCTCGGTGAAAATGCGCGAGTCGCATCATGCCAGTACCCCCTTGATTCATTTCGACCCTCGTCACAAGTTGACGCAGCAATTCGTTGACCTGCACCACTGGCTGGAAGCCAGGGCCCAGGCCTGAAGATGACCTGGATGGGGTGCAAGACCCCATTCCGGCAGGCGTCAGCCCTGTGCATCAGATTTGAAGAGCGGAGAAGCAAAGGTGCCTGCCTTGATCGAGCAGATGATCTGCTCGGCATTCAGCTGCGCCTTTTCGGCCATTTCTGCAGGAATGCTGATAGTCGCGTCCATATCTGCCCTTGAATGCTCCTGAGAGGCAGTGAGTCGGTTGTTGCCAGACTGGCATCCGCATTTCACCTCATGCCCGTGCGTGGCGACGGCAACACAGCCATTGATATAGGTGGGATTCCCCTGAGCGATGTAGCCCACGCTCTTGCACGCTGGGCACCACACCGGATCCCCCATGCGCGCCACTCTGCGCTCATCTATCAATTCTGTTGCCGATGCTGACAGCACGAAACCACCTGTGGTGGTCGGATCGCCTTCCCTGACTACAAATGGCATGACCTGCCTCCTCTGTGTTTGGAAAGTACGAGGTTATGCGCAAAACAGTGATAAAGGGGGCATTAAATAGCATTAAGGAAAAGTCCTACAGATAAATAAGTAAATACTGTTGAGGTTCGCGAATGAATTCGCTCCTACGGGGTATTTGTTTATGAGGAAACCTATCCTTTCGGGTTATCCGATCGGGTAGTTGAGCAAAACTTCTGATGTCTCTAACCTTTTTTGGCAGGGAATAACAAAAAAGGAATCAAGGGATGAAAACTTTAAAAGGTATTAAAGGTGTGATGGCTGTCGTTGCGTTTGTTACAGCGGGCGCAGTACAGGCAGGACCACAGGTGACGGTTATTTTTAAAAATAGTGGTTCGGCTCCTGCGGTATATAGTCCGGTGGATAGCAATGAGGCGATGACCAGGACTTTTGCTGCAAAAGTCCCCGTCGCGATTGTTTCTGCAGGCAGTACAGACTCATATGTTGTCAAAGGACGCCTTTCTCCAGATGCCAGTCATGCGTTTGTTCGGTACAGGGCAGGCATTAAAGAATGTAAATTCAAGTCGACTTACATCATGGCCCATACCCGTGGTGTAAGAGTGCCCAAGTGGATCAAGGATGCTGTGGCAAGTGGCGGGGCGCGTTGTGATGCCAGGATAGTTTCTGTCAATAGCACTACGCATGAGTGGACGGTTGAATTTGTCATGAGATAAGTGTTTCTGGTTTTCGTGCCGGCAGCAGGTCACTGTTTCGGTACGAATTTCATTCCTCAATATAGAGGGCTGCATAAGATGAGTAGTATTGAGGCTATTGCTGCACCTTTACCCGTTACATTAATGCCGGCGATAAAAGTACCTGCTGTGTCAGGAAGTGATAAGACTGCTGAAGTTTCAGCGCCTTTATCGGACACGACCCATATATCGATACTGTCTCGCCAACTAAGCGAAAGTGCTGCCCGGGCCGAGGCGCGTGATCAATCGCTGACTCGCAGTCAACTGGGGGATCTGGCGCTCAGATTGCGGGCTCAATTCGACGCTGTGCCGTATTTCCGCCCTGATGCCATGCAGGTTTTACCGGACCCCACCATCAATGATCCGGCCTTGAAAGAGCGAGATCGTCAGGCGGTGGAGTATGTGGTCCGCGATATGCGTCGTGATCACAGCGCCAGGAACCCGTTTGCCGGTTTGTCGTATGAGCAACTGACCGTGATTGCTTACGATGAGGGTGACACCTTTACCTTGCATGAGAGGCATGCGGCTTATCGGGGAGCTTGGGCGATTGAGCTGGGGTGGCACTTGAATATCGGTCATGAAAGCCAACAAGGAGCGTTCACACAGCAACCTCATGTTTTTTATGCAGAGCATTTGGTCCATTACCGGTCTCTTCCTCTCATCGAGCAAGCCCAATATCCTGAAGATTACGAAGCCAAAGTAGAAGGCTGGATGCTCGAAGCCGCTGCCGGTCCCAAGAAAGACGAACGACTACTCACGCTGTTTGAAGTCCTGGCAGGCGCGATTCCCGGCAAGGATAACAAGGCTGAGGAAAAGCCTCCCAAGGAGGCCCAAAGTCCTGCTGCTACGGCGCCAGCAATCAAGACGAACAACTGATCTCCAGATGCTTCCCCCAATCCGGCGGGCGTTGCGCGTAGTCAGTCATGTCGGGCTGTTCGGTGAACGGGTTGCAGAGCACTTCATGCAGGCGGCGGACTTCGGTGTAGTCGCCTTTTTCTGCCGCTTCGATGGCGTTCTGCGCCAGGTAGTTGCGCAGGATGTAGAGCGGATTGACGGCGTGCATGCGTGTCTGGCGGTCCTGCTCGGTACCGTTTTCTTCTCTGGCCTGACGCGCTTGATAGCTTTCGGCCCAACTGTCGAAACCCTTGATGTCGACAAAGTCGTCACGCAATGTGCGCAGCGCATCGGCAGCGGGTTTGTCGCCCAGTCGGCGGAAGAACAGGGTGTAATCGACGCCGCTGTTCTGCATCAGTTGCAGGAGGCGGCTGATCAGTTTGTCATCCTCGTCTTCGGCGCTGGTCAGGCCCAGGCGGCGGCGCATGAGGTCCAGGTAGTGGGCCTGATAGAGCGGCAGGAACAGGCCGATGGTTTCGCGCAGCGCTTCGACGCTGATGAAGGGCGTCAGGGCTTGAGCCAGTGCGCTGAGGTTCCACTGCGCGATAGGCACCTGATTGCTGAAGGAGTAACGGCCTTCATGATCGGAATGGTTGCAGATGAAATGCTCATCGAAATCGTCCAGAAAGGCGAACGGGCCGAAGTCGAAGGTGATGCCCATGATCGACATGTTGTCGGTGTTCATCACGCCATGACAGAAGCCATAGGCCTGCCATTTTGCGATCAGTTCGGCGTTGCGCTCGACGATTTCCCTGAACATCGCCAGATAAGGCTCGGGCTGTTCCAGGCACTGTGGGTAGTGCATGGCCAGTATGTATTCACCCAATTCTTTAAGGCGATCCGGTTGCTTGGTGTAGTAGAAGTATTCGAGGCTGCCAAAGCGGATATGGCTTGGAGCCAGCCGCAGAACCATCGCCGCCCGTTCCTGTGTTTCACGCCATACCGGCGTGCTTGAGCCGATCACACAGGCTGCCCGGCTGGTGGGGATGCCCAGTGCGTGAAGGGCTTCAGAGGCCAGGAACTCGCGGATCGAGGAGCGCGATACGGCGCGCCCGTCGCCCATGCGTGAATAAGGCGTGCGGCCAGCACCTTTGAGGTGCAGGTCCCAATGCTCGCCGGCGTCGTTATAGACCTCGCCCAGCAACAGGCCACGCCCGTCTCCCAGCCTTGGGTTGTAGGAGCCGAACTGGTGACCTGAATAGACCATTGCCCGTGGATCGGCATCGCTCCAGAGCTTGTGACCGCTGAAGATTTCGGCGAACAGAGGGAGTTCGGCCTGGCTCGGGTCCAGATCCAGTAGTGCCAGGGCTGACTCGCTGGCAACCACCAGTCGAGGCTCTTCAATGGGCTCGGGCAGGACCGCTGTGGAAAACACATCGCCCAGTCGGGCGAAGCGGTTGTCGAAGATGAGTTCGTCGAGGGCTTTCACGGGCCATCTCCAGCAGAATGTTCAGGCATTCTGCTGGGATTGGCAGTATCAGTCGAGCCTGAGTTCAGGCGGCTCGGGTGCATCCTTGGGCGCTGGCTTCACTTTGGTCGTGACCGGCGGCGTTTCAGGCTCGACAGGCAGGATGGTCTTGTCGGCGTTTTCGATGGGTACCATCTTGTACTCCTGACCATGGAGATTCTTGAGATAGACCTCCATCTGGCGGAACGAGATGTTGATTTTCTGCTTCTTGAACTCACGGTTGATGAAGCGGTTGATCTCGTCCAGCACCGGGTTACGGTCGCCCAGGTCGCGCACATGCATGCGCAATTCGTGGTCCAGGGTGCTTTCGCCGAAGTTCAGGAAGTAGACGATCGGTTCCGGTTCCTTCAGCACGCGGGGGTTGTCGCGGGCGGCCTGGAGCAGAAGGGTCCGGACCAGATCCAGGTCCGAACCGTAATCCACGCCCAGTTTCAGGGTTACGCGGGTGATGGTGTCGGTCAGCGACCAGTTGATGAGCTGGCCGGTGATGAAGGTCTTGTTCGGGACGATGATGTCCTTGCGGTCGAAGTCGGTGATGGTCGTGGCGCGGATGCGGATCTTGCTGACCGTGCCCGACAGGTTGCCGATGGTGATGGTGTCACCGATTCGTACCGGACGCTCGAAGAGGATCATGATGCCGGAGATGAAGTTCGCGAAGATTTCCTGCATGCCGAAACCCAGGCCGACCGACAGTGCGGCCACCAGCCATTGCAGCTTGTCCCAGCTCACGCCAAGGGTCGAGAGGGTGGAAACGAAGCCGATGCCGGCAATGGCGTAGGACAGCAGCGTGGTCGTGGCATAGGCACTGCCTTGCGCCAGATTCAGGCGTGACAACACCAGCACTTCCAGCAGGCCGGGCAGGTTGCCCGCGAGCACGAACGTGATGCCGATGATCACCAGTGCGCCGATCATGTCGCCGAGGCTGATGGGCACCATGCTGATGTTGGCGCCTGTGCCGCTGGTGTATTCGTACAGGGTGATGTTGTCCAGATACGCGAATACGGTGATCAGGTCGGCCCAGACCAGATAGAGCCCGCCGATGAAACCACCCAGCAAGGCCAGGCGAATCAGGCGCAGCGACTGCTGGTTGACCTGCTCGATGTCCAGCTTCGGTTCTTCTATCGCGATTTCGCCGTCACCGCTTTCCCTCGCGGCCTGACGCTTGGCCAGTGCGCGCTGGTAAGCCAGACGGCGTGCGGCAACGCTCAGGCCGCGCACGAAGGTGGCCTCTGTCACCAGCCAGAGCATGATCAGGTACAGGGTGTCGATCAGGCGGTCGCTGAGTTTCAGCGCGGTGTAGTAGTAACCGAAGCAGACCGCCAGAAACAGCGCGATGGGCAGTGCCGTGAACGCAAGACCGACGGCTTTGCGGAATAGCGAGGCGTTGTGATGAGTCGGGCTGGAAAGCAGCAGGCGGCTGAGCAGCCAGGCCATCAAGGCGTAGCAGGTCAGTACCACGCCAATGCCCAGCACATCGTCGGCCAGTGCCGCCGGTTGGTGTTCGGCAACGGCGACCACTGCCACCAGCGCCAGCACCACGAGCCCCAGGCGACGAACCCAGCCACGCAGGAATTCCACCTGAGCCGTTTCCCAGCGGAAATGCAGTTGCGCAACGCCAGCCGGTGCCAGGACACGATAGGCCGTGTAGAACACGAGCCAGGCCAGGGCAATCTGCAGCAATGCTTCGCCCAGATTGGCGTTCTGCCCACGGGCATCGATCTGCAGGGCGTAGCCGCACAAGGCCAGGCCCAGCGCGACAGGCAAGGCCAGCAGCACGTTGATCAGCAGGGCCAGAGGCGTTTTCCACTGGCTGTCACGTTTGAAGTGGCCGATATCGGAGTGCAACCGGCCCAGCTTCTGATAAAGCGCCTTGCGTCGCCATGTCAGGACACCGATCAGCACCAGCAGCGGCAGGAACAGCAGCGGACGCTGTGTCAGCCCGTCGGACAGTTCGCTGAGGCTGGATGTCCAGGGGAGTGTGGCGAGCTGCTTGGTCAGGCGCGGCCAGATGTTCTGGAACCATTCCAGATCGAGCGGCTTGTTGCTGGGGATCCAGAACATCTGCTCGTCCAGCGTAGCGCGCAGGCCCAAGGCCGTGCTGGTCAGCTGTTTCTGGTTCAGTTGCAGGGTGATGGATTCGTTGAGCAGGGCGCTGAGTTCGCGGTTCAGGCGCTCCAGCAGGTCGCTGCGGGTAATGGCCAGATCCAGCAGGGTCTTGCGCAGTTGCGGGGTGATGTCTTCGGGCGGTTGGGTCGCCAGCAGTTTTTCGACGTAGGCCGAAGGGCTGCTCATCTGTTCGCGCTGCTGGTTGACCTCGAACTGGTACAGGCGAATGTTGGCGATTTCGTCGGCCAGGCCTTTGTCCAGTTGCAGATGGGGCAGGGCCTGCTTCTGTTTGTAGAGAATCTTGGACAGCAGCAGGCTGCCACTCAGGACGTTGATCTGCTCGCTCAGGGCCTGATCGGTCTGGGTCAGGTTGTCCAGTTGCTGCTTGGTCTTGAGGTTCTGCTGGGTCAGCTCATTGAGGCGATCGGTGCCGCGCAGCAAATAGTCGGACAGCTTGAGGTTGGCCGCGCTTTCAGTGGCCAGCAGGCTGCTGCTGCCTGCCTTTTGTGCTTCCAGAGACAGCTCGGCCACAGTCTTCTGGGACTGGGCACGGCGCTTGTCGTTGATCAGGGTCTGCAGGTCCTGGATTTCCTGCTCCTGACGGCTGACTTTCTCGGTCAGCAGGTCATGCTGGCTGTTGCCCAGGTCCTGAAGCTGGCTGTTGCCGGCCAGCTCCTGGCGGCGCAGCAGGTTCAATGCATTGATCGACGCCAGTTCGGCATTGAGCATGTTGCGCTGATCGGCGTTGAGGGTCTTGCCGTTATCCTTGCCCAGCTTGAGCGTGGCGTTGATTTGCTGGATGCGGGTCTGGTTGGCGCTGATTTCCGCCTGGGCTCTTTCCGGCCGCGTCTGGGCGGTGATGGTCAGGCTGTTGGCTTCGTTGAGGGCCTTTTGCAGGTCGCTTTGCTGAGTGCTGCGCTGGCTGAGCATCTGCTCGAGTTGCGGCACGTCAAGGTTGCCATAGCGCTGGGCAACAGGGATGACTCTGCTTTCTTTCAGGCGGCTCAGTTCGCGCTGGTTCTCGGTGGTCTGTTTGGGAGCCTGATTCAACTGCTGCTTGAGCGCGGCGAGTTTCTCCTGGCTGTCCTGCTGGCTGGACAGAAACGCGAGGGTTTGCTCAAGCACCTGCTGCAAGGCCTTCTGATCGGCCTCCGGCAGTTTACGGTCGGCGATCTTGTCCAGGCTTTGCTGCACGGCTGCACTGGTTGGCGGGTCAGCCGCCAACGCCGGGAAAGTGGAAAGGCAAAGCCCGAGCAGAGTGACAGCAAAAAATGCACGCAGCGAAAACATAGACACCGGTCGCTTGATAAAACGGAGTGGATTGGCAGTTTAAAGGAACAATCCGGGACCCGGGCGGCTTCCTTCGGGGAATCTGACGCCGACTTTGAGGATCTTGTTCCCTTCCATCACCGCAACAGTCCAAATAGTTCCATTCCATTCGATCTGGTCGCCCACGACGGGCTCACCGCGATTCTTCTGAATGATGAACTGGCTGAGCGGCATATTGTTATCCAGACCGTCGAGTTTGAGGCCATACAGTGCTGCGACGGCACCCAGTTGCGCATCGCCCTCAAGGACGAAGTCACCGAAGAAACGCAGGTCCAGGCCGCGTTGCGGTGCCTGGCTGAACAGCTTGCCCAGTGCCGGAAGATCATGTTCGTGGCCGATCACGCACAGCATGTCGCCCACTTCCAGCGTGGTACTGCCGGAAGGGTGGAGCAGTTGCTGATTCCTGAACAGCGCCGCAATACGGGTGTTTTCAGGCATCTTCAGCTCGCGCAGTGCCGCGCCGATGCACCACTTTTCAGCGCCCAGGCGATAGACGAACAGCTCCCATTCACTGGTGACATGCACTTCCAGCGCCGAACGGGTAATCGGTGCAGGATCAGGCGGAACCGTGACCTTGAGCAGTTTTGCCATCCACGGCAGGCTGGTGCCTTGCAGCAACAGCGAAACCAGAACGATGAAGAACGCGAGGTTGAAATACAGCTGCGCGTTGGGCAGGCCGGCCATCAGCGGGAAAACCGCCAGAATGATCGGAACCGCGCCGCGCAAGCCGACCCAGGCAATGAACGCCTTTTCACGACCATGGAACGCCTTGAACGGCAGCAGGCCGACCATGACCGAAAGCGGACGCGCCACCAGAATCATCCACAACGCCAGGCCAAGGGCCGGGATGGCGATAGGCAGCAGGTCGTGGGGTGTGACCAGCAGGCCCAGCACCAGGAACATGCCGATCTGTGCCAGCCAGGCCATGCCGTCGAGCATGTGCAGAATGCCGTGACGGCTGCGGATTGGCCGGTTGCCCAGTACCAGACCGCACAGGTAAACGGCCAGGAAGCCGCTGCCGTGAATGGCGTTGGTCAGGGCAAAGATCGCCAGACCACCTGCGATGACCAGAATCGGATACAGCCCGGCTGCCAGATTGATGCGGTTGACCAATTGCAGCATCAGCCAGCCGCCACCCAGGCCGATGAAGCTGCCGATACCGAACTCTTGAATAAGGTGCCCCAGCAATCCCCAGTGCAGGCCGGTCTGGCCGCTGGCGAGCATGCCGATCAGGGTGACGGTCAGAAACACCGCCATGGGGTCGTTGCTGCCGGATTCGATTTCCAGGCTGGCGGTCACCCGCTCGTTCAGGCCTTTGCCGCCCAGTAGCGAGAACACCGCGGCGGCGTCGGTAGAGCCGACGATTGCGCCGATCAGCAGGCCCTGAATCATGTTCAGGTCAAACAGCCAGGCCGCGACCATGCCGGTCAGGCCTGTGGTGATCAGCACCCCGACCGTTGCCAGCGACAAGGCGGGCCATAACGCAACCCGGAAGCTGGCGACTCGGGTGCGCAGGCCACCGTCGAGCAGAATCACGGCCAGAGCCAGGTTGCCCACCAGATAGGCTGTGGCGTAGTTGTCGAAGATGATCCCGCCGCCATCGACCCCGGCGACCATGCCCACGGCAAGAATAATGACCAGAATCGGAATGCCGAGGCGCGAAGACAGAGAACTGACCAGAATGCTTGCGCCCACCAGCAACGCGCCGATAAGGAACAGGCTGTTGATGGTCGTGGCATCCAAGGGCGGTACTCCATATGTAAACGGTTATAAACAGGCGGGCCGCAAACTGACCATGCAGTCCGCGTGCCAAGGGATTCTAACCTGTTGAATTGGCTGGCTGTCAAAAAAGGTTACAGACTGATCCCATAAATAATTAACGCCTTACAATTTCTTTATCTGCTCACGTGCATGGCTTGTCCCCTACAAGGAAAGAAAGCCATGCCTACAACTGAAGTGACCCGGATCGCGATTGGCAACGATGAGCATCGACTCAAGACCATCGCTCGGGCATTCATCGATGATTACCCCGATATCCATGGGCTTGCCTATGCCGAAGCCCGCAAGCTGCTGTTCAGGCATACCGGCAAATGGCTGGATCCGGAGAGTATCTATTGGCACCGCTTTTCCACGGCGGTGAGCAATCCGAGAACCCTTACCGGCTGGCAGCATTCCGGGCCGCCCGTGGAGTCGATGACGTTTGTCGAACTGATGATTCGTCGCTTCAGTGTTGACGACCAGAACGCCGGCGATGAGCTGGCATCCTATGGCGGCTTCTACCGTGGCGGGCCGCAACAGCGCTTGTTCGACGAACATAACGAAGTCGCCTTGCATCCCCGCCAGGTTCTGGACGATTTCTGGGCGCTGGACTTCAGTGCGCTGTTCACCGCCAGGATGGAGCGCTTCTGGACGCTGCACCGCGAGAATTTCTGCACCCTGGCCCGCTCCGCGTTCATGGCATCTGCCGGTTTGCAAATGCTCAAGGGGCGCTTGAATATCCAGCAGTTCAAGCTCATCACTGAAACGATCATCGGCAGGCTGCAACCTGTCATGACCTACGATGCGCTGCGTACAGGCGTTATTCCCCGTGCCGGGCTGACTTTGCGCACTTTCGATATCGGCGGCTATGTCTGCACCGAAAGCATTCGCATCGTTGATGGCAGCGGACAGCAAATTCTCTATCTGCCCGGCGATACCGATCCCTTTCATGTATTTGCCTCGGACAAGGTGTTGTATGAATGGGTGCAGGAGCGATTGCTCGATACCTCGCCAACGGCCACCTTCAAAAAACTGTTCATTCGCTCGGCCACCGCCCGGCAACTGCATGGCGGGTTCTTCGATGAACATGCACGGCAGATTCTGGACACCCCCTGGGTTGCGGGACAGACACTGATCAACAGCAGGGATTTCGCCATCACTGGGGATGCGTTCGTCCACCTTCGCGGGCTGGCCCGTGAGCAGATGCGTGAGGATGCGCAGACCTTGCTGACTTCCAATACCGACTTGCGCAAGCAGATATGGCTCGGCTACCTGAATGCGTTCAGCAGTACATTCGGGGGGCTGGCGACATTGGGCTGGCCGATGGCTTTACTCATGGTCGGGGTGAGTTCTGCCAGTCTTGTACTTGAGGTCGATCGGACCCTTCAGGCCCGCGAGCCCCGGCAGCGCAAGGCCGGGATCATCAGTGTGATCTACGGCTCGATCTCTCTGGTATTCAACCTTGCGGTACTGGTGGGCATTCTCAGGACCGGCGCGGGCAGTCGCAGTACAGGCGCCGCTGCCGTGTCTGATACCTCCCAGTCCATTCCCATGATCGAGTTGAGCCCGCCAGCGCTCCCGGCGACCGGGGCCAGTGCCAACATGCGTGGCGTCCAGATGCTGTCCAATGGCGAAACCTGGATCAATCTGGGCGACGTGCCGTATCGGGTCGTGTTCAACGATGAGCTCAATGCCTGGACCCTGACCGATCCGGCCAACCCCTTGGCCAGCGACCCTGGCCGCGCAGTACATCTCAATGCCCGTAATGAATGGGAGTGGCGCGAGCCTTCAGTCACGTCGACGCCGGTTCTACCGGCGAGTGACGTCAGCAATGACGTGGCCAGCGGAGCGTTTGTGACTGTGCGCTCGTCTTTCTGGGATGTGTATATGCAGTTCAATCTCGCAGAAGAAGAGCGTCTGTCGCAGAACGCTCTGGCGCGGCAAAAATCGATCATGATCGTGCCGTTCTTGAATAAGGGCGATCTGATCGCGGAGGACCTTCATGGCAACCCCTTGTACATTGACGAGTGGGGAGATGCCCATCACATATTCAGGCGTCCGGACGGCCGATATGTGGGAGGACGAATCCCGCTGTATTCTGCCAAGGACTCCTCTTTCAACAAGTATCTGCGCACTGGAATATCCACAGGTCCCGCCCAGGTGGACCTGATCGATGAGCTGGCCGACGACCTGCGCACCATCGGCTTCGACAATAGCGTCTCGCTTTATCGGGGCGGCAGTGATCTGCGGGGTACCTCGGGGCGGTTTTTCCGTAACGGGCAGATCAAGAGTGGCGACGTACTGGTCAGCACCGACATCCTGTCGTTCAGCGAAAATCCTTATGTGGCTCGGGCTTTCTGCAGTAGCCAGGCTGGCGAGTACTCCGCCAGTTTTGCCCGCAAAGGCATTCTCACCACCTTTGACGACTCTTCGGTTGTCTTTGAATTGCCTGCCAGAAACTATCTGGGAGCGACGCCTGTCGCTCCGTTCTCCACGGATCCGGAAGAGGTCGAGTCGATTTTCCTGCCGGGTCGCTATTTCCTGATCGACGACATTCATCAGGTATCCGGCATCAATTACAGGTTCATCAAGGTGCGTCTGATTGAAACCTCCACGCCCAAGGTCTGGCACAAGCTCTACGACTTGCGCACCGGTGAACCCTTCACTCGCGAACGCTATGCGGCAAAGCTGGGTGAGCAAGGTCAGCGACTGGTGGACCGGTTCTTTCCCGCGAACCCTCGGGGGTTGAGTTTCTAGAACCACTCGGCCTGCATGCCCAGGCAGGCATCATCCCGGTTTTCCAGTAGCGTCAGTTCATGATTGCAGCCCGGTATTTCCCAGGTCAGGAAGTATCGGGCTGCCTGCAACTTGCCTTGATAGAAATCGGCATCGGAAGGGTTGTTTCGAGCCAGCCCTTCTGTGGCGCGAATGGCCTGTTCCAGCCAGCGCCAGCCGATGACGGTATGGCCGAACACCTTCAGGTAGAGCGCCGAATTGGCGAGCGTGGTGCTGACCTTGCCCTGTGCCAGATCGGTCAGCAGGCCGACAGTCACCGTTTGCAGGCGTGTCACCAGTTGTTCCAGCGGCTGGCGCAAGGCATCGAGGCCCTGATGGGCGCTGGCACGTCGGGTGGTGTCGGCAATCAGGCGAATCAGTTGTTTGAGGCCGGCACCATTGTTCTGTGCCAGCTTGCGGCCCAGCAGGTCCAGCGACTGAATGCCGTGGGTGCCTTCATGGATCGGATTCAGGCGGTTATCACGGTAATACTGCTCGACCGGATATTCGCGGGTGTAACCATGACCGCCCAGAATCTGGATCGCCAGTTCGTTGGCTTTCAGGCAGAACTCCGAAGGCCATGACTTGACGATGGGCGTCAACAGGTCGAGCAGTTCCTGGGCCTGATGACGCCCTTCTTCGGTTTCGCCGGTCTGGGTGTCGTCGAAAAGGCGAGCGCTATACAAACCGAGGTCGAATGCACCTTCCACGTAGGCTTTTTGCGTCAACAGCATGCGCCTGACATCGGCGTGCTGGATGATCGGCACGGGCGCACTTTGCGGGTCACGGTTATCGGGCAATCGTCCTTGCGGGCGTTCCCGGGCGTAGTCCAGTGAATACAGATAACCCGCATAACCAAGCATGATGGCGCCCATGCCCACGCCAATCCGCGCTTCGTTCATCATCTGGAACATGTAGCTCAAACCCTGGTGCGGCTTGCCTACCAGGTAGCCCACACATTGGCCGTTATCGCCGAAGTTCAATGCCGTCGAGGTGGTACCGCGCCAGCCCATCTTGTGAAACAGCCCGGCCAGAATCACGTCATTGCGTGGGCCATTGGTGCCGTCTTCATTGACCAGAAACTTGGGCACTATAAACAGCGAAATCCCTTTCACGCCCGCAGGCGCGTCCGGCAGCTTTGCCAGCACCATATGCACGATGTTTTCCGACAGCGAATGATCGCCACCGGAAATGAAGATCTTGTTGCCCCGCAAGCGATAACTGCCATCCGCCGCAGGTTCGGCGCGGGTGCGGATATCCGAGAGCGATGAGCCCGCATGGGGTTCGGTCAACGCCATGGTGCCGAAAAAACGGCCTTCGATGATCGGTTGCAGAAAGCGCTGCTTTTGCTCGTCGCTGCCGAAGCTTTCGATCAGGTTTGCCACGCCCATGCTCAGGAACGGATAAGCCGTGGTGCCTGCGTTCGCTGCCTGGAAGTGGGCAAAACAAGCCTGAGAGAGCAGGGTCGGCAACTGCATGCCGCCTTCCTCGAAGTCCCGCGCCGCATTGAGAAAACCGGCTTCCAGAAACGCATCCACCGCCGGTTTGACCTCGGGGATCAGCACCGCCTCGCCATTTTCGTAGCGCGGCTCGTTTTCATCGGCTTTGCGGTTGTGCGGGGCAAAGTACTTTTCGGCGATGGTGCGGGCAGTGCCAATGGCGGCATCGAACGTCTCGCGCGAATGCTCGGCAAAACGCTCGCGCCGGATCAGCGCCTCGGCATCCAGCACCTCATACAGCTCGAAAGCCAGATTGCGGGAACTGAGCAGCGTCTCGGACATGACCTTCACCCTTTATCTTGTAGTGGGCAGAGTCTAGGCCGGAGATTGAGAGCTGCCCAGCATGATTGATGGGGGTGATGGTGGGGCAAGCGGCAAGCTAAAAGCTGCAAGTTAAAAGCTTGAAGCTTGAAGCTTGCCGCTCTCTTCAACCTATCGTCATCAGGCTCGCATTGCCTCCCGCCGCTGCGGTGTTGACGCTCAATGCCCGTTCGATCACCAGTCGTTCCAGCGCCACGTTGGTTTCTCCATGGGAGAGGCCGTTGACGCCGATGATTGCGCCGGAGCGTTGGGCAACCTGTTCGCAAATGGCGCGCAACTGGTCGGAGTCGCCGTGGTGCAGGACGGCGTCGATCAGTACGTCGTCCTTGTTCCAGTCGGCCACCAGTTTGATGCGTGCCTGTACTTCTTTTGGCAGGCGGTTGCGCAGCGGCTTGCTGATTGGTGTTTCCGGCCAGATGGCGCTGCTGCCGACGGCCAGGACCGCTGCCAGTTGGGTCAGCAGGTCGGCTTCGTCGTCGGCCAGACACAGCACGTGTTCACGCGGCAGGATGCTGTAGCTGTTGCGTTCACCGGTCGGGCCGGTCAGCAGGCGGGTGATGCCGCTTTGCGATTGCTCGGCAAACTGGCTGCACAACTCGTCCAGTGCGGCTTGCTGATTGCTCGCGGCCCAGGCTTTCAAGGCTTGCAGCGGTTTACCCAGCTCTTCCTGCAGACGGGTATCGGGGGCGAGCAGTTTGTCGCCTCGGCCCAGGGATTGCTCGATGGCGTCCTGTGGGCGGGTCGACAGCAGACGATACAGATACAGTGGCCCGCCCGCTTTTGGTCCGGTCCCCGACAGGCCTTCGCCGCCGAACGGCTGCACGCCTACCACGGCGCCGACGATGTTGCGGTTGACGTAGATGTTACCGGCATTGACGTTATCGATGACCTTGGCAATCGTCTCGTCGATACGGGTATGGACACCCAGTGTCAGACCGTAGCCGGAAGCGTTGATCTGGCCGATGAGTTGGTCCAGTTCCTTGCGCTTGTAGCGAACCACGTGCAGCACCGGTCCGAAGATTTCCCGTTGCAGTTCGTCGAAGCTTTCCAGCTCGATCAGGGTCGGCATCACGTAGGTGCCGCGCTTGAGGTCTGCGCTGTTGGCGATCGCGACCTGATAGACCTGACGACCTTTGTCACGCATGCCCTGAATGTGTTTCTCGATGCCGGCCTTGGCTTCGGCGTCGATCACCGGGCCGATGTCCACCGACAGATGTTCCGGGTTGCCCAGGCGGTTTTCGGCCATGGCACCCTTGAGCATTTCGATCACGCGGTCGGCGGAGTCTTCCTGCAGGCACAGCACGCGCAGTGCCGAACAGCGTTGGCCGGCACTGTCGAAGGCCGATGACAGGATATCGATCACCACCTGTTCGGTGAGTGCCGAAGAGTCGACGATCATGGCGTTCTGGCCACCGGTTTCGGCGATCAGCGGGATCGGCCGACCCTGAGCATCGAGGCGTCCGGCAATGTTGCGTTGCAGCAGGCGCGCCACTTCGGTGGAGCCGGTGAACATCACGCCCTTGACGCGCTCGTCGCCCACCAGCCTTGCACCGACGGTTTCACCGCGGCCCGGCAGCAGTTGCAGCACGCCTTCCGGAATGCCGGCCTCCAGCAGCAGGCGCACAGCCTGAGCGGCGATCAGCGGCGTTTGCTCGGCGGGTTTGGCCAGCACCGGGTTGCCTGCGGCCAATGCCGCTGCGACCTGACCACTGAAAATCGCCAGCGGGAAGTTCCACGGGCTGATGCAGACCACCGGCCCGAGCGGGCGGTGCGTATCGTTGCTGAAATCGTTGCGCGCCTGCACGGCGTAGTAGCGCAGGAAGTCCACGGCTTCGCGCACTTCGGCGATGGCGTTGGCGAAGGTCTTGCCGGCTTCGCGAACCAGCAGGCCCATCAGTGGCTGGATCTCGTTTTCCATCAGATCGGCAGCACGTTCGAGAATGGCGGCGCGCTCTGCTGGTGGTGTGGCCTGCCAGATCGGGCCGGCAATCAGCGCGCTCTGGAGGGCGTTATCGACATCTTCCAGGTTGGCTTCCTGCACATGACCCACCACGTCACGCTGGTCGGACGGGTTCAGGGTTGCAATGGCCGGGCCTTCGCTGGCCGGGCAACCGAGGATCGGTGCGGCTTTCCAGTCATTGTGCGCCGTGGCCAGCAAGGCCGACGACAGCGAGGCCAGACGGTGTTCGTTGGCCATGTCGATGCCGCTGGAGTTGGGACGCTCCGGGCCATACAGTTCGCGAGGCAAGGGAATGCGCGGGTGTGGCAGGCCGAAGCTGCCTTCCTGGGTTGCCATGCGCTCGATGCTGCTGACCGGGTCGGCCACCAGTTCCTGGATCGAAACCGATTGATCGGCAATGCGGTTGACGAACGAGGTATTGGCGCCGTTTTCCAGCAGTCGGCGTACCAGATAGGCCAGCAGCGTTTCATGAGTGCCGACCGGCGCGTACACGCGGCACGGACGGTTCAGCTTGCCATCGGCAACCTTGCCGACCACCTGCTCGTAAAGCGGTTCGCCCATGCCATGGAGGCACTGGAATTCGTACTGGCCGGGGTAATAGTTCTGACCGGCAATGTGGTAAATGGCTGCCAGTGTATGGGCGTTATGGGTGGCGAACTGCGGATAGATGACTTCCGGCGCTGCCAGCAGTTTGCGGGCGCAGGCAATATAGGAAACGTCGGTGTACACCTTGCGTGTGTAGACCGGATAGCCTTCCAGGCCTTCGACCTGGGCGCGCTTGATTTCGCTGTCCCAGTACGCACCCTTTACCAGTCGGATCATCAGGCGGTGACGGCTGCGACGAGCCAGGTCGATCACGTAATCGATCACATACGGGCAGCGCTTCTGATACGCCTGGATGACGAAGCCGATACCGTTCCAGCCCGTCAGTTGCGGCTCGAAACACAGGCGCTCCAGCAGATCCAGCGACAGTTCAAGGCGGTCCGCTTCTTCGGCATCGATATTCAGGCCGATATCGTATTGCTTGGCCAGCAGGGTCAGCGACAGCAGGCGCGGATACAGTTCTTCCATCACCCGCTCATATTGAGCGCGGCTGTAGCGTGGGTGCAGCGCCGACAGCTTGATGGAGATGCCCGGGCCTTCATAAATGCCACGACCGTGGGAGGCCTTGCCGATGGAGTGGATGGCCTGTTCGTAGGACGCCAGATACTTCTGCGCGTCATGCTCGGTAAGGGCTGCTTCACCCAGCATGTCGTAGGAATAACGAAAGCCTTTGGCTTCGAACCGGCTGGCGTTGGCCAGGGCTTCACCGATGGTTTCACCGGTCACGAACTGCTCGCCCATCAAGCGCATGGCCATGTCCACGCCCTTGCGGATCATGGGCTCGCCGCTCTTGCCGATGATGCGGCTCAGAGAGGAGGAAAGTCCGGTTTCGTTATGGGTGGATACCAGTTTGCCGGTCAGCAGCAGGCCCCAGGTGGCGGCGTTTACGAACAGCGACGGGCTGTTGCCCAGATGCGGTTGCCAGTTACCGTTGCTGATCTTGTCGCGAATCAATGCATCGCGAGTGCCTTTGTCCGGGATGCGCAGCAATGCTTCGGCCAGACACATCAGCGCGACGCCTTCCTGGGACGAGAGCGAGAACTCCTGCAGCAAGCCCTGAACGATTCCGGCACGGCCGCTGGCGCTCTTCTGGTTGCGCAGCCTCTCGGCAATGGAAGCTGCCAGTTTATGGGTGGCTTCTGCCATGGGGGCGGGCAGGCGGGCCTGCTCCAGCAGCATGGGGACCACTTCCGGCTCGGGGCGACGATAGGCGGCGGTGATGGCGGCGCGCAGGACCGATTGCGGCAGGATGCTTTCTGCGAACTCCAGAAAGCTCTGATAGCTCGTGTCAGCCGGCAGATCGCCGCTGTCATCGCTGTCCTTGCTGCCCAGGCCGTTGAGTTCCTGCAGGGTTGCACCACTCTCCAGCTTTTCCAGGTAATTGAAGATGGCCTGCTTGATCAACCAGTGGGGCGTACGGTCGATGGATTGGGCGGCTGCTTTCAATCGCTCGCGGGTCAGGTCGTCAAGTTTGACGCCCAGAGTGGTGGTGGCCATGTCTTGTCCTCATTGTCGCCACTCTGTGCGTGGCCTCGGCTTTGAGGCAGGTTAGCTTTGCTCCATGAAAGGTGCAACCGGGTGCAACCTGTTTTTTGCCGAATATTTCAGACTGGATTCGGGTCATGGCCGGGTAAGTGGGGTCAATGCATGATTTTGAGGCGTTATTTTTTGCGTAATCGGCATTGGCCGCCTCAAAATGAGGCGTAAATCACAGCGCAATGATCATTCTGTGAAAGGTGCAACTGGCTGGTTGAATTAGGTTGCACCTTTTTCGGATTGTCTAATAGGATTCGCCATAACGGTGCAACCGTTGGCGAGTCGTTCAGTGACTGCTTCCTTGCGGGATTCCAGTCAGCGCTGCGTCGGGTACACAAGGCATGGATGGCGGTTCGGTAACCGACGTTTTTCCTGGGTATCTGGCGTTTCATAAAAACAATGCCAAGGCAGAACTCATGAGCTTCAACAATCCAACCCTGATCACGTTCGTGATCTATATCGCGGCAATGGTCCTGATCGGTCTCCTGGCCTATCGCTCCACCAATAACTTCTCTGACTACATTCTTGGCGGGCGCAGCCTGGGCAGCTTCGTGACAGCGCTCTCGGCGGGCGCTTCGGACATGAGTGGCTGGCTGTTGATGGGCCTGCCGGGCGCGATCTACATGTCGGGTCTGTCGGAAAGCTGGATCGCCATCGGCCTGATTGCAGGTGCTTACCTGAACTGGCTGTTCGTGGCTGGCCGCTTGCGTGTGCAGACCGAGCACAATGGTGATGCGCTGACTCTTCCAGATTACTTCAGCAGCCGCTTTGAAGACACCAGCGGCGTGCTGCGCATCATTTCGGCCATCGTGATTCTGGTGTTCTTCACCATTTATTGCGCGTCGGGCATTGTCGCGGGTGCGCGCCTGTTTGAAAGCACGTTTGGCATGTCCTACGAGACAGCGCTGTGGGCGGGTGCTGCGGCGACCATCGCTTACACCTTTGTCGGTGGCTTCCTGGCAGTGAGCTGGACCGACACGGTTCAGGCAACGCTGATGATTTTCGCGCTGATCCTCACGCCGATCATCGTCCTGCTGGCAACCGGCGGTGTCGATACCACGTTTCTGGCCATCGAGGCCAAGAACCCGGCCGGTTTCGACATGTTCCAGGGCACAACCTTCATCGGTATCGTCTCGTTGCTGGCCTGGGGCCTGGGTTATTTCGGCCAGCCGCACATTCTGGCGCGCTTCATGGCCGCCGATTCGGTCAAATCGATTGCCAGCGCACGTCGCATTTCCATGACCTGGATGATCCTTTGCCTGGGCGGCGCAGTCGCCGTGGGCTTCTTCGGTATCGCTTATTTCTCTGCCAATCCCGATGTGGCCGGTCCGGTCACTGAAAACCACGAGCGCGTGTTCATCGAGCTGGCGAAGCTGTTGTTCAACCCGTGGATTGCCGGTGTGCTGCTGTCCGCGATCCTTGCAGCGGTCATGAGCACCCTGAGCTGTCAGTTGCTGGTGTGCTCCAGTGCCCTGACCGAAGACTTCTACAAGGCTTATCTGCGCAAGGGCGCTTCCCAGCTTGAACTGGTCTGGGTCGGCCGAGCGATGGTGCTGTTGATCTCGGTGATTGCCATTCTGCTGGCAGCCAACCCTGAAAACCGTGTTCTGGGGCTGGTGAGCTATGCGTGGGCCGGCTTCGGTGCCGCTTTCGGGCCGGTCGTGCTGATTTCGCTGTTGTGGAAAGGCATGACCCGCAATGGCGCGCTGGCTGGCGTTGTAGTGGGCGCGGTTACCGTAGTGCTCTGGAAGCAGTTCAGCACCATGGGCCTGTACGAAATCGTGCCGGGCTTTATCTTCGCCAGTATCGCGATCGTGGTCTTCAGCCTGATTGGCAAAGGTCCGTCTGCTGCGATGCAGGAGCGTTTCCTGGCTGCGGAAAACGAGTTCAAGGCTGCCCGTTGATCGCTCTGCCATGAAGTGAGAAGGCCCGCCATGCGGGCCTTTTTTCTGGCCGCGTATATCAGATCTTGTTGTGATCGATATCCAGGTTGTAGAACGTGGCTTTCCCGCCTTCATTGCTGTAGCCGGAGTTGTCCTGGGTATATACGCCAGCCTTGAAATAGAGCGGTTTTGTTTTCCAGGAAGAACTGATGGATGTGCTCCAGTTCACATCTTTTACACTGACACTTAATTCCCCGCCGGGACTCAGGTGAATGATGTATTTGAATTTTTCGTTGAGTGGCACGCCTTCGACAATCTCGATGACTTTGCTTTCTTCATCATCGAAGCGCTTGCGAACTTTCACCACGATATTTCCGGCCTGTGTACTTTCCTTGTACTGATACTCGACCTTGAGCATGGGCTCTGTGCTGTCGTAGGCGTGTATCTGGCCGATGACGATCTTGCCCGACGATGGCACCTGATTGACTTCAAGAGTCGCATTCAGAAAATTGTCTGCGTCGGGGTACAGCCAGTTATGCAGGGTGCCGTCGGACCACGTCTCGCGCAGCTCGCTGCGTGGGTATTTGGCATTTTCGGTCCGGGTGCCGGTGACGGGTGCCCAGAAGAAAATGTATCCCGAATGAGACTCGAAATATTTGCCGTCATAGCCTTGACGCAACTGTGAGGTTTCTACGGTTTTGGGGGGTGAGCCCACCGGGATACTGAGATTCCACGATCCTAGATCTATCATTTTGTACTTCCAGAAAAATTCGTTCGACGGCTCTGAAGTCTCTGCTCAGAGGGTTTCGGCAGCTTTTATACGATTTGAAATCACATTTGTTAATGCTTGGCGAGCGAACTAATGACGTCAAAGTGCTGTCATTTTTCCTGTAGGACAGAATTTATATGGTCTGCAGGAATATACCGTTAGTCGGTTATGTGGAACTTTCGTGGTGGCAATAGGCTGCCTTGCTGCTGCTTTTTTCAGGAGCGACTAAAGTTGATACAAATTGGACAGGGTTTTCTGTAACAGGCGCCGCCCACAAAAGTAGAGAAGCAGCATGGAATGCGTGCAATCCAAGCCCAATGATGGCTCTTCGGTTCTTCTGGTTGTCGATGACTACCCGGAAAATCTGGTGACGATGTGCGCGGTCCTTCAGCGAACGGACTGGCACATCGTCACCGCCAGTTCCGGAATCGAAGCGCTGACTGTGCTTCTGGAGCAGGAAGTGGATCTGGTTCTGCTGGATGTGCAGATGCCGGACATGGATGGGTTTGAGGTCGCACGCCTGATGCGTGGCAGCCAGCGCACGAGCCTGACACCGATCATCTTTCTGACCGCCAATGAGCAGAGCCCCGCCTCGGTGCACAAAGGCTATGCAAGTGGCGCCATCGATTACCTGTTCAAGCCCTTCGACCCAAACGTGCTCAAGCCCAAGGTCCAGGCCTTGCTGGAGCAGCAGCGCAATCGTCGTGCCCTGCAGAAGCTCACGCAGGAACTGGAGCGCGCCAGGGCCTTCAATGCTTCGGTGCTGGCCAATATGGCCGAAGGCATTGTGGTGGTGGATGAAAGCGGCATCATCAGTTTCGCCAACCCGGCCATCTGTCGCTTGCTTGATACCACGGACGAAAAGTTGCGCGGCACAAGCGTGCTGGATCATGTGCTGGAGCCCAAGGTTCAGAGCTGGTCGGAGTCGGATTTCTACAAGCACTATCGCAATGCCGAGACTTACCGCGTGCATGACGCCGTTCTGCGCACGTCTGCGGGCGGGCAGTTGCCTGTGACCCTGTCCTGCGCGTCACTGCCTTGCGAGCAGAAGGCAATGGTGCTGACCGTTCTCGATATGTCGCTGGAGCGCAATCTGTATCAGCAGCTCGAGCAGCAGGCGGTCACCGATGCCTTGACGGGGCTGCTCAATCGTCGCGGCTTCTATCAGGCCGTCGAAGGCATGCTGCTGCGCAACGAGCATGCGGAACAGTATCTGGTCGTGCTGTATCTGGATCTGGACGGGTTCAAGCAGATCAATGACTCATTGGGCCATGATGCTGGCGATCAGGTTTTGCTGTGGGTGGCCACGCAGCTCAAGGATTGTCTGCGGCCTTATGATGTTCTGGCGCGCATGGGCGGTGATGAGTTCACGGTGGTGATCGAAGGTTTCGATTATCCCGAGCAGGCCGCCAAGGTGGCTGAAAAGCTTATCGAGCGGGTGTCGATGAAGCGCCAGGTCGATGGCGTGGAAATCTCCCTTGGCGTCAGCATCGGGATCGCGACTTACCCCGAATGCGGTTCCAACCTCGATGGCCTGCTGCGGGCGGCGGACATTGCCATGTACGAAGCCAAGCGTGCAGGGCGCCAGCAATATCGTTTCTATGACCAGAACATGAATGGCCGTGCGCGTTCGCGCCTGATGCTCGAAGACAGCGTGCGCAATGCCATCGACGGCAAGAATTTCTCGGTGGTCTATCAGCCTCAGGTGTACGTTGACGATGGTCGCCTGCGGGGTTTTGAAGCCCTGTTGCGCTGGCAGCACGCCAGCGTCGGGGAAGTGCCACCTGCCTTGTTCATTCCACTGCTTGAAGAAACGCGACTGATCAACCGGCTTGGCAGCTGGATCTTCGATCAGGGAGCCGAGCAGCGTCAGTCTCTGGGCAGGGTCTTTGCCTCCGATCTGGTGGTGAGCGTCAGCGTCAGCCCGACGCAATTCTGCATGCCCAACCTGGCTGCGGAACTGCGGCGGGCAATGGACCGTTTCGAGTTGCAACCCGGCCAGTTGGAAGTCGAGATTACCGAAGCCTCACTGGTGAACAACCTGACCCACAGTCACAAGCAGTTGCAGCAACTGCGCGAGATTGGTGTGCGCGTGGCGCTGGACGATTTCGGTATGGGTGAGTGCTCGCTGTCGCACCTGCGCAACCTTCAGCTCGATACCCTGAAGCTCGATAGACACTTCATTGCCGGCCTGCTCGACTCGCCTCGCGATGCGGTCTTTGCGCGCAGCATCATCGATCTGTGCCGCAACCTCGACATACTGGTCATCGCCGAAGGGGTCGAGACTTTCCAGCAATATGAGTGGCTGGCCAACAATGGCTGTCAGGTCATCCAGGGGTTTCTGGTGGCTTATCCGCTGGAGGCCGCAGGTGCCCGGTCCTTCCCGGCACGTTTTGACTGGTCGAGGCTGCGTGGCTGATTGCGGTAGACTGGCGCCTTTGAATCATCTGCCATGGCCCCATGACTGCTTCAGCTCCTATACCGCTCAAATACCTGCAAGCCTATCCTGCTTCCCTTCAGGATCAGGTGCGGCAACTGATTGCTCAGGACAAACTGGGCGACTATCTGCAACAGCGTTATCCGGAGCGTCATCAGATCCAGAGTGACAAGGCGCTGTACGCCTATGCCCTGGCCTTGAAGCAGGAGCACCTGCGCAATGCGCCGCCTGTGGACAAAGTGCTGTTCGACAATCGTCTCGACCTGACCCATCGCGCACTGGGCCTGCACACCACTGTTTCGCGAGTGCAGGGTGGCAAGCTCAAGGCCAAGAAAGAAATCCGCGTTGCTGCGCTGTTCAAGGAAGCAGCACCGCAGTTTCTGCGCATGATCGTGGTGCATGAACTGGCGCATTTCAAAGAGTCGGATCACAACAAGGCGTTCTACCAGTTGTGTGAACACATGCAGCCAGGCTATCACCAGCTTGAGTTCGACCTGCGGGTCTACCTGACGTATCGCGACCTGCAGGCTGGCGCCCGGTCGACCACCTGAATACCGCTCCAGCAAGGATTTTGAAAATGGATGTCAGCAAGACCAAAAGCAGCTTTTATCGTCGTCTGTACGTGGCGTACCTGATCGACAGCCAGCTTGCCTGCACGGTGCCCGAATTGACGGAAGTCACCGGCATGCCGCGTCGCACGGCACAGGACACCATCGCGGCGCTGGCCGACCTGGATATCCAGTGCGAATTCGAACAACAGGAAGGTGCCCGCAATCATGCCGGGAATTACCGGATTCGGGACTGGGGCGCGATCGATAAAGCGTGGATAACCCGCAATCTGGCCAGCATCAAGGCCGTACTGGGTTATCCCTGACGGAAGCTGGCCTTATTCGAGGTCGCGGCGCATGCCGATGTGCGGGATGTCGTCTTCCAGATATTCCTCGCCTACGGCGTTGAAGCCGTAACGGCTGTAGTACCCCTGAAGATGAGCCTGGGCCGACAGATAGATGGGCTGGTCGGGCCATTTCTTTTCGGCGTGTTCCAGCGCCTGGACCATCAGTTCGTGGCCCATGCCCTTGTTGCGAATCGATGGCGCGGTCACCACGCGGCCAATGGTGACATCGCCGCCTTGCTGAATCGGGTCCAGCAAGCGCAGGTAAGCCACCAGCTTGCCGTCCTGCCAGGCCATCAAATGGCAGGTGTCACCTGTCAGGTCCAGCCCGTCCACATCCTGATACACGCACTGCTGCTCGACCACGAAAACCTCGGCGCGCAGTTTCAGAACGGCGTAAAGCTGTTCGATACTCAGGTCGGTATGGTGTTTGCAGATCCATTTGATAGGCATGTTGTTGACTCGCAGAGAAACCAGAAGGGAATTCTAAACGCATACCGCCGCATTCCCAATAAAAGGCCGTGATGTCTGTCGATCGTTTTGGCTTTGGTCTGGAAAATATTTTTGCATCAATCACATGGCTGCCACATGGGCGTGGGTTGTTTCCTGACGGGTTTGGGTCTTCAATACAGGTCAGGATTCAAGTAACGCTGTTGATCAACGACTCTCAGTCTGGATCGGGCATGCTGCCCACCTGGGGAATTCAAGCATGTCGCGACTGCTTCAAGCTGTTGGGTTGCTGGGGTTACTGCTGATCGCACAGGCTGGAGCAGGCGAGAAGTTGCGTCTGGTTGCCGATGCCTGGCCTCCCTTTACCGATAACACGTTGCTCCACGACGGTCTGGCGACGGATATCGTCAGAACTGCACTGCAGCGTGCCGGGTATCAGACGGTTTACGAGCAGGTGCCCTGGGCGCGGGCCATGCATGGCATCGCCGAGGGGCGCAATGATGTGCTGATCAATGCATGGTTCAATGAAGAACGCACCCGGATTGGTCAGTTTTCCGCCGAGTATCTGGTCAATCGGGTGCGCTTTCTCAAGCGCAAGGACTCGAATATCGATACCTCGAACCTCGATCAACTGCACAAGTACATCATTGCGGTGGTGCGTGGTTACGCCTATTACCCGTCGTTCGACAATGATCAGGCGTTACGCAAGGTCCCGGTCCACAGTTTTTCCATGGCGGCGAACATGCTGGCTGCAGGACGTGTCGATCTGGCACTGGAGGATGAGTTCGTGGCCCGTTACAGTCTGGCCAACGAGCCCGACGAAGTCCGCAATCACGTCGAGTTCCTGCCGGACTCACTCACCGAGAACAGCCTGCATATTCTGGTCAGCCTGAAGAACCCGAGGCATGCGCAAATCGTCGCCGGCTTTGACCGGGAAATCGCCGCCATGAAGGCTGATGGTACTTACGACGAGCTGCTCAGGCTGCACGGTCTGATGCCTGTGGCCCCTTGATCAGATGCGCTGCCAACGTACGTAACGGTGCCAGCTGACGATAGATCAAGGCCAGTTGCGTCTGCACCAGCCGCTGGCTCTCGTCCAGTTCGTCGGGCATCTGTTCCAGTTGAGTGGCCAGTTCCTCTTCGGCGTCGTTCTGTACGGCAACCGGTTTCTTTTCCGCCAGGCTCTGGGCGATTTCATCGATGCTGGCCGCCAGTGCCGCGCCCGCGCCATCGATAAGCTGCTCGTGGACATCGCCGGGCAGTTGCGTGTCGCGATGCGCGCCCAGCCCGGACAGATAACTCAGCAGCGTGTGCGACAGCACCAGAAAGCGAAAGCCCACATCCGCCTCTTTGCGGAAATGCCCGGGCTCCATCAGCATGTTCGCCAGCGTCGTTGAAAGCGCAGCATCGGCATTGTGCGCATTGCGCCTTGCCAGACGATAAGCCAGGTCGTCGCTCTTGCCCTTGGCGTATTGCTGCATGATCTGGCGCAGGTAAATGCTGTTGCAGCTCAGGGTATTGGCCAGCACCTTGTTCAGCTTGCGTCCTTGCCAGTCCGGCAGGAACAGGAAGACCGCCAGCCCGGCAATCAGGCTGCCCAGCAGGGTATCGAACAGGCGTGGCAGGAACAGGCCGTAGCCATCGCCCACCTGATTGAAACAGAACAGCACCATCACCGTGATCGCAGCGGTCGAAAGGGTGTAGCGCGTCGTACGGTTGACGAAGAACACCACGCCAGCCAGCACCGCACACATCGATTGCAGGACCGGAGTGGTGACCAGCTCGAACAGCGCCCAGCCTGCGGTCAGGCCAAGGGCTGTGCCGATGATCCGCTGTACCAGCTTGCGTCGGGTTGCGCCGTAGCTTGGCTGGCAAACGAAAACCGTGGTCAGGATGATCCAGTAGCCTTGGGACGGATGGATCAGGTGCACCATGGCATAACCCACCGACAAGGCCAGTGGCAGGCGCAAGGCGTGGCGGAACAGCAGCGAAGTCGGTGTCATCTGCAGGCGCAGGCGCGTCCAGACGTCCTTGAGATTGCGCGGCGAACGGTCCAGCAGGCTGCTGTCGGTCGCGTCGGCCAAGGCATCCGGGTTGCTGGCGTCGCTGATCAGGCGATCCAGGGTTTCAAGATTGGCCGCCAGTGCCCGCAAGGAGCGCAACAGGCTGCGCCAGGCCGGATTGCTCTGGATGCGCAGATGTTCGAGAGAGGCGCGCAGATCTTCCATCGCCTCGGCAAAGCTCGGGTCGTAGACAAACGGCTGACGCAGTTGAATGGATTCGGACAACGCCTGACAGGCCACGCCCTGCTGGCGCAGCAGGCGCTGGCAGCGGAACAGCACGTCGCTATGGAAAAACGCTTCGGCCAGCGAGTTGTACGGGTAATGGGATGAGCTGGCGCGTTCGTGAATGTCCTGGGCGATGAAGTACAGCTTCAGATAACGGCTGACTTTCGAGCCGGGCCGACCATTGCCGACGCGGTGCAAAATGATTTCCTTGGTGCTGTTCAGCGCCGCAACCACCCGGCCGTTCTGCTTGGCCAGCTCCAGGCGCCGCTCTTCTACATCCAGGGTACGAATCGGCTCGAACAGGGTCGACTTGAGCTTGAGGTACAGCCCCAGCTCGCGAAACAGCCGCGCCAGCGCCTGCTGCACCGGCTGGTTGGAAAACAGCATCTGCCACAGTACCGACAACAGGCCGTACCAGGCTGCACCTGCCACCAGCAGCATCGGCTCATGCCAGAAGTCCAGGACTTCGCCGCCGCGCTGGTCCACGCCAATCATGGTGTAGACCGAGAGAATCAGGGTGCCGTAGGCAATTGCACCGTAGCGTTCGCCCAGCGCCCCAAGCATGGTCAGGCAGAAACTGGCCAGTGCCATCGCGCAAACGAACAGCCAGGGATAGGGAAACAGGAGTTCCACGGCCAGCGCGGCGATGCTGAAACACACCAGCGTCACGGCCAGGGCATTGAGGCGGCCTTGCCAGCTGTCATCGGTTTCGGCCAGGGCGCAGGCGATAATCCCCAGGAACAGCGGGATCAGCAAGCCCATCTCATTTTGATACCAGCACAGCGCCATGCTGCCGGTCAGTGCGATAAAGACCCGAACGCTATAGCTGAACTTGTCCAGTGCCCATAACCGACGGAGTGTATGACGCAGAGATTTTGATGCCATGAATGAGATGACGGCCTTGTTCGCAATTGATCGATCCCGCAGAAAGATATGTACAGGCCCGAGGCTGGCCTGTACATCCGCTTGGGAAAAAAATTATTGCCCGGGGTGTGCGGTTTTCCCGCTGTCAGACGTACTGTGCCGCCGCATAGGCCGATGCCCAGGCCCACTGGAAATTGAAACCGCCCAGGTGGCCGCTCACATCCAGCACCTCGCCCACGAAATACAGCCCCGGTGACTTCAGCGACTCCATGGTCTTGGAAGACACTTCACGGGTATCGATTCCGCCCAGGGTGACTTCGGCTGTGCGATAGCCTTCGGTGCCCGCCGGCACAACCCGCCAGCTCGCCAGTTTTTCGGCGATGTCGGCCAGTTCGGCGTGGGTGTACTGTTTCATGGGTTTTGAAGCGAACCACTGTTCGGCCAGCAGGTTGGCCATCTTCTTGGTGAAGATTTCCCCCAGCAAGGTTTTCAGTTCGCTGTTCGGGCGTTCTGCCTGCTGCTCGGCCAGCCAGCCCGGGACGTCGTGATCGGGCAGCAGGTTGATTTCCACACTGTCACCCGGTTGCCAGAACGACGAGATCTGCAGAATTGCCGGACCACTGAGGCCGCGGTGGGTAAACAGGATGTTTTCGCGAAAGCTTGTGTCATTGCAACTGACCAGACAGTCCACCGACGTCCCCGACAGCTCGCTGCACAACTCCTTGAGCTGGTCGGTAATGGTGAACGGCACCAGCCCGGCGCGAGTCGGCAGCAGCGTATGGCCAAATTGCTTGCCGACCTGATAACCGAAACCTGTGGCACCCAGCGTCGGAATCGACAGGCCGCCGGTGGCGATCACCAGCGACTCGCAGCTCAAGGTGCCAAGGGTGGTTTCCAGGCGGTAGCCGGTTTCGGTCTTTTCGATCTGCTGCACGGACGTGTCCATGTGCAGGCTTGCACCGGCTTGTCGGCATTCTTCGAGCAGCATTTCCAGGATGTCGCTGGACTTGTTATCGCAAAACAACTGGCCCAGCTTCTTCTCGTGATAAGGCACGCCATGTCTGGCAACCATCTCGATGAAGTCCCACTGGGTGTAGCGGGCCAGGGCCGATTTGCAGAAGTGCGGATTCTGCGACAGAAAATTGCCTGGCTCGGTGTACATGTTGGTGAAGTTGCAGCGCCCGCCACCGGACATGAGGATCTTCTTGCCCGGCTTGTTGGCGTGATCAATCAACATCACCTTGCGCCCGCGACCTGCGGCGGTCAGCGCACACATCAAACCTGCGGCGCCAGCGCCAATGATTACAACGTCAGTAACGGGCACAGCATGGTCCTCTGGTGTTCGGTATGGGGGCTTTCGCGAATGAATTCGCTCCTACAAATTCCGTAGGAGCGAATTCATTCGCGAAGGGGTCATCAAAGAATACGAACCCGCAACGACTTGCCCTTGATCTTGCCATTGTTCAAACGCTCCAGCGCCTGCTGGGCGATGCTGCGCTCTACGGCCACATAGGCCTGGAAGTCGAAGATGGCGATCTTGCCGACCTGCGCGCCCGGAATACCGGCTTCGCCGGTCAAGGCACCCAGAATGTCGCCTGGACGCAGCTTGTCCTTGCGGCCGGAACCGATGCACAGAGTCGTCATGGCTGGCAGCAGCTTGCCGCCTTCCTTGACGCTCAGGTTGTCGTATTGCTGCCAGTTCAGGGGCGCTTTCTGCAACTCTTCGATAGCCCGGGCACGCTGGCTTTCCGAAGGGGCTACAAGGCTGACCGCGATACCTGTTTCCCCCGCGCGTCCGGTACGACCGACGCGGTGGATGTGGATTTCCGAATCCCGTGCCAGCTCGACGTTGATGACCATGTCCAGCGCATCAATATCCAGACCTCGGGCCGCTACGTCAGTGGCCACCAGCACCGAAGTGCTGCGGTTGGCGAACATCGCCAGCACCTGATCGCGGTCACGCTGCTCCAGATCGCCATGCAGGCCCACGGCGGACATGCCCTTGGCTGTCAGGTGATCCACCACTTCCTGCACTTGCTGCTTGGTGAAGCAGAACGCAACGCAGGATGTCGGGCGGAAATGGCCAAGCACCTTGACCACGGCTTCCAGACGTTGCTCCGGAGAGATTTCGTAGAAAATCTGCTCGATCTGGCTGTCGGCATGCAGCGCCTCGACCTTGACGGTCTGCGGATCGCGCATGAATTTCGAGGCCAGTTGCTTGATGCCGACCGGGTAGGTGGCCGAGAACAGCAGGGTCTGGCGACGTTGCGGAGTCTGCTCGATGATGTCGGCGATGGCGTCGTAGAAACCCATGTCCAGCATGCGGTCCGCTTCATCGAGAATCAGCGTGTTCAGACCGTCCAGTACCAGCGAGCCCTTGCGCAGGTGCTGCTGGATACGGCCCGGCGTGCCGACGATGATATGCGCGCCATGCTCCAGCGAACCGATCTGCGGCCCGAAAGGTACGCCGCCGCACAGGGTCAGTACCTTGATGTTGTCTTCGGAGCGGGCCAGACGACGAATTTCCTTGGCCACCTGATCGGCCAGCTCGCGAGTCGGGCACATCACCAGAGCCTGGCAACCGAAGAAGCGCGGGTTGATCGGGTTCAGCAGACCGATACCAAAGGCGGCGGTCTTGCCGCTGCCGGTCTTGGCCTGAGCGATCAGGTCCATGCCCTTGAGAATCACCGGCAGGCTTTGCGCCTGAATCGGCGTCATCTGGGCGTAACCAAGCGACTCCAGGTTAGCCAGCATGGCGGCGGACAGGGGCAAAGTGTTGAAAGCGGTGTTAGTCACGACGGTGGACCTGCAAAACAAAAATGTCGCGCAGTGTATCAGGTCGCAAGGCCAGGCAGGTGCTACGGCGGCGGGTGGCTGTATTTAATGCACAATAAGTCAGACATAAAAAAGCCGCCTCAAGGGGTAATGTCGATCAGTTAAGGTCAATGAATCACTTTGTGGGAGGCAGCTTGCTGGCGACTTTGGCGTACAGGCGCAGAATATCTGCCAGTTTCAAGGCCCTCTCGCCAGCAAGCTGCCTCCCACAGGTTTTGTTTGTGCCTTAACTGATCGGCATTAGCCTCAAGGACGGCTTTTGTATTCACGCTATTTTTGGCGGCGCTACTTGCTTTAAAGAGCCATTCTTGATTGCACGTTCTATTTTTGCGAAAGCATCGCCAAGGCGTGCTGCTTTCATTTGTTGCAAATCTTTAATGGTCAGTTTTTCGGTAACCATGCCAGTCTCCTTTGGAGAGGCGTACAGGTAAAAGCTAAGGTATCGAGTCTAGTCACGTAAATGTATTAACGGGACTATTCTGCCTGCTCAAACCCTTTTCCGCTTGCCCTCCTGCGCAGGCAATTGCAGGAATATCCCTGCCGCGAACATCGCCAGTATGCCGACGCTCAGGAAGGTGAGCTGGAAGGCGCCCAATACGTTGCTGACTTCGCCGGTAGCCACTTCATCGCTGAAACCGCCCAGCAAGGCGGCAGCGGATGCCACGCCCAGGCTCAGTGACAATTGTGCAACGACTGACAGCAGGCTGTTGCCACTGGCGGTGCTGGCGTCGTCCAGGTCGATGAGGGTCACGGTGTTCATGGCGGTGAACTGCAAGGCGTTCACTGCGCCCAACAGAGCCAGATGGACAAGCAGTATCCAGTACGGGGTTTGAGTGTCCACCAGCGCAAGTGTCGCCAGCAGTATTCCCAGCAGTAGCGTGTTGCCGGTCAGAATGGTGCGATACCCCAGCAGTTCGATCAGCCAGCGGGCAATGGTTTTGGCGAACATTCCGGCGGCGGCCAGCGGAAGCATGCTCATGCCGGCTTGCGCGGGTGAATAACCCAGCGGGATCTGCAGCAGCAAGGGCACCAGGAACGGCAGGGCGCCACTGCCCAGTCGCGCAAACAGATTGCCGAGGATGCCCACCGCAAAGGTCCGGGTGCGAAACAGCGACGGTGCAAAGAGCGGGAACTCCACATGCCCGGCCCGCAGCCAGTAAGCCGCCAGACAGCCCAGGCCGGCGAACAGCAGCAAGACCACGCGCATGTGCGGCAGATGCAGTTCGCCCAGGCCTTCCAGCGCAATGGTGATCAGCACCATCGAGGCTCCGAACAGAATGAATCCTGTGCCGTCGAAGCGTGTGCGTCCTCCGCCGGGGATATCCGGGATGAAGTGCTTCACCGCATAACAGCCCAGCAACCCCACGGGAATATTGATCAGGAAGATCCAGTGCCAGCTCATGTACTCGACCATCCAGCCGCCCATGGTCGGCCCGAGCAGCGGCCCCAACAGGCCGGGCACGGTAATGAATCCCATGATCCGCACCAGCTCCGAGCGCGGGTAGGCGCGTAGCACGATCAGGCGCCCGACAGGCAGCATCAAAGCGCCGCCAAGCCCCTGAATGATCCGTGCTGCCACCAGCATGTTCAGCGAGTTGGACAGTGCGCACAGCAACGAACCGAAGCTGAACAACAGGATGGCGCTGAAAAAGATGCGTTTGATGCCGAAGCGATCGGCAATCCACCCCGAAGCGGGAATCAGCAGGGCGATGGTCAGCATGTAGGCAATGACCACTGACTGCATGCGAAGCGGATCTTCTTCCAGGGAACGGGCCATGGAGGGCAGAGCGGTATTGAGAATCGTGCCGTCCAGGCTTTGCATGAAGAAGGCGATGGCGATGACCCAAGGCATCCAGCGCAAGGTTTTTTCGTCCAGGTGCTGCATGTGATTTCCTGTGTTTTTTTCGCGAATGAATTCGCTCACAAGCGAATTCATTCGCGAAGAACGTTTAGAGCGTCAAAGTCAGTTTGCTTATCAAAGCCCCCGGCAACTGAATGGAGGCTGTCTGGCGCTGGCTATAGGTGCTGGCCGACAGAATCAGTTCCCGCTCGCGGGTCAGATTTTCCAGAGCGTTGCCCAGCAGGCTGTAGGCACTGTCATCGAAGCGCATGGTGCTGACCGGCGCCACGATCTTGCCGTCTTCGACCCAGAAGGTTGCGAAACGGGTCATGCCGGTCAGGCGTGCGGCCGACTGGTCGGAGAAGTTCAGGTACCAGAGGTTGCTGATGTACAGACCGGTGCCGAGCTGCTTGAGAATCTGTTCCTGCTCCAGAGTTCCGCCCGCCATGCTCAGTGCGCTTGGCCACTCGCCGTTGTCCGCGCCGTTGGCTTGCAGGCCGTATTCGGCGGCGCTGCTGGAATCCACCAGTTGTTCGCGGGCTTCGCCGCTGGCAATCAGGGACAGATCCTTGCGCGGATAACCTTCGCGGGAGAAGGCCGGCGACAGCGAACCACTGACCTGTTCATCCAGGCTGAACAGCGGGCTGAAACGGGTATCGCCGCTGTACAGCCGCTGCAACGGGCTGTGCTTGCTGGCCAGTGCCTGTGCGGAAAACCCGCCCCAGCACAGCATGCCGATGATTTCATCCAGTGCGGCCGGTGCCAGGTAAGCGCGGTATTGACCGGGCTCCAGAGTGCGCAGCGGCCGACCGAGAAACTCCAGTTGCTCGCGAGCCTGATTGAAGCGTCTGGCAAAGGCCTCGCTGTTCCAGTCATGTCCGGCATAGTTGGCTTTTACCGCCTGACCGTTCTCGTGGAACAGGCTCCAGTCGAAATTGAAGCTATTGGCCTGATGCCAGCCCAGCGCGCCCCAGGAACTGGCGAAGCCGCGATACACCGGCCCGGCAGCGTAAAAGCCCACCAGATCCAGACCTTGGGACAATTCGCTGATCTGCTCCACGACTTGCCCGCTGTCCGGCAGCGGCGGCTCTTGCAGGTTGTTGCTGTGCCAGGCCTCGGTATTGGGCAGCAGATACGGGTCCCTGGCGAGTGATACCAGGGTTTCGCGCAGTTGATCCAACGCCTCGCTCAAACGCTGGCTGTCGACCTGAGCATCGCCCGAAAGCGTCAGATCCAGATCGGCATGCCGACCGTCATCGATCAGTTTGAAGGTCACGCTGGCTTGCTGCACATGCCCGGCCTGACGGACCTGAGCATGATTGAAGCGAATGAAGTCCGAGGCTTCGGCGTTGTAGGTCAGGGTGAAGTGTTCGTTCGGGCCGATAGCGGCTTTGAGGACGTCGACCAATGCCTCGAATTGCTGTTGATGAGACATCAGGCATCACCTCCAAATACATCCACACTGGCGAACACACAGGCTGGCGAAGCGTGACCGACACGCACCACCTGATTGGGTTCGCCTTTTCCGCAATTGGGCGTGCCCAGGACCTTGAAGGTGCTGGCGTCGCCGACCGCGCTGAGGTTGCGCCAGAACTGCGCGGAAATCGCTCGATAGTTGGGGTTCTTGACCACGCCCTTGAGTTCGCCGTTTTCGATCAACTGGCCCCACTCGCAACCGAACTGGAACTTGTTGCGCGCATCGTCGATGGACCACGAGCGGTTGGTGGACATCAGAATGCCGTGCTCGATATTGCCGATCAGTTGCTCCAGCGACTGGTCACCCGGCTCGATATTCAGGTTGGCCATGCGGTCGATGGGCGGACGGTTCCAGTTGCAGGCGCGGCTGTTGGCTACGCCCGGCAGGCCTGAGCGGTATTGCGACAGCGCACCGCCCAGAGGCCGTTGCAACAGGCCATTGCGAATCAGGAACTGCTTGCTTGCCGCCGTGCCATCGTCGTCATGACCGTAACTGGCCAGTTGCTCGGGAATCTCGGGATCGAACGTCACGTTGAGCAGGCTGGAGCCGTATTGCAGCGTGCCGAAGTCCGATGCCTTGACGAAGCTGGTGCCGGCGTAATTGCGCTCGTCACCCAGAATCCGGTCCAGTTCCAGCGGATGGCCGATGGATTCGTGGATTTGCAGAATCATCTGGTCCGGCATCAACAGCAGATCACGCGGCCCGGTAGGCGTGTTGGGGGCCAGGATCAATTGCAGTGCCTGATCGGCCACCTGTGCGGCTGCTCCGATCAATCCGCAATTGCTGATGATTTCTGCGCCGCCTTGTTGACCGAAGTTATCGCGGCCCAGGCTGCGGGTCTGGCTGTCACGCCCGTCATAGGCGGTCACGGCCAGGCCCGGAAAGACGAAGCGTTGCGCCTGACGAATCTCGGCGCCTGCGCTGTTGAGGTAGATCTGCTCGACGTTTTCCAGACCCAGACCGACCTGCCAGTTCACCAGACGCTCGTCCTTGGGGACCGACTTCGACTCGGCCATCAGCAGGTCGATGCAATCGCTCAGGCTCGGGAAGGCATTGCTCAGGTTGGGCGACAGGTAATCGGCGCGTGCCGTCGAGACAGCCTGTTCGCTCAGGTCCAGCAGCGAATGCGGGGCCAGACGCCGCGCCAGTGCTTCGGCCTGTTGCAGTGCGGCCTGCAGGCCTCGTTGGGAAATATCGTTGGTGGCGGCGTAGATTTCAACGCCGTTGAGGCGCACCGTCAGCATCGCCCCTTCATCGCTACCCAGCGACGGCGGCTCGGCCACGTTCTTGCGCACGCTCAGGTGCTGGCTGGTCCTGCGCACATAACGTACGGAAAAAAATTGCGCATCGCTCTGCAGTGCGGCGAACCGCTGCTTGAGCTGAGCGGAGAAATCGAACATGCAGGGAAGCTCCTTGTCGAGGCGGGCAAATCCCCCTTCTCACCGTTGGAGTAATGCCGATCAGTTAAGGTCAATGAATAACTTTGTGGGAGGCAGCTTGCTGGCGACTTCACGTACAGACACAGAGTATCTGCCAGTTTTCAGGATTTTTTCGCCAGCAAGCTGCCTCCCACATGTTTTGTTTGTGCCTTGGCTGATCGGCATTACACCGTTGGAGCGAATTCAAAGTGAGAACAGGCTTGCCCGCAAATCATAGAGCCTGAATCACGCCAGTGCTACTGAACCACGCACCGGTGTGCCGCGTGCCGGGCGGTCGCCTGCCACGAAGTAGTCGGCGGTGCTGCGTGGCAATGGCTGACGGCCACGAATCCTGTCGGCGATCTTCTCGGCGATCATGATGGTCGGGGCATTCAGGTTACCGGTGGTGATGATCGGCATGATCGAGGCATCCACCACGCGCAGGCTTTCCAGGCCATGGACACGGCCCTGACCATCGACGACGGCCATGTCATCGGTGCCCATCTTGCAGGTGCACGATGGGTGATACGCCGTTTCGGCGTGTTCACGGACGAAGTTATCCAGTTCTTCGTCGGACTGCACTTCGATGCCAGGGCTGATTTCGCGGCCGCGGTACGGGTCCAGTGCCGGTTGCTGCATGATTTCCCGGGTCAGGCGGATGCCGTCGCGGAACTCCTGCCAGTCCTGCTCGGTGGACATGTAGTTGAACAGGATGCTCGGGTACTCGCGTGGGTCCTTGGACTTGACCTGCACTCGGCCACGGCTCGGTGAGCGCATGGAGCCGACGTGAGCCTGGAAACCATGCTCTTTCACACCTTTGGTGCCGTTGTAGTTAATGGCAACCGGCAGGAAGTGGTACTGGATGTTCGGCCACTCGAACTCTTCGCTCGAACGAATGAACCCGCCTGCCTCGAACTGGTTGCTGGCGCCGATGCCCTTGCCCAGGAACATCCACTCGGCACCAATGGCCGGCTGGTTCCACCACAACAGGGAAGGGTAGAGCGAAACCGGCTGGGTGCAGCTGTATTGCAGGTACATCTCCAGGTGATCCTGAAGGTTCTGGCCGACACCCGGCAGATCATGAACCACGGGAATATCGAGCTTGTTCAGCAGTTCGGCGGGGCCGACACCGGAGCGTTGCAGGATCTGCGGCGAAGCGATGGCGCCGCTGCACAGCAGCACCTCCTTGCGGGCACGGGCTTCGATTCGGGTGTCGCTGTCACCGCGCAGATAAGCTACGCCGACGGCACGCTTGCCCTCGAACAGGATGCGGTCTGTCAAAGCATGGGTGACGATGGTCAGGGTCGGGCGCTTCTTGGCTTCGTCCAGATAACCGCGAGCGGTGCTGGCGCGACGGCCATTGGGCGTCACGGTTCTGTCCATCGGACCGAAACCTTCCTGTTGATAACCGTTGAGGTCGTCGGTGCGCGGATAACCTGCCTGCACACCCGCTTCGACCATGGCATTGAACAGGGGATTGTTACCCGCCTTGGGCGTGGTCACGCTGACCGGACCGTCGCCGCCGTGATAATCGTTGGGGCCGATGTCGCGGGTTTCGGCCTTGCGGAAATACGGCAGGCAGTCGAGGTAGCTCCAGTCCTCCAGACCCGGTTCCTTTGCCCAGCCGTCATAGTCCATGGCGTTACCGCGGATGTAGCACATGCCGTTGATGAGCGACGAGCCACCCAGGCCCTTGCCGCGACCGCATTCCATGCGGCGGTTGTTCATGTGCGGTTCCGGCTCGGTTTCATAGGCCCAGTTGTAGCGACGGCCTTGCAGGGGGAACGCCAGCGCTGCTGGCATCTGGGTGCGGAAATCCAGCCGGTAATCCGGGCCGCCGGCTTCCAGCAACAGAACGGTGACGCCCGGATCTTCGGTGAGACGGGCTGCCAGAGTGTTACCGGCAGAGCCGGCACCAATGATGATGTAGTCGAATTCGGATTGCGTGGTCATAGAAAGTCCTTCGTAGAGCTGCAAGCCTCGAGTTTCAAGCTGCAAGCAAAGGCATTCAGGTGCTGCCTGTGAGAATGAGGGCGGCAAGCTGCTTCACTTGAAGCTTCTAACTTGCCGCTTGAAGCTGGCCGTCTTAAAACACCGACGCGTAATCGCCCAGTTCCACCTGCACGGATTTGATGCGTGTGTATTGCGCCAGCGAGCTGATGCCGTTTTCGCGGCCGACGCCCGATTGCTTGTAGCCACCGACCGGCATTTCTGCCGCGGACTCGCCCCAGGTATTGATCCAGCAGATGCCGGCTTCAAGCTGGTGAATCACGCGGTGCGCACGGTTCAGGTCGCGGGTGACGATACCGGCGGCCAGACCGAAGTCGGTGTCGTTGGCGCGGCGGATCACTTCCTCTTCGCTGTCGTAACCGAGGATGCTCATCACCGGGCCGAAGATTTCTTCGCGCACGATGGTCATCTCGTCGGTGCAGTCGGTGAACACGGTTGGTGCCACGAAGGCACCTTTGGCAAGGTCGCCTTCGGTCAGGCGTTCGCCACCGCACAGCAGGCGCGCACCTTCTTCCTTGCCCTTGGTGATGTAGCCCAGCACGCTTTCCATATGCTCGAAGCTGACCAGCGGGCCGAAGTTGGTGTTGTCATCTTCCGGGTTGCCGATGCGGATGCGTTTTACGCGCTCCAGGATTTTGGCTTCCAGTTGCGCCTTCAGGGCATTGGGCACGAAAACCCGTGTGCCGTTGGTGCAGACCTGACCGGAGCTGTAGAAGTTGGCCATCATTGCAATGTCGGCGGCGCGATCCAGATCTGCGTCGTCGAAGATGATCAGCGGCGACTTGCCGCCCAGTTCCATGGTCACTTCCTTGAGCGAAGAACTCGACGCGCTGGCCATGACTTTCTTGCCGGTGTCGGTGCCGCCGGTGAAGGAAACCTTCTCGATGCGCGGGTGTTCGGTGATCCAGGTGCCGACTTCACGGCCGCTGCCGGTCAGCACGTTGAACACGCCATCGGGTACGCCTGCTTCGGTGTAGATTTCCGCCAGTTTCAAGGTGGTCAGGGACGTGACTTCGCTGGGCTTGAAGATCATCGCGTTGCCCGCTGCCAGTGCCGGAGCGGATTTCCACAGAGCGATCTGGATCGGGTAGTTCCAGGCGCCGATACCGGCTACCACACCCAGCGGCTCGCGGCGGGTGTAGACGAAGGAAGAATTACGCAGCGGGATCTGTTCGCCCTCGATGGCGGGGACCAGACCTGCGTAGTACTCCAGCACATCGGCACCGGTCACGACGTCGACATAACGGGTTTCGGAATAAGCCTTGCCGGTATCCAGGGTTTCCAGTGCTGCCAGTTCATCGTTGCGCTCGCGCAGGATGTCCACGGCACGGCGCAGGATGCGCGAACGCTCCATGGCGGTCATGGCGGCCCAGATTTTCTGGCCTTTTTCTGCACTGGCGACAGCGCGTTCGACATCGTCCTTGCCTGCACGTTGTACTTGCGCGAGCACTTCGCCATTCGCCGGGTTGATGGCATCGAAAGTGGCGGGGTTGCTGGCGTCTACGTAACCGCCATCGATATAGAGTTTCTGCAGTTCAAAACGGGCCATAAAGTCCTCGCAAATTCATGTGGGGGGCGATGACTGATCTCAGCTTGCCGGTATGTTTGGTCAACATTCGGCGTCAGTCGTTCGATGAAAAGGGCTCTTGAGCGCTTCAGTCCACCGCTTTCGCCAGTTGAAAATCCATGTATTCGTAAGCGATCTGCTGCGCCTGCTCCGTGTCGAAAGCATCGCCCGACAAGGCGCCGCGCAACCACAAACCGTCGATGAGCGCTGCCAGCCCACGGGCTGCGCTGCGAGCCTGTTCCAGCGGCAATACGCGGCGGAACTGGCAGCACAGGTTCGAGTACAGGCGGTGATCGTTGATCCGCTGCAACCTGTGCAGTGACGGGTGATGCATGCTGGTGGCCCAGAAGGCCAGCCAGGTTTTCATCGCCGGGCCATTGACCTGGCTGGCATCGAAGTTGCCCTCGATGATGACTTGCAGATGCGCCCTGGGGCTGTCATCGGTCAGCGCCTGACGGCGTTCGTTCACGCTCTGGATCAGTGCATTCATCAGGTGACGCATGGTCGCCGCGATCAGGCCGTTCTTGTCCTGAAAGTAGTGGCTGATGATGCCGTTGGAGACGCCGGCCAGACGCGCAATCAGAGCAATGCTGGCCTCGCTCATACCGACCTGGTCCACCGCGCTGAGCGTGGCCTGGATCAGTTGCTGACGGCGGATGGGTTGCATACCAACCTTGGGCATTGGTTCGGGTCTCCGTGGCTTGCTGACCCTTTTTAGCCTAGTTGTTTTTAATTGAACGATCAATCAATAAAAACCTGCAGACGTGACAAAACGCTCTAAAACAGGCGTTGTAGGAGCGAATTCATTCGCGAAAAAAGGTGCAGACTTTGGAGGCAGCTTGCCCGCGACGAGATCGTCTTCGCGAGCAAGCTCCCTCCCACAGAGAAATAGTTACCCCAGATTCTTGCCCAGCAGCGCGTGATACAACTCGCTGTCACCCAGAATGCCGACCACCTTGTCGCCATCCTGCAGCACCAGTTTGTTGCCGGTCTGGTAGCGGATCTGCAAGGCATCGCGCATGCCGATATTGGAGTGAACCAGTGTCGGACGGCGATCCAGGCTGGCGACGTCCTGGCCCGGTGTCCAGTTCTGCAAGTCGAGCTGCGCAGCCCCCTGGCGAGCGCTTTTGATCACATTGCCTTCGGCCAGATCCAGCCAGGAATCCACGCCAGGGTCCAGACACACCGAACCGTTGATCCGGGTGCAGTTGTCGACGCTGCGCATCAGGCTGCGGCCGCACAGCACGTTGAGCGGATTGGTATGTGCGACGAAAGTACGTACGTAGTCATCGGCCGGGTTGAGGACGATCTCTTCGGGCACGCTGTACTGAATGATCCGGCCGTCTTTCATGATCGCGATGCGGCTGCCCAGCTTGAGGGCTTCATCCAGGTCATGGCTGACGAAAACGATGGTCTTGCTCAGTTTGCTTTGCAGGGCCAGCAGTTCATCCTGCAGGCCTTGGCGGATCAGCGGGTCGAGCGCAGAGAAAGGCTCGTCCATCAGCAGAATGTCGGCGTCCATCGCCAGTGCCCGTGCCAGGCCGACACGCTGCTGCATGCCGCCGGACAGTTCATCGGGCTTCTTGTTGCGCCATTGAGTCAGGCCGACCAGTTCCAGTTTTTCGTCGACCAGCTTGCGTCGTTCCTTTTCCGGTCGTCCCTGCATTTCCAGGCCGAAGCTGATGTTCTCGCGAACGGTCAGCCAGGGCATCAGGGCGAACTTCTGGAACACCATCGCGATGCGCTGGGTGCGCATCATTTTCAGTTCTGCCGCCGTGCAGTTGGCGATGTTGATCTGCGAGCCTTCATGCTCGACATACAGTGAACCACGGCTGACGGTATTGAGGCCGTTGATGCAGCGCAACAGACTGGACTTGCCCGAGCCTGAAAGGCCCATCAGGACACAGATTTCGCCTTTCTCGATTTCCAGAGTGGCTTTTTCCACGCCGACGATCTGGCCGGTTTTTTTCAGGATCTGGTCACGCGTGAGGCCTTGGTCCAGCAGCTTGAGAGCCTCACGCGGATCCTTGGCGAAGATGACGTCTACCTGGTCGAATTTGATGATACTCATGCGTCGGACCCTACCTTGGCTTCGGGTTGTTTGCAGATACGGTCGAGCATGATGGCCAGCAATACGATCGCCAGACCGGCTTCGAAGCCCAGGGCGATATCAGCGGTGTTCAGTGCGTTGACCACGGGTTTGCCCAGACCGTCGGCACCCACCAGTGCCGCGATCACCACCATCGACAGCGACAGCATGATGCACTGGGTAATGCCGGCCGCGATGCTGGGCATGGCGTATGGCAGTTCAATACGGGTCAGCAACTGGCGACGTGACGAGCCAAAGGCCTTGCCCGCATCGAGCAGTTCATGGGGCACATCGCGAATGCCCAGATACGTCAGGCGGATCGGCGCGGCGATGGCGAAGACCACTGTGGAAATCAGGCCGGGCACCACGCCCAGGCCGAACAGGGTCAGGGTTGGAATCAGGTACACGAAGGTCGGTACGGTCTGCATCAGGTCCAGCAGCGGACGGATAATGGTGTAGAACATGGGTTTGTGGGCAGCGATGATGCCCAGCGGCACACCGATGACCACACAGACCAGTGTGGCGAACAGCACCTGGGCCAGGGTTTCCATGGTTTCCTGCCAGTAATGCAGGTTCAGGATCAGCAGGAAGGCCAGGATGACGAATACCGTCAGGCCCCATTTGCGCTGGATGTAATGCGCCAGTGCCGCAATCAGGCCAATCAATACCAACGGGTTGAACCAGGTCAGGCCGAAGGTCAGGCCGTGGATCATCATTTCCAGGGTCGAGGCAATGGCATCGAAGTAGTTGGCGCCGTTTTGCGTCAACCAGTCGACAAAGGCCGCGATGTACTCGCCCAGAGGGATTTTATGGTCAGTCAGCATGGTATCGATTGTCCGCTTGCGGGAAGAAATGGGACAGCAGGCGGGCAGGCCGCCTGCCATCGTCTTACTGTGTCAGTTTGGCCTTTGCAGCCTCCAGGCCTGGCTTGCCGTCTACGGTGGTGACTCCGGCGAGCCAGGTGTCGAGCACTTGAGGGTTGTTCTTGATCCACGCCTTGGCGGCGGCATCGGGTTTCATCTTGTCGTCCAGTACATTGCCCATCAAGGTACTTTCCATGTTCAGGGTGAACGAGAGATTCTTCAGCAACTGGCCGACGTTGCTGCACTCTTGCACGTAACCCTTGCGTGTATTGGTGAAGATAGTGGCCTGGCCGAAGTTGGGCCCGAAATACTCGTCGCCACCGGTCAGGTACTGCATCTTGAAGCGGGTATTCATCGGATGGGGTTCCCAGCCCAGAAAGACCACGTCCGTAGAGCGTCGCGTGGCACGGTCGACCTGCGACAGCATGCCGGCCTCACTGGATTCGACGACCTTGAAGCCTGCGTCCTTCAGACCGAAGGCGTTCTTGTCGATCATGCTCTGGATCAGGCGATTGCCGTCGTTGCCCGGTTCGATCCCGTAGATCTTGCCGTCGAGTTCTTTCTTGAATTTGGCTATATCGGAGAAGTCCTTCAGGCCCTTGTCGTAAAGCGCCTGCGGAACGGCCAGCGTGTACTTGGCGTTTTCGAGGTTGGCGCGAACGGTTTCCACGGTGCCCGCTTCGCGGTAGGCCTTGATGTCGTTTTCCATGGTGGGCATCCAGTTACCCAGGAAGACGTCCATGTTCTTGCCATCAGCCAGGGACTTGTAGGTCACGGGAACCGAAATCATGGTGGTCTTGGTCTGGTAGCCCAGAGATTCGAGTACGACGCTGGTCACCGCAGTGGTGACGGTAATGTCAGTCCAGCCGACGTCCGAGAATTTGACCGTGTGACAGGCCTCTGGCTCGGCGGCCTGTGCCAGCAACGGCAAACCGAGCGTGGCGGCCAACAGCAAGGATTTAGAACCTTTCATGGGGTGGACTCCTGTGAATTCTGTCTATTCATCTCATCAGCAACGGGGCGCTGACGCGGCTTGTTGTGTTGGCAAAGTGTGTTGCGAAGCTCTTTCACTGCGCCCGGCGATCGAGTCGAAGCCGATCATGTAACAGTGAAAATCAAACGCCTACAGGGGGCGTCGTATCCAGTACAGGCGGGGTCGCATCCAGTGTGAGCAACGTCGCTTACAGCTTTTTTCCCACCTGCAAGCGCACTTTTACCGGGTGGGCCAGCTAAAAACGGCCAGATAATGGAGACGACAAGGTGTATTGAAGTTCACTGGTGCGGCGCTTTCTTGCCTTTCGACAGCGAATGGCCTGCTCGCTTTTCGACCATGGCTGCCAGAAGCCGCCACCTTTTAGCGCGAAAAAAATCGGTTATGGCGCCGTGCTATTGCCCTGTGCGATGAGTGACACCGTTGGGCAACATCATCCGTTCCCGTTTCCCGAAAGTGCTACCGAACTGCTCACGCTTCCTTGTCGTGCGTGGCTTGCACGTCGTAATTGGATACGCCGGTCGCACCTGAATAGACGCATCACGACGTCGCTTTCAGGGGTTATTGAATGGCTATTCAGTTTTCGGCATGGGATTTGCGATGGGGTTGGAAGGCCATGCATGAAGCAAGGCTACTAAGAAGAGCCTCGCCTGAGGCCAACTAACGCCAAGAGTGAGGAGATACGTGATGACTTCGTTCAATGCAGGGGCACAACCCCAGAACCGCGCGCCACAGTCCATCGGCTTTCTGCTGCTGGACAACTTCACCCTGATCTCACTCGCATCGGCGGTCGAACCCCTGCGCATGGCCAATCAGCTTTCCGGTCGTGAACTCTATCGCTGGACCACTCTGAGTGTGGACGGCAACCAGGTCTGGGCCAGTGATGGTCTGCAGATCACTCCGGATGCCGCCATGCAAAAGGCACCGGCACTGGACACCATCATTGTCTGCGGCGGCGTTGGTATTCAGCGCACCGTTACCCGTGAACACGTGAGCTGGCTGCAAAGCCAGGCTCGCCAGTCCCGTCGTCTGGGCGCTGTATGCACCGGCAGCTGGGCTCTGGCCTGTGCAGGTCTGCTCGATGGTTTCGATTGCAGTGTTCACTGGGAATGTCTGGCGGCGATGCAGGAAGCCTTTCCGCGTGTGTCCATGAGTACTCGCCTGTTCACCCTGGACCGCAACCGTTTCACCAGTTCCGGTGGCACCGCGCCGCTGGACATGATGCTGCACCTGATCAGCCGTGATCATGGCCGTGAACTGTCGGCAGCGATTTCCGAGATGTTCGTCTACGAGCGTATTCGTAACGAGCAGGATCACCAGCGCGTTCCACTCAAGCACATGCTGGGCACCAATCAGCCCAAATTGCAGGAAATCGTGGCCTTGATGGAAGCCAACCTCGAGGAGCCGATCGACCTCGATGAGCTGGCGGTTTACGTGTCGGTTTCCCGCAGGCAGCTGGAGCGACTGTTCCAGAAATACCTGCATTGTTCGCCGTCGCGTTATTACCTCAAGCTGCGCCTGATCCGTGCCCGGCAACTGCTCAAGCAGACACCCATGTCGATCATTGAAGTGGCATCGGTCTGCGGCTTCGTATCGACGCCACATTTCTCCAAGTGCTACCGCGAATACTTCGGTATCCCGCCACGCGACGAGCGTGTGGGTTCAAACACCGCGCAGCAGGTTGCCATGATGCCAATCCCGCAGGCTCTGGTACTGGCTCCGTTGTCCGGCCCGATGTCGGCATTGAGTCAGGCGCGTAACGAATCGACGTTTGCGAGTGTGCGGTTGTAAGGCTTTTTCGCGAATGAATTCGCTCCCACAGGTCTGAGCAACTGGCCTGGTGGGAGCCAACTGTCTTTCATCGCTCCCCGATGAACGGGCATTTTCATGATGTCATCGCGGATAGATTCCGCGATGGCGGGCAACGCCCGCCCCCCATTCAAACCACCTGATCACGCCATGGTGTTCCGTCGCGCGCCATGGCGTTCAGGCGAATCAGCAACACCCGCATGCAGGCCACCAGGGCCACTTTCGCGCACTTGCCTTTGGCACGCAGCCTCGCATAACGCTCCTTGAAATCGGAGTTGTAGCGCACCATCCCCAGCGCACACATGTAGGCCGCACGGCGTAGTTTCGACCGCCCACCGTAGATCTGCCGCTTACCGGTCTTGGTACCGCTGTCGTTGTTGTACGGCGCCACGCCGGCCAAGGCAGCGATTTGTCCACGGCTCAGGTCGCCCAGCTCGGGCAGGTAGCAGAAGAGGCTGGCGATTGTCACGGCCCCCACGCCCTTTACAGCCTCTAGCCGTTGCAGCAGTTCTGAGTCGACCCGGCGGGTTTGTGCAGCGACAAGCTGATCCACCGACTTGATCTGCACTTTAAGGCTGGCCTCCAACGCGAGGTAGATTTCCACCACGCAGGGCAGTACGGCCTGTTTGATACGGCGCCGGTTGTCATCGCGTTGTTGAAGCAGGTTGCTACGCAAGTTGACCAGTTCAAGCAGGACTTCGCGTTCCTCGTCAGGCTTGGCGAAACCCTTTTCCTCCAGGCTGGAGGCGAACATGGCCAGCATTTGCGCGTCGATCGGGTCCGTCTTGGCGCGCTTGCCCATGGCCAGCGCGAACTGGCGTGAGCGGACAGGGTTGATACGCTGGACCTTGAACCCGGCATTAGCCAGCAGCTTTACCGACAGTCTCTCGTAACCCCCGGTGGCCTCAACAAGAACACGTTCAACCTGATGGGCGCTGAGGTACTCAGCGATGCTGGCGAGACCTTCTTCGGTGTTAGGCACGCAGAGATCATCTGCTTTGGGAAACAGTGCAACCTGCAGCGTGGCCTTGGAAACATCAATTCCGGCATAGGCGGACATGAGTAAAACCTCTAGGATAAAGAGTGAGAGGCGCTTTGGCCTGGCTCACGCTTGTTGTTCGAGGTCGGACTCAGTCAACTGTTCGAGCTTTGAGCCAAAGCGGGAAGAGTGGATGGCAGCTTGGCTCCCACACGTGCTCTGGGCACCGCGAATGGTCAGCTTGCCATCCACCCCTCTCACCCCAGACATTACCCTGATCAAAGACACAAGCGAATTTATTCGCGAAGCCCTTAAGCTCCCACAGCCACCTGGTGGGAGCGACTTCAGTCGCGAAGCCCTTACAGGCTAAAACGCGAAACCATGCTGTTCAGGTCCACTGCCAGACGCGACAGCTCGTTGCTGGCTGCTGTGGTCTGGTTGGCGCCTGTGGTGGATTGGGCTGACAGGTCGCGAATGTTCACCAGATTGCGGTCAACTTCCCTTGCGACTTGAGCCTGTTCTTCGGCGGCGCTGGCGATGACCAGATTGCGCTCGTTGATTTCTTCCACCGCCGAGTGAATGGTTTCCAGCGCCAGGCCGGCACCCTTGGCGATGCTCAGAGTCGATTCGGCGCGCTCGGTACTGTTGCGCATCGAGTTCACGGCCTGTTCGGTACCACCCTGAATGCTGCCGATCATGCGTTCGATTTCGCTGGTCGACTGCTGGGTGCGATGGGCCAGGGCACGGACTTCGTCGGCCACTACGGCAAAACCACGTCCGGCTTCACCGGCACGAGCAGCTTCAATGGCAGCGTTGAGGGCCAGCAGGTTGGTCTGGTCGGCAAGGCCGCGAATCACATCCAGCACCTTGCCGATATCGCGGGATTCTTCAGCCAGATTGCTGATGAGTTCAGCCGTGCCTTGAACGTCGGCGCTCATGCGCTCGATGGCATTGACGGTTTCCACTACCAGATCACGACCGTCTCCAGCCGACGAGGTCGCGCTTTTCGAGGCTTCGGAAGTGCTGGTGGCGTTGCGGGCAACTTCTTCAACGGCGCTGGTCATTTCGTTGACCGCAGTGGCAGCCTGTTCGATTTCGTTGTTCTGTTGAGCCAGCCCGCGAGCACTTTCGTCGGTGACCGCGTTCAGCTCTTCTGCTGCCGAAGCCAGTTGGGTGGCCGAGCCGGAAATGCGTTGCAGGGTGTCGCGCAGCTTGCCTTGCATGGTTTGCATGGCCAGCAGCAAACGGCCTGCTTCGTCGTTGCCATCGACTTCGATCGGACGAGTCAGGTTGCCTTCGGCGATGGTTTCGGCTGCATGCAATGCCGCTGAAATCGGGCGGGTAATGCTCTTGGTCAACAGCCAGGCGAACAGAATGGTCAACAGGGTGGCGGCGATCAGCAGGCCGATGACCAGATTGAAGGCCGAAGCATATTCCTTGGCGGCCTGCTTTTTGGTGTCGTTCAACTGTTCAGTGTTGACGTCCACCAGCTTGCCGAGCACGACGTTCATCTGGTCGGAGTTGCTGAGCATTTCGTTATTGAGCAGGTCTTGCAGTTCATCGATCTTGTTGGCCCGGGTCAGGGTTTTCATGCGTTCTTCGAGCTGGCGATATTGCCCGAGCAGCTGCACGTACTGGTTGTAGAGTGCTTGCTCCGTGGGGTCGGCAATCAGCCTTTCATAGATGGCCTGGGCGTCGCCGATCTGCTTGTTGCGCATGGCCAGCAAGTCGATGGTCTTCTGCTGGATATCCGGTTCCCGGTTTACCAGCAGGCGATAGGAAAGCACCCGCAGGCGGATACTCACTTCTGCAAACCGATCCAGGCTTTTGATGCTGGGAACACTGTTCTCGGCCAGGGTTTCGGTTGCCACGCGGATCTTGCTCATCTGCGAAAGAGCGAAAATGCCCAGGATCAGCATGAGGGTGCCGATCACGGCAAACCCGAGAAACGCGCGCGGCGCGATGTTCATATTTCGTAGTGACATGGAGGCTTCCAGAAGTAGGGCGCGTTCCATGCGTCGTATAAAGGAGAAGGCAATTTCGTGATGTTGGCTGCCTATCGGTTCTACGACGAAAGTCTTGAGGGCAGGGCACATACTTTGACGTGTATGAATTTCTGGCGTTTTTTCCAGTAAATGAAAAATTGTCTGCAAATGCTTGAAACCACTGGGTTGTGCCATTTTGGGGTGATAGCACTGTGCTGTTTGCTGCGCGCTTTTGTCGCAGCAGCGGTGTTCTGACGAACCGCAGGAACCCGATGGTCAAAATGTAGTCACATGGCCTCTGAAGCCTTGCTTTGTTCTGGCATGCGTAAAGACTTTTCTTTATCGTGTGCGCCCGTTGAAATTTGCTTGAGAAATCAGAATGTTGGAAACCTCCCTCAGCCAGTTGGAACAGCTTGTCGGTGACCTGGTGCAACAGAACCAGCAACTGCAGGACACAAACGCGCAACTGAGCGCCGAACTTGCCAAAGTCAGGGATGAGAACGACAGCCTGCAGTTGAGCCTGATGGAACAGGAAGAAAAACAAGGCAGTACCGCTGCACGCATTCAGGCTCTGGTCGAACGCGCAACCAGCGCAAGTGCTGTCGGCGCATGAGCTACGACAGAAACGGGGTAACCGTTCTCTCCATCCTGGGTAACGAATATTCGATCAAGGCACCTGCCGGCGAGGACAAGACTCTTCTGCAGGCCGCAGCGATGCTCCAGGCATCCCTTGCCGATACCAAGCGCAAATACCCGACCCTGATCGGTGACCGTCTGCTGGTGCTGGCGGCGCTGAACCTGTGTTCGCAGCAGATCGAGCTTGAGCAGCAGCACAAGGTCGAGCTGGCACGCTATCAGGAGCAGGTCAGCGCGACGGTGGATGTGATTGCCAAGACCATTTCGCAGGGTTGAGTACTTTGTTTCGCGAATGAATTCGCTCCCACAAGCGAATTTGTTCGCGATAACCCTAACCCTGCATCACCAGGCGAATATCGGCCGCCAGTTCCCGCACCCGTGCTTCTTCGGTATCCCAGGAGCACATGAAGCGTGCGCCGCCCTTGCCGATGAAGGTGTAGAAACGCCAGCCCCTGGCGGTCAATGCGGCAATCGCCGGTTCCGAGAGTTGCAGGAACACGCCGTTGGCCTGCACCGGGAACATCAGCTCCACGCCTGGAATATCCTTGACCAGTGCGGCCAGCAGTTGCGCGCAATGGTTGGCATGGCGCGCATGTTTGAGCCAGGCGTCGTTTTCCAGCAGCCCGACCCATGGCGCGGACAGAAAGCGCATTTTCGAAGCCAGTTGCCCGGCCTGCTTGCAGCGATAGTCGAAGTCTTCGGCCAGATCATGGTTGAAGAACAGGATGGCTTCACCCACCGCCATGCCGTTCTTGGTGCCGCCAAAGCACAGCACATCGACGCCCGACTTCCAGGTCAGCTCGGCGGGTGAGCAGTCCAGATAGGCACAGGCATTGGAGAATCGGGCGCCATCCATGTGCAGGTGCAGGCCCAGCTCCTTGCAGGTTGCGCTGATCGCCCGCAGTTCTTCCGGCAGGTAGACACCGCCGACTTCAGTCGCCTGAGTCAGAGTCACGACCCGGGGTTTGGGGTAATGGATATCCTGACGCTTGAGCGCCACTTCACGGATCGATTCAGGCGTCAGCTTGCCGCCAGCGCTGGGGGCTGTCAGCAGTTTGGAGCCGTTGGAGAAGAACTCGGGCGCGCCGCATTCGTCTGTTTCAACGTGGGCAGTTTCCGAACAGATGACACTGTGATAACTCTGGCACAGCGACGATAGCGCCAACGAGTTGGCCGCTGTGCCGTTGAAGGCAAAGAACACTTCGCAATCGGTTTCGAACAGTCGACGGAAATCGTCGGAGGCGCGGGCAGTCCACTGGTCATCGCCATAGGCACGCTGATGCCCCTTGTTCGCCTGTTCCATGGCTGCCCAGGCTTCGGGGCAGATGCCGGAGTAGTTGTCGCTGGCGAACTGTTGGCTTTGGTCTGTCATGGCCGATTCCTTGTGGTCGTTTATGGTGCGCACTTTAGCGAACAATGCCGTGTTGAGTAACGCCATTGTTAATGGTTGAAATGCTTTTATTTTCGGGAGCGACATGGATCTTTCAAACCCGCCCTTTCTGCCGGGACGCGACAAGGCGCTGGATCTGCTCAAATGGCTGGCGATGCTGAGCATGGTGCTCGATCACCTGCGCTATGTGGGCTGGGCGGTCAATGTTCTCTACGTGCCGGGACGTCTGGCCTTTCCCTGGTTTTGCCTGGCGATTGCCGTCAACCTGGCGCGCCGCAGCGCCGCGCTGGTGACGCCCCGGGTGCAGTGGCGTTATCTGGGCTGGGTGTTGGCGTTTGCGGTGTTGTCGGAGATTCCCTATCGACTGTTCATGGCCGATGCCACGACCCTGAATGTCATGCCGACCCTGTTGCTCGGGCTTCTGGTTGCCCAGGGCTGGCGACACCGCAATGTCACGACACGACTCATGGCCATTGTTGCCCTGTTGTTTGCCGCGCTCTTTCAGCAACACCTGATGTTCGGTTTTGCGGGTGTGCTGCTGCCGCTGGTGTTGCTGCTGGTCTTGCAGAAACCGCTCTGGTACGCGGTTTTTCCGGCGGTACTCTGTGTGGCGGCCAATGCCTGGCCGGATATGTTCGCCGGTGCAACGTGGGGTGATCCGATCTCCATTGGTTCGATCATCGCTTGCCTGATCGCGCCGGTCATGGGTATTGCATTGCTGCGCCAGAAGCCGGGGTTTGCGGTCATGCCGATGCGGCGCTGGGCTTATGCGATCTATCCCGGACATTTTCTGGTCTTGCTGGGGCTGCGGGAGTTATTGGCCCTCTGACGCCTGCATAAATTACTTTGTGGGAGGCAGCTTGCTGGCGCACTTCACAGACGCAGAATACCTGTCGTTTTCAGGCCTTTTTCGCCAGCAAGCTGCCTCCCACAAGGTTTGTTTGTGTCTTGAGTGATTGGTATTAATCCCACAGATATCTGTAGACAAAGCGCCATTACTGCACTTATCTTCGCCGCAGGCCGCCTCATGTGGCCAACGTCGCTCGGACGGTTCCGGGCGCTTACGTCTGCGAGATACCCATGGCTGACCAAGGTTTGCCGCGCCGCTTTGCGCGCATAGATCGACTCCCCCCTTACGTGTTCAACATCACTGCCGAGCTGAAAATGGCGGCTCGTCGTCGTGGTGAAGACATTATCGACTTGAGCATGGGCAACCCCGATGGGGCGACGCCACCGCATATCGTCGAAAAGCTGGTCACCGTTGCCCAGCGTGAAGACACCCACGGCTATTCGACCTCACGGGGTATTCCTCGTCTGCGTCGTGCCATTTCCAACTGGTACAAGAAACGCTACGAAGTCGATATCGATCCGGAAAGCGAAGCCATTGTCACCATCGGTTCCAAGGAAGGCCTGGCGCACCTGATGCTCGCCACCCTCGACCAGGGTGACACGGTGCTGGTGCCCAACCCCAGTTACCCGATCCACATCTACGGTGCCGTGATTGCCGGCGCCCAGGTGCGTTCGGTGCCACTGGTGCCAGGTGTGGACTTCTTTGCCGAACTGGAAAAGGCCATTCGCGGCTCGATCCCCAAGCCAAAGATGATGATCCTCGGCTTTCCGTCCAACCCCACCGCCCAGTGCGTGGAGCTGGATTTCTTCGAGCGTGTGGTCGCGCTGGCCAAGCAGTACGACGTACTGGTGATTCACGACCTGGCCTATGCCGACATCGTCTATGACGGCTGGAAGGCTCCGTCGATCATGCAGGTTCCCGGCGCCAAGGACATTGCGGTGGAGTTCTTCACCCTGTCCAAGAGCTACAACATGGCAGGCTGGCGCATCGGCTTCATGGTCGGTAACCCGGAGCTGGTCAGTGCGCTGGCGCGGATCAAGAGCTATCACGACTACGGCACCTTCACGCCCTTGCAGGTGGCCGCGATTGCTGCGCTCGAAGGCGACCAGCAATGCGTGCTCGACATCGCCGAGCAATATCGTCAGCGCCGCAATGTGCTGGTCAAGGGCCTGCACGAGCTGGGCTGGATGGTGGAAAACCCCAAAGCGTCGATGTATGTCTGGGCCAGGATTCCGCCTGCGTATGCGCACCTCGGCTCGCTGGAGTTCGCCAAGAAGTTGCTGGCCGAAGCCAAGGTCTGTGTGTCGCCGGGTATCGGTTTCGGTGAATACGGCGACGACCATGTGCGTTTCGCACTGATTGAAAACCAGGACCGTATCCGTCAGGCCGTGCGTGGCATTCGCGCCATGTTCCGTGCGGATGGCTATGTAAGCAAGAAAGAGTAAAGGGCAAGTGAAAGAGTGCAATCGTCTAGCGATAGCACTCTTTCATACTCAATTGAAAAACAGGTCATACCTGATTTTCAGCGAGCCCCCGTCATCTGTTCTCGATACCCCTTTTCGGGTCAGGCGAAAGGTATCGCCCAGGGCAGGAAGATTCACATGATCGCCAGGGTTGAGAGCTGCAAACTCAAAATCTTCCATGCTGTCGTACACGGCTCCTGATGGTTTGTAGAGGACTACATCGATAAGTGCCATGATCCGTCTCCTTTCCAGATTTAATGGCCTGAACATCTTTATTGCGTCATTAACCTAAGTCCGTCGTTCCAGCCCGTCTACTCGTAGAAATACCAGTTTTTGCTGCCACTGGTCGCAAGCCCTTTGCGTATGAGCCAGTGAATCGATTTGTCTCTCCCCGCCATGCCATGTCGTAAACGCACCTTTGTGTGGCGTCCGTAGGCATTTGGCCGGTTTGCGTCGGCCCTACCATCGCATCCAAAGGGCACTCACAGCCCTGCCGACAAGCCAGGCGCAACGCCGCCGCTGGGAGAACCGCGATGTTCAGCAAGCAAGACCAGATTCAGGGATATGACGATGCACTGTTGTCGGCCATCAACGCCGAGGAGCAGCGTCAGGAAGACCATATCGAGCTGATCGCCTCCGAGAACTACACCAGCAAGCGCGTCATGCAGGCTCAAGGCAGCGGACTGACCAACAAGTATGCTGAAGGTTACCCGGGCAAGCGCTACTACGGTGGCTGCGAGCACGTCGACAAGGTCGAGCAACTGGCAATCGAGCGGGCCAAGCAACTGTTCGGTGCCGATTACGCCAACGTCCAGCCCCATTCCGGCAGCCAGGCCAACGCCGCTGTCTATCTGGCTCTGCTGCAAGCGGGCGATACCGTGCTGGGCATGAGCCTGGCCCATGGCGGTCACCTGACCCACGGTGCCAAGGTGAGTTTCTCCGGTCGCCTCTATAACGCTGTGCAATATGGCATCGACACCAATACCGGGCTGATCGACTACGACGAAGTCGAGCGTATCGCCCTGGAAACCAGGCCGAAGATGATCATCGCCGGTTTCTCGGCCTACTCGAAAACTCTGGATTTCCCGCGCTTCCGTGAAATCGCCGACAAGGTCGGTGCTTACCTGTTCGTCGACATGGCCCACGTGGCCGGACTGGTGGCTGCCGGTTTGTATCCGAACCCGCTGCCTTACGCCGATGTGGTGACCACCACCACCCACAAGACTCTGCGTGGCCCGCGTGGCGGCCTGATCCTGGCCAAAGCCAACGAAGACCTCGAGAAAAAACTCAATTCCGCCGTATTCCCGGGCGGGCAGGGCGGTCCGTTGATGCACGTCATCGCCGCCAAGGCCGTGTGCTTCAAGGAAGCGCTGGAGCCAGGCTTCAAGGCTTATCAACAACAAGTGATCGATAACGCCCAGGCCATGGCGCAGGTGTTTGTGGATCGCGGTTACGACGTGGTGTCCGGCGGTACCGACAACCATCTGTTCCTGGTCAGCCTGATTCGCCAGGGCCTGACCGGCAAGGATGCGGACGCCGCTCTGGGCCGTGCGCATATCACCGTCAACAAGAACTCGGTCCCGAACGACCCGCAATCGCCGTTCGTGACTTCGGGCCTGCGGATCGGCACCCCGGCCGTCACCAGTCGCGGTTTCAAGGTGACCCAATGCACCGAGCTGGCCGGCTGGATCTGCGACATTCTCGACAACCTCGGCGATGCCGATGTCGAGGCCAACGTCGCCAGTCAGGTCGCGGCACTGTGCGCCGATTTCCCGGTTTATCGCTGAGTCAGGAGTAGCCTTTCATGCAGCATTACTCAGGCTTCGGCCTTTTCAAACACTCCCTCAGCCATCATGAAAACTGGCAGCGCATGTGGCGCACGCCGACGCCCAAGAAAGTCTACGACGTCGTGATTGTCGGCGGTGGCGGGCATGGCCTGGCAACGGCCTATTATCTGGCCAAGGAACACGGCGTGAAAAACGTGGCCGTGGTCGAGAAGGGCTGGCTGGGCGGCGGTAACACGGCGCGCAACACCACCATCGTCCGTTCCAACTACCTGTGGGATGAGTCGGCTCATCTCTACGAACACGCGATGAAGCTGTGGGAAGGCCTGTCCCAGGACCTGAACTACAACGTCATGTTTTCCCAGCGCGGCGTCTATAACCTGTGCCACACCCTGCAGGACATGCGCGACTCGGAGCGTCGAGTCAGCGCCAACCGCCTCAACGGTGTGGATGGCGAACTGCTCAATGGCAAGCAGGTTGCCGAAGAGATTCCGTACCTGGACTGCTCGAAAAACACGCGTTACCCGATCATTGGTGCAACGGTCCAGCGCCGTGGCGGCGTTGCCCGTCACGATGCCGTGGCCTGGGGCTTTGCCCGTGCCGCCGATGCCTTGGGTGTGGACCTGATCCAGCAGACCGAAGTGATCGGTTTCCGCAAGGAAAACGGTGTCTGCATCGGCGTCGAAACCAACAAGGGCTTCATCGGCGCCAAGCGTGTCGGTGTGGTGACAGCCGGTAACTCCGGGCACATGGCGAAACTGGCAGGCTTCCGTCTGCCGATCGAATCCCATCCGTTGCAGGCACTGGTGTCCGAGCCGATCAAACCCATCATCGACAGCGTGATCATGTCCAACGCCGTTCACGGCTACATCAGCCAGTCCGACAAGGGCGACCTGGTGATCGGTGCTGGTATCGACGGCTGGGTCGGTTATGGCCAGCGCGGTTCATATCCTGTGATCGAACACACCATCCAGGCCATCGTCGAGATGTTCCCTGTGCTGTCGCGGGTGCGCATGAACCGCCAGTGGGGCGGCATCGTCGACACCACGCCGGACGCCTGCCCGATCATCTCCAAGACACCTGTACCGAACATGTTCTTCAACTGCGGTTGGGGCACCGGTGGATTCAAGGCAACGCCTGGCTCGGGCAACGTATTTGCCGCGAGCCTTGCCAAGGGTGAGATGCACCCGTTGGCCAAGCCTTTCTCCATCGACCGTTTCCACAACGGCGCCCTCATTGATGAACACGGCGCTGCTGCAGTAGCCCACTAAACAGGAGAACACCCTCATGCTGCATATCTTCTGTCCTCACTGTGGCGAACTGCGCTCCGAAGAGGAATTTCACAGCTCTGGCCAGGCGCATATCCCGCGTCCTCTGGACCCGAACGCCTGCACCGACGAAGAGTGGGGCGATTACATGTTCTTCCGTGACAACCCCCGTGGCCTGCATCACGAGTTGTGGATTCACGCCGCCGGTTGCCGCCAGTATTTCAATGCCACCCGCGACACCGTGACCTACGAGATTCTGGAAACCTATCCGATTGGCGCCAAGCCACAGTTCACGGCCAAGGGAGACAAGGCATGAGCCAGACCAACCGACTGCCCCACGGTGGCCGTATCGACCGTAGCAAGGTGCTGAATTTCACCTTCAACGGCCAGTCTTACCAGGGTTTCGAGGGCGATACCCTGGCCGCTGCGTTGCTGGCCAATGGTGTGGATATCATCGGCCGCAGCTTCAAGTATTCCCGTCCTCGCGGCATTTTCGCGGCGGGCTCCGAAGAGCCGAATGCGGTCTTGCAGATCGGCTCTACCGAAGCGACCCAGATCCCCAACGTGCGTGCTACCCAGCAGGCGCTGTATCCGGGGCTGGTGGCGACCAGCACCAACGGCTGGCCGAGCGTTAACAATGACGTGATGGGGATTCTCGGCAAGGTCGGCGGCAAGCTGATGCCACCGGGTTTCTACTACAAAACCTTCATGTACCCGCAATCGTTCTGGATGACTTACGAGAAGTACATCCGCAAGGCAGCCGGTCTTGGCCGCTCGCCGACCGAGAACGATCCGGACAGTTATGATGCGATGAACCAGCACTGCGACGTGCTGATCGTCGGTGCCGGGCCTGCCGGTCTGGCCGCTGCCCTGGCCGCTGCGCGCAGTGGCGCACGGGTGATTCTGGCCGATGAGCAGGAAGAGTTCGGCGGCAGTCTGCTCGACAGCCGCGAAAGCCTCGACGGCAAACCGGCCGCCGAATGGGTCGCTACCGTCATTGCCGAGCTCAAGGGTCTCAAGAACGTGACCCTGCTGCCTCGCGCCACGGTCAACGGCTATCACGACCACAACTTCCTGACCATTCATGAGCGCCTGACCGACCATCTCGGTGATCGCGCCCCGATTGGCATGGTGCGCCAGCGCATGCACCGCGTACGTGCCAAGCGTGTCGTATTGGCCACCGGTACTCACGAGCGCCCGCTGGTCTACGGCAATAACGACGTGCCGGGCAACATGCTGGCCGGTGCCGTTTCTACTTATGTTCGCCGTTATGGCGTGGCTCCGGGCCGCAAGCTGGTGTTGTCTACCAACAACGACCACGCCTATCGCGTTGCTCTGGACTGGATCGATGCCAGCCTGCAAGTGGTAGCCATTGCCGATGCGCGTCACAACCCGCGTGGTCCGCTGGTTGAAGAGGCGCGGGCCAAGGGCATTCGTATCCTGACCTCCAGTGCCGTGATCGAAACCCGTGGCAGCAAGCGCGTGACGGCTGCCCGTGTGGCGGCCATCGACGTCAAGACCCTGAGCGTTACCAGCCCTGGCGAATGGCTTGACTGTGATCTGGTTGCCAGCTCCGGTGGTTACAGCCCGATCGTGCACCTGGCGTCGCACCTGGGCGGCAAGCCGGTCTGGCGTGAAGACATTCTCGGTTTCGTGCCGGGCGAAGCGCCACAGAAACGTGTCTGTGTCGGCGGCGTGAATGGCGTCTACAGCCTGGCCGATACCCTGGCCGACGGCTTTGAAGGTGGTGCTCGGGCTGCCAGCGAGGCCGGTTTCAAGGCAGTGGAAGGCGTCATGCCCAAAGCCCTGAGCCGTGCAGAAGAACCGGCGCTGGCGCTGTTCCATGTGCCCCATGAAAAAGGCACGGCCCGCGCACCCAAGCAGTTCGTCGACCTGCAGAACGATGTCACCGCCGCCGCCATCGAACTGGCGACCCGCGAAGGGTTCGAGTCGGTCGAGCACGTCAAGCGCTACACCGCGCTGGGTTTCGGCACCGATCAGGGCAAGTTGGGCAACGTCAACGGTCTGGCCATTGCTGCCCGTTCGCTGAAGGTTTCCATCCCCGAGATGGGCACCACCATGTTCCGCCCGAACTACACGCCTGTGACCTTCGGCGCCATTGCCGGTCGTCACTGCGGACACATTTTCGAGCCGGTACGCTTTACGGCACTGCATGCCTGGCACATCAAGAACGGTGCCGAGTTTGAAGATGTCGGTCAGTGGAAACGTCCATGGTACTTCCCGAAAAACGGTGAAGACATGCATGCCGCTGTCGCCCGTGAATGCAAGGCCGTGCGCGCAAGCGTCGGTCTGCTGGACGCTTCGACACTGGGCAAGATCGACATTCAAGGCCCGGACGCCCGTGAGTTCCTGAACCGCATCTACACCAACGCCTGGACCAAGCTGGATGTGGGCAAGGCGCGTTATGGCCTGATGTGCAAGGAAGACGGCATGGTCTTCGACGACGGCGTGACCGCCTGCGTCGCTGACAATCACTTCATCATGACGACCACCACTGGCGGCGCGGCCCGTGTGCTGCAATGGCTGGAAATCTATCAGCAGACCGAATGGCCCGACCTGAAGGTGTATTTCACCTCGGTAACCGACCATTACGCGACCCTGACCCTGTCCGGCCCCAACAGCCGCAAGCTGCTCAGCGAAGTGACCGATATCGATCTGGGCCGCGAAGCTTTCCCGTTCATGACCTGGAAAGAAGGCCTGGTGGCTGGCGTGCCGGCACGTGTGTTCCGTATTTCCTTTACGGGCGAGCTGTCCTACGAGGTCAACATCCAGGCTGACTACGCCATGGGTGTTCTGGAAAAGATCGCCGAGGCAGGCAAGAAGTACAACCTGACGCCTTACGGCACCGAGACCATGCACGTGCTGCGGGCCGAGAAGGGTTTCATCATCGTCGGTCAGGACACCGACGGCTCGATGACCCCGGACGACCTGAACATGGGCTGGTGCGTGGGTCGCACCAAACCGTTCTCCTGGATCGGCTGGCGCGGCATGAACCGCGAAGATTGCGTGCGTGAACAACGCAAGCAACTGGTGGGCCTCAAGCCGGTCGACCCGACCAAATGGCTGCCGGAAGGTGCGCAACTGGTCTTCGACACCCAGCAGACGATCCCCATGAACATGGTCGGCCACGTCACCTCCAGCTATGCCCACAACTCGCTGGGTTATTCGTTTGCGATGGGCGTGGTCAAGGGCGGTTTGCAGCGCATGGGCGAGCGGGTCTTTGCACCGCTGGCCGATGGCAGCGTGATCGAAGCCGAAATCGTTTCTTCGGTGTTCTTCGACCCCAAAGGCGATCAGCAGAACGTTGAGTAAACCCACGCACTGTAGGAGCGCGCTTGCCCGCGACGACCTGCTTGCAGACGCAGTTTTCATTGTTTGAACCATGGAGGTCGCGGGCAAGCGCGCTCCTACAGGCACAAAGGTGTCCCATGACCACAGTCAACGTATACCAACAGCGCCCCGAAGCGGGCGTAAAGGCTGAATCGCCGCTGTTCCACGCTAACCTCGACAGTCTGGTCGGCAAGGGTCGCGCCAACCCTGGCGTGATCCTTCGCGAGAAGAAACTGCTCGGCCACCTGACCATTCGTGGCGATGGCCGCGATCCGGCGTTTGCTGCCGGAGTTCACAAGGCGCTGGGCATGGAGCTGCCTGCGGCACTCACTCTGGTCACCAGTGGCGAAAGCTCGCTGCAATGGCTTGGCCCGGATGAGTGGCTGCTGATCGTGCCTACCGGCGAAGAGTTCGCGACCGAACAACGTCTGCGCGAAGCACTGGCAGGGCTGCATATTTCGGTGGTGAATGTCAGCGGTGGCCAATCCATTCTGGAGCTGACCGGCCCCAATGTTCGTGAAGTGCTGATGAAGTCCACCAGCTATGACGTGCACCCGGACAACTTCCCGGTCGGCAAGGCGGTCGGCACGGTGTTCGCCAAGTCACAACTGGTGATTCGCCGCACCGGCGAGGAAACCTGGGAACTGCTGATCCGTCGCAGCTTCGCGGATTACTGGTGGCTGTGGCTGCAGGATGCCAGTGCCGAGTATGGGTTGAGCATCAAGGCGTAGTGAGCCCCCGTTCGCGAATGAATTCGCTCCCACGGCGAAGCCCCTCCCACAAATTCTGTAGGAGCGGATTTATCCGCGAAAAACCAATGAGGCAGGAGTCTCTTTAAATATGAGTCGCGCCCCCGATACATGGATTTTGACTGCCGACTGCCCCAGTGTGCTGGGGACGGTGGATGCGGTAACCCGTTATCTGTTCGAGCAGGGCTGCTATGTCACCGAGCACCATTCGTTCGATGACCGGCTCTCGGGACGTTTTTTCATTCGTGTCGAATTCCGTCAGCCCGACGGCTTCGACGAAGCAGCCTTTCGTTCTGGCCTGACCGAGCGCGGTGAAGCCTTTGGCATGATCTTCGAGCTGACAGCGCCGAACTACCGTCCAAAAGTCGTGATCATGGTGTCCAAGGCCGATCACTGCCTGAACGATCTGCTCTATCGCCAACGCATCAACCAGTTGTCCATGGATGTGGTTGCGGTGGTCTCCAATCACCCCGATCTTGAGCCTCTGGCTGGCTGGCACGGAATTCCGTACTACCATTTCCCACTCGACCCGAACGACAAGCCTTCTCAAGAAGCCAAGGTCTGGCAGGTCATCGAAGATTCAGGCGCGGAACTGGTGATCCTCGCCCGTTACATGCAGGTGCTGTCACCGGACTTGTGCCGCAAGCTCGACGGCAAGGCGATCAACATTCACCACTCGCTGCTGCCGGGTTTCAAGGGCGCCAAGCCTTACCACCAGGCCTACAACAAAGGCGTGAAACTGGTGGGCGCGACGGCCCATTACATCAACAACGACCTGGACGAAGGACCGATCATTGCCCAGGGCGTCGAAGTGGTAGACCACAGTCACTATCCCGAAGACCTGATTGCCAAAGGCCGGGATATCGAAGGACTGACACTGGCACGGGCCGTCGGGTATCACATCGAGCGGCGTGTGTTTTTGAATGCCAATAGGACAGTAGTTCTGTAGAGCTACAAGCTGCAAGTTTCAAGCGGCAAGTGAAAAAGCGGCAGCAGCAAGCGACAAGTTTCAAGCTACAAGCAGCAAATGGAAGGCTGGCGAGATCCTCTTGCAGCTTGACGCTTGCTACTTGTAGCCAACACTCCCTCTTCCCAACAACAAATATAGAGGTGGCATGCATGTCTGGTAATCGCGGTGTGGTGTATCTCGGCGCTGGCAAGGTCGAGGTGCAAACAATTCCTTTCCCGAAAATGCAGGATCCAAGGGGCAAGCGCATCGAACACGGAGTCATTCTGCGCGTTGTTTCCACCAACATCTGCGGCTCGGACCAGCACATGGTTCGCGGTCGTACCACTGCCCAGACCGGCCTGGTGCTCGGTCATGAAATTACTGGCGAAGTGCTCGAAGCCGGGCGCGATGTCGAAAACCTCAAGGTCGGTGATCTGGTTTCGGTGCCGTTCAACGTGGCGTGCGGTCGTTGCCGCAGTTGCAAGGAGCAGCACACCGGCGTCTGCCTGAGCGTCAACCCGGCGCGTGCCGGTGGGGCTTATGGTTATGTCGACATGGGCGACTGGGTCGGCGGGCAGGCGGAATACGTGCTGGTGCCTTACGCCGATTTCAACCTGCTGAAACTGCCTGACCGCGATGCGGCCATGGAGAAGATTCGCGACCTGACCTGCCTCTCCGACATTCTGCCAACCGGTTATCACGGCGCAGTGACTGCGGGCGTCGGTCCGGGCAGTACCGTGTACGTCGCTGGTGCCGGACCTGTCGGTCTGGCGGCTGCGGCTTCGGCCCGCTTGCTGGGTGCTGCGGTGGTGATCGTCGGCGATGTGAACCCGACGCGTCTGGTTCACGCCAAGGCTCAGGGTTTCGAGATCGCCGACCTGTCGCTGGATACTCCACTTCACGAACAGATTGCTGCGCTGCTGGGCGAGCCGGAAGTGGATTGCGCCATCGATGCCGTGGGCTTTGAAGCGCGTGGCCATGGTCATGCGGGTGCGCAGTCCGAAGCGCCGGCCACGGTGCTCAACTCGTTGATGGGCGTGGTGCGGGTTGCCGGCAAGATCGGTATCCCCGGCCTGTATGTCACCGAAGATCCGGGCGCTGTGGATGCTGCAGCGAAAATGGGCAGCCTGAGCATTCGCTTCGGCCTGGGCTGGGCCAAATCCCACAGCTTCCATACCGGCCAGACCCCGGTCATGAAGTACAACCGCCAATTGATGCAGGCCATCATGTGGGACCGTATCAAGATCGCCGATGTGGTGGGTGTCGAAGTCATCAGCCTGGATGACGCGCCACGTGGCTACGGCGAGTTCGATGCGGGCGTACCGAAGAAATTCGTGATCGACCCGCACAAACTGTTCAGCGCAGCGTAAGCCTGTCGCGGCCAAGGCCCCTCCACAATCCCGTGGGAGGGGCCTTGGCCGCGACTTTGCACGTCCGTTTCGGAAAGAACCACCCTCCAGCCGTTACATCCGGGAACAAGGTCTGCATCCTCCAGTCAAACCGTCTGTTTTACCATCCACCGATGGTTTCGGTTCTAGAGGTTGACTGTAATGAACACTGTTCGCGGTATGGCACTTGCTACATTGATGGCCCTGGCGGCAAGCCCGGCTTTTGCGTTCAATCTGAATGACGCAGCCAATGCGGTTTCCAACGCCACAGGCGGTAATCAGAAAGCCACGGCGGCACCTGAGGCTGCCGGCCTGCTAAATACCCTCGGTACACAACTGAATGTCACCCCCGAACAGGCTGTTGGCGGTACGGGCGCTTTACTTGGGCTGGCGAAGAACAAACTCACCGGCCCCGATTACTCCCAACTCACCAAATCCGTTCCGGGCCTCGATCAACTGTCTGGGCTTTCCGCGTTGAATACGCTGGGTGACGGCGGGCTTGGTGCCTTGCTGGGCGGCAGCGGAAAATCGGGAAACAGTTCGGCGCTCGGCAGTGCGTTGGGCAATGTGCAGAACATGGATGACGTGAACAACGCATTCAAGGCGCTGGGCATGGACAGCAGCATGGTCAGCCAGTTTGTGCCGGTGATCCTGCAATACCTCGGCCAGCAAGGCGCCAGCGGCTCCGCATTGCAGAGCCTGAGCGGCTTATGGGGTGCCGGTAGCTGATTCGTTACGCAAGGCGCTGATATGGGTGTCCTTTTCGATCCAGAGCTGGTTGACCCAGTTCTGGATCCGCTCGCGAAACAGCGGATCGTTCTCGTAGTCGCCCTGCCACAGCGCGGGGTCCAGTTCCCGGGTCTTGATGTCGACGATCACCTTCGGCACTCGCCCGCACAGCATGTCCCAGAACCCCGGAATCCTTGAGCCGGGATACACCACCGTCACATCCAGAATCGCATCCAGTTGTTCACCCATGGCAGCCAGCACGAACGCCACGCCTCCGGCCTTTGGCTTGAGCAGGTTCTGGTAGGGCGATGCCTGGGCCGCATGCTTGGCTTTTGTGAAGCGTGTGCCTTCCAGATAGTTGACGATGGTCACCGGCTGGCGCTTGAACAGTTCGCAGGCGGCCTTGGTGATTTCCAGATCCTTGCCCTTGAGTTCCGGGTGCTTTGCCAGGAACGCCTTGCTGTAGCGCTTCATGAACGGGTAATCCAGTCCCCACCAGGCCAGCCCCAGGAACGGCACCCAGATCAGTTCCTTTTTCAGGAAGAACTTGAAGAACGGTGTACGACGGTTGAGCGCCTGTACAAGGGCCGGTATATCAACCCACGACTGATGGTTGCAGATCAGCAGGTAGGAGGTATCGCCACGCAGGTCCTCGTGGCCGCGAATCTCCCAGCGGGTCGGAGTGAATGCGCCGAAGATGTATTTGTTGATGTGCGCCCAGGTTTCCGCAAACCACATCACCGCCGCCGAGCAGTGATCACGCATGTGCCCCTGAAACAGCAGTTTGAGCAGGGCGCAAACCAATAGCGGGCCGATCAGCACGAGGGTGTTGATCAACAGCAGAAGGGTGACGAAACAGCCACAAAGCACTCGACGCATAAGGTTCTCTTGAGTCTCTTCAAGGTTGGCAATGATAGAGACACTGATTTGCCGCGCCAATTACACAGGTGCTTACAAATGTTTCACGCGCTGACGATTATGCTGATCCTGTTCGAACAAACTTCAAGTTTGCTGTCTAAAACCGGGCGTCAATAAGGCGCTGCCCCCTGCGAGGAACCTGCCACGTGAAACCGATTCTGGCGCTGTTGTCCCTGCTGGCGTTGCCTGTCATGGCCGCCGAACCGACGCTGTATGGTCGCTATGAAAACATCAAGGTCGCCGAGATCGGCCAGACCTTCAAGGCCAAGATGGACACCGGTGCACTGACAGCATCCCTGTCGGCCAAGGACATCGAGTTGTTCCAGCGTGGTGGCGAAGACTGGGTGCGTTTCCGTCTGGCGACCAAGGATGCCGACAATAAAGTCTACGAACACAAGGTTTCGCGTATCAGCAAGATCAAGGGCCGCGCCGAGGGCGATGACGACGATGAAACCATCGATTCGGCCAAACGCCCGGTCGTTGATCTTGAACTGTGCCTGGGCAACAAGAAGCGCACGGTCGAAGTGAACCTGGTGGATCGCAGCCACTTCAACTACCCATTGCTGATCGGCGCCAAGGCCCTGCGCGAGTTCGATGCCGCAGTAAACCCTGCACGCCGTTATACCGCCGACCAGCCCGATTGCTGATCGACTTCACGGGCTGAAATCGCGACTCAAACGAACGGCTGTGTCGCCAGCATCGAGGGTCGCTGGCTGACGTCGGCGTACCAGTTGGCCAGTCGCGGATAGCTGCTGCGCCAGCGCAGGTCCGGCTGCCGGAAGTCCAGATAGCCCAGGGCGGCGGCTACGCTGATGGAGGCTACATCGAAGGATGAGCTGAGTTCGGTAATTGCATCCTGCTCGAAATAGCTCAGGGTTCGTTCGATCTTTTCCTGCTGGTTATCGAGCCATTGATCCCAGTGCTTTTCCTGGGGGCGCAGCGCGGTTTCGTAACGGATCAGCAGGGCGGCGTCCATCAGCGCATCGGCCAGGGATGCCAGGGTCAGACGCCTCCAGCGCGCCGAGCCTTCGCGAGGGATCAGTGGGTTGCCGACATGCTGGTGGTCCAGATAGTCGAGGATCACCCGGCTGTCATGAATGATATTGCCGTCAGCCAGGCGCAAGGCCGGGATCTTGCCTGCGGGGTTGTCGTCATTGAGTTCGGCAGAAGGGTTGACCGGTGTCAGCAGTGTGGTCTGCAATTGCACGCGGTCGAGCTGCCCGGTTTCATGAAGCAGAACCACCACCTTGCGGGCGAAAGGAGAGGCGGGGTTGGAATACAGCGTCATGGTCGGTGCTGACATGAATCTTCCTCGGCAGGTACAGATTCATAGATTAGTCAGCGGATTGTTGGTCTGCAATGCTGAACATTTCGCGAATGAATTCGCTTGTATGGTAGAGCTTGAAGGGGTGGTGGGACGAACAATTCGCATCTGACTGCAGCCACAGTACAGACCGTGGGAGACCTCGCCTCACCCCTTCCACCAAAAGCGCCGATAAAGAATGCTTCGTTCAAGCGACGATAGAAACAAGCCTGCGCCTCTGGGTGAACCCCCTCAAGCCGTAAAACCTTAGCGTGGAGAAGTGCCCATGGCAATGCGCGTTTCGCAGTCAATCGTGGGCGTGGATGTTGCCAAGATTGAACTCGTTACCTATCAGGCAGACCTGGATCTGCTCACCTCGATAGCCAATGAAAAGCCCGCCATAAAGCGCTGGCTTAAAACGTTGCCAAGGCCCACCGCCATTGCTGTTGAGGCGACCAATATTTATCACGTCGATCTGGTCGAGCTGGCTTACGAGTCTGGTTTTGACGTCTACATCATCGACGGTTTTCAACTGAGCAATTACCGTAAAGGCATTGGTGGTCGTAGCAAAACGGACGCTTCCGATGCTCGGCTTCTGGCCCGTTTTCTGAAAAACGAAGGCGAAGATCTACGCCCCTGGACCCCGCCTCCAGCCGTCTATGGCAAGCTGCAAAGCCTTCTGCGCCGCAGGGCTTCGCTGGTTCAGGCCAAAACCAGCCTGACCCAGAGCTGGGCCAATGACGCCAGTTTGAAAGCCGCCTTCGCAGCTTTCCTCAAGTCCATCGAGCGGCTGGACCTGTTGGTCCAGAAGAAGCTCAAAGAGGTCTTGCGCGAAGCCGGCCTGCTGGAGCAAGTCGCCCGATGCCAAGCTGTCGAAGGCATCGGTTTTCTGACCGCGACCGCTCTGGTCATGGCTTACAGCCGAGGCGACTTCACGAGTAGCGATTCATACATCGCCTTTTTGGGCATGGACCTGAGGGTGACTGACTCAGGCCAAAAAAATGGCCGCCGATCCCTGACCAAGCGAGGTTGTTCGGAGATCCGCCGATTGCTGCACAACGCCGCCATGTCCGCGAGCCGATCAAGTGCCTGGAAAGAGTTTTACGACCATCATCGCAGCCATGGAAAAGCGACCACACAAGTGCTCGTCATGCTCGCTCGTAAACTCGCTCGGGTGGCATTCGCCCTGATGAAGAATCAGAGCGAATATCAAACCAAAGGGTGGGTTATGGCTTGATCACAACCATAGAATCTCCCACACAGAGCGGATAGGTCATCACCGCCGCTTCATCAACCCCCGAATACTCAACCCCGCCGCAATCCCCATCCCGATCCAGGCCAGGATGTCCCATCCGTTATCTCCCAGCAGGGCCATGAACAATCCCGTGCCAGTCAGCACTGCAATCAGGCCGGGCACCGCAAACGTCGAGCCCTTTTTCATGGTTTGACCTGCGCCCGACGCCGTACCCACCACAGATAAAGCCCGCTACCCAGCACGATGATGGTCAGTACATCCAGCGCCGCCCACAGAATCTTCATCGGCATGCCGCCGTAATCACCGAAGTGCAACGGTTGCGACATGCCCAGAGCATCCATGTACCAGGGCCGTTCGACGATGGCGGTGACCTGCAGGGTCTGGGCGTCGATCAAGACCGGTGTCGCCAGGTGAGCGGTCAGGTGCGTATCGCCCTTGAGGAATACGGCGTAATGGTGCTCGCTGGAAAAGCGCGTGCCGGGGAATGCGATGAAGTCCGGTTTCATACCCGGCACGGCGGCTTCTGCGATATCCAGCAGGCGTGTGGCAGGTGCTCGCTGAAGCAGTGACGGGGCGTCGCGGTACGGTTCGATCATGGTCGCCAGAGCATCGTTGCGCCATGAGGCAATCAACAGATCGGCGCAGGCGCTGATCACTCCGGTCACACCCACCACCAGCGCCCAGGTCAGGGTCACGACGCCAATCAGGTTATGCAGGTCCAGCCAGCGGGTGCGCGTGGATTTGCCTGCGCGGACGGTGCCGAACTCGAGCTTGCGCATGAAGGGCGCATACAGCACGGTCCCTGAAACAATCGCGACTACAAACAGCAAGCCCATGAAAGCCAGCAGCAGTTTGCCGGGCAGCTCTGCATACATATCCACATGCAGGCGCAGCATGACCATCATGAAGCCGCCATTGGCCGATGGCATTTCCTGGGCTTCACCGGTACGGGCATCCAGAGCGAAGGTGTGGGACGAATTGGGCTCGGTGCCAGCGGTCGCTGCGGTAATTGCCATGACGCCATCGGGATCGTCTTCGTCCCAGCCGAAATACTGCAGCACTTCACCGGGCCGGTGGGCCTCGGCGGCCTGGACCAGTTGTTCAAGATTCAGGCGCGGTGTGTCGGCGGGCATTTCCCGATAGTGCGGGGCGTCGCCCAGCAGATGGTCGATCTCGTGATGAAAGATCAGCGGCAGGCCGGTCACTGCCAGCATCAGCAGGAACAGTGTGCAGATCAGGCTGCTCCAGGTATGGACGATGGACCAGTGGCGCACGGTTTGGCTTTTCATTGCATGTTCCAAAAAGCAAAAGGCCCGCTGACAATCAGAGGGCCTTTGGTAGGGGTGTCAGATCACCACTTGTAATTGACGCTGGCGACGACGTTGCGCTGATCGCCGTAGTAGCACCAGAAACCATCACAGGTTGCCAGGTAGTCCTTGTTGAAAATGTTCTTGGCGTCCACTGCCACCGAAGCACCTTTCAGGCTGCTGGCCAGACGGCCCAGGTCGTAATGCACCGAAGCGTCGTAAACGGTGTAGGAGCCTACATGGCCCAGAGCGGTGTTGCTCTGGTTGCCATAAGTGTCACCCACATAACGCACGCCTGCGCCGACACCGAAGCCATCGAGTGCGCCGTTGTGCCAGGTGTAGTCAGCCCAGGCCGTGGCCTGATTGCGTGGTACTTGCGGGACACGGTTGCCCTTGTCGTCGCCCTTGAGGATTTCGCTGTCGGTGTAGGTATAGGAACTGATCAGCTTCAGGTTGTCAGTCACGTCCGAAGTGGCTTCAAGCTCCAGGCCACGAACCTTGATCTCGCCGATCTGGCTGGTGATGTTGTTCTCGGTGATCGATACGTTCTTCTGGCGCAGGTCGAACACGGCCGCAGTCAGCAGGGTTTTGGAGCCGGGCGGTTGATACTTCAGGCCTGCTTCGTACTGACGGCCTTCGGTGGGCTTGAACGACTCGGTGGCGCTGACGCCTGCGCCGGTCGCAGGCTGGAACGACTCGGTGTAGGAGATATACGGCGTGAAGCCATTATCGAAGACATAACTCAAGCCCGCATTGGCGCTGAAGTTCTTGTCGCTCTGGGTGCTGGTCACATCGTTGTTGTTATAGAACTTTGTGCCGGTATGCACCCAGTCTTCACGACCGCCGAGGGTCAGGCGCCACTTGTCCAGAGAGATCTGGTCCTGTGCATAAAGGCCGGTCTGTTGGGTTTTCTGGTTGTAGTCGTACAGTGACGAATAGAGCACGTTGGAGAAGTCAGCGCCGTACACCGGGCGGTTGACGTTGGTGCCCGGCACGTTGCCAAAGCCATACAGCCACTGATAGTTGGTATTGGAGCGCTGATGGTCCAGGCCCAGCAATACGGTATGGATCAAGGCGCCGGTCTGGAAGTCGGCCTGGAAGTTGTTGTCCACGGCAAACTGGCTGATGTCTTCGTTGACCACGCCTGTGGTGCGCCCGATGTTGCCGTCCGCATCGACGGCGGTCGGACCATTGTTGACGCTCAGAGCCTGGAACGACAGATCGCTCTTGGTGTAACGCAGGTTCTGGCGGAACTGCCAGACATCGTTCAGGCGATGATCGAATGCATAGCCCAGCGCGTAGTAGGTGCGGTCATAGAATTCCCAGTCTGGATCACCCAGGTTCTTGTGATGGGAAATCCTGCCGCTGGCCGACTCCAGTTTTGTGCCCTGCAAAGGCAGGAACTGGCCGGTGATCCCGGTATCGTCACGGGTGTATTGGGAGATGAACGTCAGGTGCGTGTCGTCATCGATATTCCAGGTCACGCTGGGCGCAATGTTGTAGCGCTTGTCCGGGATGTGGTCGATGGCCGAGCCGCTGTCACGCACGACACCGCTGACGCGATACAGGAACTGGCCGTCTTCGTCGATCTTGCCGGTGCTGTCGAAATTGATCTGCTTGTGTTCGTTATTGCCCACCTGCAGGCCGACTTCGTTGCTGCTTTCGGCTTGCGGGCGACGGCTGACCATGTCGAGCATGCCGCCTGGAGGCGTCTGGCCGTAGACCGAGGACGACGGGCCGCGCAGGACCGCGATGCGCTCAAGGTTCCATGGCTCGGGCTTGGGGTTGGCGTAGGAGCCGACCGGCATGGGCAGACCGTCAAGGAACTGGGTCGGGACAAAGCCGCGAATCCGCAGCCAGTCGTTGCGCGAGTCAGAGCCATAACCGCTGCTGACGACGCCTGCGGTATAGCGCAGGGCATCATTGAGGTTGAGTACGGAGCGATCATCCATCTGTTGGCGGGTCACCACCGAGATCGAACGCGGCGCTTCTACGATAGGCGTGTCTGTCTTGCTGCCGGCCGCCGTGCGGGTCGCGGTATAACCCGTGACAGGTCCCCATGCGGTTTCACTGTCACCCTGCGAGCCCTGAATGGTGGTTTCCGGCAAGGCCAGTGTCCCTTCCGGTGCGGCTTCCAGGCTGTAAGTGCCCGCGCTGCTCTGCACCAGTTGCAGACCTGTACCACGCAAGGCCTGACGCATGGCCGCAGTGGCCTCGAACTGACCTTGCACCGGCGCCGACATACGACCGCTGACCAGCGATGGGTTGATCGCCAGGGCCAGGCCTGCCTGACTGGCAATCTGATTCAGCGTGGTGGACAGCGCGGCGGCTGGCAGGTTGTAGGCGCGAACGCTTGAAGCCTGTTCGGCGGCAATCGGCGCGGTGCTCACCAGCGGCGCGCCGAGGGCGATTGCCAATGCCAGCAGGCTGGGACGCATAAGGGTTTCAAGCGGGCGAGACATACAAGGCTCCAGGGCAAACGGTATCTATTGCCTCTCTGCCGCACGAGTCTGAAAAAGTGACAGGGCTGCTGGTAAAAATATTTCCGGATCAGGGTTTTTCAGGCGATGCGCCGTCGTCTTGCCCGGTTCGTGCCTGGACTTTCACCCACCATGGCGTGTGCTGCACGATCTGCACCGGCAAGGTCGGCATCAAGGCCTTGAGGGCCAGATCGGTATTGCCCAGCGGGAAGCTGCCGGTAATCCGCAGATCCGCGACCTGAGGCGACACACCCAGATAGCCGACCCGGTAGCGGCTCAGTTCGTCGAGCATGTCGCCCAGGCGGGCGTTGTCCATGACCAGCATGCCGCGCGTCCAGGCATCGGCGCCTGAGGGCAGGCTCAGCAGCGGGCCGAGCCCGTTGGCTGTCAGCAGGACTTGCTGCCCTTCGCGCAAGACTTGCTCGTTCCCCTGGTTGCGAGGATTGGCCGCGACCGCCGATTGCAGCACGCTCAGGCGCGTGCCATCGGTTTCGCGCCTGACGAGGAAGCGAGTGCCCAGGGCGCGCATCCTGCCGTCGCTGGTTTCGACGATGAAGGGGCGTGGATCGTCATGGTTGCCGGTTTCGACCAGTATTTCCCCATCCTGCAGCACGACCCGACGCTGTTGCGCGTCGTAGTGCACATCGATTGCGCTGTGGGTGTTGAGGCGAATCAGGGTGTTGTCTGCCAGACGAATGTCCCGCTGTTCGCCGGTTGCGGTGCGCTGGTCGGCGAGCCAGTAATCCAGCGGCAGGTAGCGCTCGCTCATGAACAGCGCCAGGCCGCAGCTCACTAATACCCCGGCGAGTCCGCCGCCCAGCTTGCGTATACGACGGCGAAGGGTGCCGGGCGCCTGTTGCAAGGCCTTGCGTGCGGGACCTGCGGGAATGGCGAAGCGCTGGTTGAGCATGCCCAACTGGCTCCAGGCCCGGGCGTGCTCTTCGTTGGCGGCCAGCCATTTGCTGAACTCGTCCTGCTCGATCCCGTCGCCGGAATCCAGGCACAGTTGCCACGCAATGGCGGCATCCAGCACGTGGGCGGAAACGGGTCTTGAACCAGCGAATTTCATGTCGGCTCGCCATACAGGGCGATGTAGCACTGGCGCATGGCCTGGGCCAGGTATTGCCGGACCCGTGAAACCGAAACCCCCAGGCGCTCGGCGATTTCGCCATGGCTCAGGCCGTCCAGACGGTTGTACAGAAACGCCGCCCGGGCTTTGCTCGACAGCTTGCCCAGCATCCGGTCGATGGTCTTGAGGTCTTCAAGGATCAGCAATTGATCCTGCGGGGAAGGGTGTTCGGCTTCCGGGATCAGCATCAGTTCGTTGAGATAAGCCTGTTCCAGCGCTGCGCGGCGGAAGTAGTCGAACAACAGGCCTTTGGCGACCGCTGCCAGAAAGGCGCGTGGTTCATTCGGGGTCTTGAGTTCGTCACGTCCCAGTAGGCGTACGAAAGTGTCCTGGCTCAGGTCTTCGGCCCGCTGTGGGCAGGCCACATTGCGTCGAAGCCAGGCCAGCAGCCAGCTGCGATGGTCGCGATACAACACGCCAACGATCTCGTTATGAGTGCTTGGGGCTGACGACACGAATGGCCTCGAATGGAAATGTGTTAAATAACGAGAACGATTCGCGATTCTGTCAGAGCGCGTGGATACTGGCAATTGACGCTTATCGGAATACCAACTTCGCCCTGTGGGAGGGGGCTTGCCCGCGACGGCTTCAATGAAGCGGATAAAACAGTTTTTGACCTCACTGGCCCTGTCGCCGGCAAGCCGCCTCCCACAGTCATTGCCTGTTCATTCGCGAAACAAGAGATCAGCGCTTATTCCCGACCGGCGCCAGCAACAGCTCGATACGGTGCTTGCGAATACCATCGGCCGCGGCTTCTGCCAGTGCGGCATCGGTGATGATGGTGTCGAACTGTTCAAGGGCTGAAACCTTGTACATGCCGAAGGTGCCGTATTTCGAGCTGGTGGCGATCAGTACGGTCTGGGATGCCGACTGCATGGCCGCCTGTTTGACTTCGACTTTCAGTGCCGAAGGTGTGGTGGTGCCCCGTTGCAGGTCCCATGAGCTGGTGGACAGGAACGCCACATCCGTGGCCAGTTGACGCAATGTCGCAGCAGCCAGCCCGCCGACGCTGGAGCGGTTGGGATGGTCGAGCAGGCCGCCGGTATGAATGACATCCACATGAGCGGCATCGGCCAGGGCGTTGACGATGCCGAAGTCATTGGTGACCACGGTCATGCCGGACAGCGCCACGATATGCGGCACGATCTCCAGGGTGCTGGTGCCGGCGTCCAGATAAACGGTCATGTCCGGATGCAGCAACCCGGCTGCCAGCCTGGCCATGCCTTGCTTGTGAGGCAACTCCACGACAGCCTTGGATTGATGACTGGGTTCGCTGTGAACCTGGCTGGCGATACGTACGCCACCGGTCACCGAATAGGCGCGTCCTTCCTGTTCCAGCACGGCGATATCGCGGCGGATGGTCATGTGCGAGCACTCGAACATTTCCATCAGCTGGTGCACGCTGAGTACCTGGTGCTTGCGCAGTTGACGAAGCATCAGCTCGCGTCGTTGATCTGGGATCATCGGTGTACCGCCAACAATGGCGATATCCTCTTCGGTGGACATTCCTGCTCCTGTGCATCCATGAACGGCGGTCCTTGCATCTTAGCCAATCGCTCCGACAATCGCAGCAGCTCTCTCCACGGCAAATCTGTCGGCAACCGCTGAATCCACTATGCTCGCGCAGGTGCATGGAATTGTTTCAAGGAGAGTCTGAGTGCTGGCAACTGCTCTGGTATTGATGGCAGCGGTGCTGCATGCAATATGGAACACCCTCGTCAAATTCAGTGTCGAACGGCTGCTCGTGATTGCCAGCATGGATGCCGTGGCTCTGCTCTGTGCGCTTCTGGCGCTGGGGTTCGTCACTGCCCCGCAACCTCATATCTGGCCATGGCTGGTGGCGTCGGCGCTGTTCGAGCTGCTTTATCGCTATCTCTTGATCAAGGCTTATCGGGTCGGTGATCTTGGGCTGGTCTATCCGCTGATGCGTGGGCTTTCGCCGTTGGTGGTGCTGGGGCTGACTCTGGTGTTTGCGGGCGAGCAATTGAGTGGTCAGCAGATTTTCGGGATCTTGCTGATTCCTCTGGGGATGGTCTGTCTGCTTTGGCAGGGTGGAGGTGGCGCTCGTCTGCCGTGGTCGATGTTACCCGTGGTGGGCATGATTGGCGTATGCATCGGCAGCTACACTTGGATCGACGGGCAAGCCATTCGTTTGGGAGCACATCCGCTGGACTATCTGGTCTGGCTGACGCTGATCAGCGCCTGGCCTTTTCCGTTCCTGGCGGTCTGTCACAAGCGCTCGGCCTTCGTGTCGTTCTGGCGAGAGCAGTGGCAGTTGGGTCTGAGCGTCGGGTTGTGTGTCCTGTTCAGCTATGCGCTGGTGCTTTGGGCCATGCAGTCGGGATCGGTTGCCGAAGCGGCGGCACTGCGGGAGGTCAGCGTAGTGCTGGTGGTGCTGTTCGGTATGCGTTATCTGAAAGAACCTTTTGGCCGCCCTCGGCTGCTGGCTTGCGGGCTGGTATTGCTCGGCATGTTTCTAATGAAGTTCAAGTTATAGGAAGTTGAGGTATGACAGTTGCATTCTGGTGCGTATTGATTGCGATCATTTTGCCGATCGTTTGTGCTGGCATAGCCAAGATCGGAAGTGGCAGGTACAACAACAGGCATAATCACGATCCACGAAGCTTTCTCGATTCCCTGGGGGGGTTTCCCAAGCGCGCCCATGCGGCGCAATTGAACAGTTATGAAATCACTCCTGCTTTCGCTGCTGCGGTCATCATTGCTCACATAGCGGGCAATGCGCAGTTGGTCACTATCGATGTACTGGCCGTTCTATTCATTACCAGTCGGTTGCTCTACATCATCTTCTACGTTGCCGATCTGGCTACCATGCGTTCTGTGGTGTGGCTGATCGGTCTTGGTGCCATTGTAGGAATGTTTGTAGCTTCGGCTTTTCCGGCTGCCTGAGTGCAGCATTGCTGCACGTCTCTTCAACGGTGGTCAAGGACACTGGCCACCGTTGCCCATCCGATGCATCGAGCCCTGATTTGAAAAGACTGTGTGCTGTCCTGTTGTCCTGTCTGGTACTGAGCGCCTGTGGCGGTGTCGACCCCGATTCACCCTTGGGGCAGCGCAAGGCGATCTTCAAGGAAATGCTCAAGACCAGCGAGGATCTGGGAGGCATGTTGCGTGGGCGCATCGCATTCGATGGCCAGCGTTTCAGCGATGGGGCGATTCGTCTCGACAGCCTGGCCCATGAACCCTGGAAGCATTTTCCACAGGTCAGGGAATCCGACCATACAAGCGCAACGGATGCTGTCTGGCAGAAACAGGCACGCTTTCAGGACATGGCCCGTGCTCTTGAAACCGCAACCGGCAAACTGGTGAAGGTATCCGGCGTCAGGCCGTTTTCCGCCAGCAACCTGGCACCCGCAGTCGACAAGGTCGAGGCTGCATGCCAGGCCTGTCACCGGGAATTCAGGAATCACTGAATTCGCTACTGGATAATGCCGATCAGTCAAGGTCAATGAATCACTGTGTGGGAGGCAGCTTGCTGGCGACTTCAGCGTACGACGCAGAATATCTGTCAGTTTCAGGCCTTTTTCGCCAGCAAGCTGCCTCCCACATGTGTTGTTTGTGCTTTAACTGATCGGCACTATTCCTACTGGACTTTTTCCAGCTCGGTCTGGGCGTCCTGCAATTGTTTGCGCGACTCGGCGAGCTTGTCTTTGCGCTTGTCGATTTTCTCCGGGTCGCCCTTGGCCATGGCTTTGTTCAGGTCGTTCTGGCGGCGGCTCACTTCGCGCTTGGCATCCAGCACGTTCTGTTCCCGCTGCTTGAGCAAGGATGTCTCGGTGCAGTTGGCGTTGACCTCACTCAGGGCTTTTTCCAGGCCTGCCTGCTCGCGTTTATTGCCATCGGCCTTGGCTTCCTGAATCTTGCTGCTGATCTCCTGGCTCTTGACCAGGCACTCCGATGGAGGCGGGGCCTGTTCGGCAGCGAGTAACGGGGGGGCTGACAGCGTGAAGCTGCCGAGCAGAATAAGGGTGGAAAGAAACTTCATGTGAACTCCTTGAAAAACCATAACGTCCGGTCGCGCGGGCGATGAAAAAAATATTAAAAACCTGCGATACCTTGCTCCCGTAGCTGCTCGCGCAATGCCTGCACCTGCGGGTCCTGAAAAAACTGCCAGAGTCGTGCGGCCCTTCCTGGGCCTATACCCGGTTCGCTCTGCCATTGTTCGACACTCCTTGCAGCCAGCTCGTGCCATTCCATATCCGGCTTCAACCTGCCTGCCGGTGGAAGGCCGATAGCGACAAGCCAGGTCTGAAACGGCCTTTCGCGAGCGACCTGCAGGCTGTCGAGCAGTCTGGTGCTGCTGCGTTCTGCAAAGCCCGGAATTTTAGCAAGCTGCGCACGATCTAGGGTCATCCAGTCGAGCAGGCCGTTGATCTGGCCGGCTTCGATCAGTCTGTCCCATGTTCCCGGTCCAACCCCAGGCAATGCCAGACCCTTCTTGCCGCTGAGCCAGGCGAGTCTGGCCCGGAACTGACTTTCACATCCAGGTGTCGGCTGCCAGCAACTCAGACCATGAAAATCGCTTTGTTGTGGAACCGTCAGCACAATTCTTTCGCTATTGCGTGAAACCACCTTGTCCAGGCGGGGAATGGTAAGGCCTGCAAGGCTCAGGGAAACCTGATCGCCGGGGCGGATATCCAGTGTCTGCCAGCGTTGCAGTGAACCGACGCTGAGCCTGCTGATGGTCCGGTCATCCAGTCGCACAGGGCTCAGCTCCAGCACCGGGGTGATCCTGCCACTGCGTCCGATAGTGAAGTTGACCTTGCGCACTTCTGCCAGCACCTGGGCGTAGGGGTATTTCCAGGCTGCTATCCAGTACGGTGCCTTGGCTTGCCAGCGTTGGGCGGGTGGACGTTCACCCTGCCGCATGATGATGCCGTCAGTGGCAAAGGGCAGTGCATTGCGATACCAGTAATCCCGCCAGTCTCTGGCCTGCTCAAAGCTTTCCAGCGGCTGGGTGTAGGCGGCGCTGTCATCGAACCCTATGGCTTTCAGGCCTGCGATTCGTTCTTGCAGGGTTGCCGGCCCGGTGGGCCAGTCCCAGACGAACAAGCCGATCTGTTGAGCCTCGGTGGTGCTCAGGTCTTGCCGAGCCATCCACCCGGCAACCTTGCTGCGGGCATTGATGCTGCCAGCCGTGGCCTGCACATGCGCGGTCTGGCGCCAGTACAGTTCTCCTTGCAGAACCATGGAATCAGGCTGCGGCAATTGTTTGGGAATGGCGGATATGAGTTGTGCCTGATGTGTCCAGTCCTGGCCGTTGACACTGTCGCCACGACTGATGGCCTTGCTCAGCCTGCCGTTCTCATACACCAGCGAGACCGCTACGCCATCGACCTTGGGCTGTATCCACACGTCCTTGCGACCTTTCAGCCAGGCCTGCACAGCCCGCTCGTCTGCCAGCTTGGTCACGCCGGTATGGGGAACAGGGTGAGGAAGTGGCCCTCTGGCGGTTTTCAGAGGGTTGTCTTCGGAGGTGCCCGAGGCGAAGCAGGAGCGCAGGACACTCAGTCGCTGGCGGGACTGATCATAAATTTCATCTTCTATCAGGGAGACGCCTTCCCGGTGATAGCTGTCGTCCCATTGGGCGATTTGCTGCTGCAAAGACAGAATCTCGTTGTGAGCTCTGGCAGGCGACCAGTCGGGACATGGGCTGGCGGAAACCGCCGAGGCTATGAGAATCAGGGCTGCGCAGCCCACCAGACGTACAGCGTTCAACATCGAAGCATCCTTGCTTGAGGGAGTGGCTTTGAGGCTAGACGTTCTTCGCTGTCGCGAGGAATCAGGTGATTACCGGGTTTTTCAGCGGGTACAGATGAGGGCGAATTCTGTGAACAGCTGTGTCTTTAGTCTTTACTGCGAGCATGCAGAATAAGCATTCAGTTCAACTATCGATCGGGTGCCTCATGGATCTATCGACCCTCGCGGTTTTCATTCCTGCCTGTTTCGCCCTCAACATGGCGCCCGGCCCGAACAATCTGCTATCCATCAGCAACGCGACGCGCTACGGGTTTGTCCGGTCTTGTGTCGGTGGCATTGGGCGCTTATTGGCCTTTGTGATCATGATCTCGCTGGCTGCTGTGGGACTTGCGGCAGTGCTGCATACGTCCGAGTGGCTGTTCCATGTGATCAAGGTTGTCGGCGCGGCCTATCTGTTTTATCTGGCGGTGCAGTTGTGGCGAGCCAGTCCCCAGGATCAGGGCGATATGAGTGCTGTCTCGGCAAATGCATGGAGCCTGGCGCGCCAGGAGTTTCTGGTGGCCATCGGTAATCCCAAGGCGATTCTGTTGTTTACGGCTTTCTTGCCGCAGTTCATCGAACATACGGGCAATGTAACCAGCCAGTTCGCGATATTGGGCGGGCTCTTTATAGCTTTGGAGTGTGTGGCTATCAGTCTGTACGGCTACATGGGCGTGCATGCCCGCCGACTGTTTGCCCGGCCCAGCGGCAAGCGCTTGTTCAATCGCGCCTGCGCCGGGTTGCTTGCGGGAGCAGCTTCGGTGTTATTGGTGTCGCGGCGGGCTTGAGGGCCGGTTATTTCTGATGGTTTGTATCCTGCCCGCCAAAGATGTTGGAACGGCTGGTTGAGCTGCTGCCATCATTGTTTTGTGTGTCTTGCCCGCCGAAGATATTTGAGCGGCTGGTTGAGCTACTACCGTCGCTATATTGTGTGTCTTGTCCACCGAGGATGTTCGCGCGGCTGTTTGAACTGCTGCCATCATTGTTTTGTGTGTCTTGTCCGCCAAAGATGTTGGATCGGCTATTTGAACTTCTGCCATCACTGTATTGTGTGTCTTGCCCGCCGAAGATATTTGCCCTGCTCGTTGAAGTTGTTCCATTGTCATAACGGCAGTCATAACCGCCAAAGATGTTGGCGCTGCACGTATCGGCAAAAGCTTGATGCAGCGGTGAGGCGAGCAGAATGGAGCCCAACAGAATAGCCTTGAGTTTCATGATGTTCCTTACAATAAGTGCAGGAATAACGGGGCAAAGTCATCAGCCTCACTCGATACGGCGAGAGTGATTGAGTGGTTGGTGGCGGGGAAATATCAATGGCTTGTTTTTGGGACACCTCGTTAAGGTTCGAGTTAACAGGGTGGCCTTTTTCACCCTTTTAAATTTATACGAATATGGCGTTACGCCATTACTTATACAGACTGGATGTTCCAGGCTAAGTTTCGGGTGCAAGAAAATATATCGTCACGTCGCGTCGTCAGAGGCGGACTTGAAACGACAAAGCCCCGGACGAGCCAATCGTCCGGGGCTTTGTGTTGAAGCGTTAAAGCGTATTACAGACCGGCAGCCTTGCGCAGTGCGTCGGCGCGGTCGGTTTTTTCCCAGGTGAACGTGGTGAAGGTGTCGTCACCCACGGTCTTGGTTTGCGGCGTGCGACCGAAGTGGCCGTAGGCTGCAGTTTCCTGGTACATCGGGTGCAGCAGGTCGAGCATCGTGGTGATTGCGTATGGACGCAGGTCGAAGATGTCGCGAACCAGCTTGATGATCTTGTCATCGCTGATCTTGCCGGTGCCGAAGGTGTTCAGGGAGATCGAAGTCGGTTGAGCGACGCCGATGGCGTAGGAAACCTGGATCTCGCAACGCTCGGCCAGACCGGCCGCAACAATGTTCTTGGCAACGTAGCGGCCAGCGTAGGCAGCGGAACGGTCAACCTTCGATGGATCCTTGCCGGAGAACGCGCCGCCGCCGTGGCGAGCCATGCCGCCGTAGCTGTCGACGATGATCTTGCGACCGGTCAGACCGCAGTCACCTACCGGGCCGCCAATGATGAACTGGCCGGTCGGGTTGATGTGGAACTGGGTGTCCTTGTGCAGCAGCTCGGCTGGCAGCACGTGCTTGACGATCAGTTCCATCACGCCTTCGCGCAGATCGTTGTAGGAAACTTCAGGGTTGTGCTGGGTCGACAGAACGATGGCGTCGATGCCGACGACCTTGCCGTCTTCATAGCGGCAAGTGACCTGGGATTTTGCATCCGGGCGCAGCCAGGGCAGCAGGCCGGACTTGCGGGCTTCGGCCTGGCGCTTCACCAACTGGTGCGAGAACGCGATTGGCGCTGGCATCAGTTCGGCCGTTTCGTTGCTGGCATAGCCGAACATCAGGCCCTGGTCACCGGCGCCCTGATCTTCAGGCTTGGCACGGTCAACACCCTGGTTGATGTCAGGAGACTGCTTGCCGATGATGTTCATCACGCCGCAGGTAGCGCCGTCGAAGCCGACGTCGGAGCTGGTGTAGCCAATGTCGCTGATCACGTCACGAACGATCTGCTCGAGGTCGACCCAGGCACTGGTGGTGACTTCGCCAGCAACGATTGCAACACCAGTCTTGACCAGGGTTTCCACCGCTACGCGAGCGTGTTTGTCCTGGGCAATGATGGCGTCAAGAACCGCGTCGGAAATCTGGTCGGCGATCTTGTCTGGGTGTCCTTCGGACACGGACTCGGAGGTGAAAAGTGAGTATTCGCTCATCTCTACGGGTTTCCTGAATTTTACCGATGGTGAGTGTTGCCAGCCGGTCGCTGAAAGTGGCGAACCTGGATCTGGAAACCATTACGTAAGCCTACATACAGGCTTTCCCCGGGAACTAGCCCCGCAGCGATGGCCCAACGGGCCAGATCATCCTGTTCGAAACCTAACCAAAGATCGCCACAGGCCTCCCTGGCCCAGCTCTGGTCATGACTACACAACTCTGTTACCAGCAGGCTACCGCCGGGTTGCAATCGCTCGGCCAGTTGCCTCAAGGCTTCGGCCGGTGCGGCGAAATGATGAAGCACCATGTTCAGAACGACACAGTCGGCGCTTATTTTAGTGCCCGTAAGGGCGTCGGCCAGTACCAGCTCGACGTTATCCAGCTTCTCGCGCTCGCAGACGTCGCGGGCCAGTTCCAGCATCGCCGGGCTGTTGTCCATGGCTGTGACATGGGCAAAGCGCCTGGCCAGCTCAGGTAGAAAGCCTCCGTCGCCGGGGCCGACTTCCAGTGCTGTTGCCTGAGCGTTGAAGCTCAGTTTGTCCAGCAGGCTCAACAGGCTGTCGCGGTATTGGGCAAGGCCGGCGATCAGATCCTGCTGGGCGCGAAACTTTTCTGCCGTGCGGGCAAAGAAATCCTGACTGGCCTGGGCGCGCTGGCGGTGCACAAGGTCGATGCGCAGGCTGACATCCTCGGGGAGGGTCAGGACATCCACTTCATCGAGCAGGGCCGCGTGCAGCCTGCCGCCGGTCAACTGAGTGTGGGGCAGGGCGCGACGGTAAAAGATCGCGTTGCCTTCCCGGCGTGTCGCTACCAGAGAGGCCTGTGCCAGCACTTTCAGGTGATGACTCATGCCCGACTGGCCGATGGCAAAGATCTGCGCCAGCTCCAGTACGCCAAACGAATCGTTGGCCAGGGCGCGCAATACATTCAGCCGCAGAGGGTCGCCGCCGGCCTTGCACAGTGCAGAGAGGTCGTCGCAGTCGTCATGGCTGATTGCAGGCACACACAGGTTCATGGGGTCGCAGTCTAGTTAGCGACCGTTCCGGCTGCAAGAGCAATATCAAAAAGTTTTGATATTGCTTGGCGAGGGCTTTGTCCGTGATGGCCATCACGTTATTCCGTGGGCGAACCTTCATTACTGAAGGGAAATAAGGCGACAAGGCAGGAAAAACACCTGCCAACGACTATCTTTCATTGCTCCCAGGCAGTGCCTGAGAGAAAATGGTCGCCTTTTTTCCGATCCCATTCCTTCATTCTCCAGGAGATCAGCGATGCCAAGCCGTCGTGAGCGTGCCAACGCCATTCGTGCCCTCAGCATGGATGCCGTGCAAAAAGCCAACAGCGGCCATCCCGGTGCCCCCATGGGCATGGCGGATATCGCCGAAGTTCTGTGGCGCGACTATCTGAAGCACAACCCGGCAAACCCTTCTTTCGCCGACCGGGACCGCTTCATTCTGTCCAACGGCCACGGCTCGATGTTGATTTACTCGTTGCTGCATCTGACCGGCTACGACCTGTCCATCGACGACCTGAAGAACTTCCGTCAACTGCACAGCCGCACGCCGGGTCACCCGGAATACGGCTACACCCCGGGTGTCGAAACCACCACCGGCCCGCTGGGTCAGGGTTTTGCCAACGCCGTCGGTTTTGCCGTGGCCGAAAAGACCCTGGCAGCACAGTTCAACCGCCCAGGCCACAACATCGTCGACCACAACACCTACGTGTTCATGGGCGATGGCTGCATGATGGAAGGCATTTCCCACGAAGTCGCTTCCCTGGCCGGTACTCTGGGCCTGGGCAAGCTGATCGCCTTCTACGATGACAACGGCATCTCCATCGACGGTGAAGTCGAAGGCTGGTTCACCGACGATACGCCTAAGCGTTTCGAGTCCTACGGCTGGCAGGTCATCCGCAATGTCGACGGTCACGATGCCGACGAAATCAAGACCGCCATCGACACCGCCCGCAAGAGCGAGCAGCCGACCCTGATCTGCTGCAAGACCACCATCGGTTTCGGCTCGCCCAACAAGCAGGGCAAGGAAGAGTCCCACGGTGCTCCGCTGGGTGCCGATGAAATCGCCCTGACCCGTACTGCGCTGAAGTGGAACCACGGTCCTTTTGAAATCCCGGCCGATATCTACGCCCAGTGGGATGCGAAAGAAAAAGGCCTGGCTGCCGAAGCCGAATGGGATCAGCGCTTTGCTGCCTACTCCGCTGCTTTCCCTGAGCTGGCCAACGAATTCATCCGTCGCATGAGCGGTGAACTGCCTGCCGACTTCGCTGAAAAATCGGCTGCTTATGTGGCTGAAGTCAACGCCAAGGGCGAAACCATCGCCAGCCGTAAAGCCAGCCAGAACGCTCTGGGTGCTTTCGGCCCGCTGCTGCCTGAGTTCCTGGGTGGTTCGGCTGACCTGGCCGGCTCCAACCTGACCATCTGGAAAGGCTGCAAGAGCATCACCGGCGAAGACGCCAACGGCAACTACCTGCATTACGGCGTGCGCGAGTTCGGTCAGGCCGCAATGATGAACGGTATCGCCCTGCACGGCGGTTTCGTTCCTTACGGCGCTACCTTCCTGATCTTCATGGAATACGCTCGTAACGCAGTGCGCATGGCTGCTCTGATGAAGAAGCGCGTTATCCATGTGTTCACCCACGACTCCATCGGTCTGGGCGAAGATGGCCCGACTCACCAGCCGGTCGAGCAACTGACCAGCCTGCGTACCACGCCGAACCTGGACACCTGGCGTCCGGCGGATGCCGTGGAGTCGGCCGTGGCCTGGAAATACGCCATCGAGCGTAATGACGGCCCGTCGGCGCTGATCTTCTCCCGTCAGAACCTGCCTCACCAGACCCGTGACGAAACCCAGCTGGCGGATATCGCCCGTGGTGGTTACGTCCTGCGCGACTGCGCTGGCGAGCCTGAGCTGATCCTGATCGCTACCGGTTCGGAAATCGGTCTGGCTGTGCAGGCTTACGACGCCCTGACCGCTCAAGGCCGCAAGGTGCGCGTGGTTTCCATGCCTTGCACCAGCGTCTTCGAAGCCCAGGACCCGGGTTACAAGCAAGCCGTTCTGCCGTTGCAGGTCAGCGCCCGTATCGCCATCGAAGCTGCCCACGCTGACTACTGGTACAAGTACGTCGGTCTGGAAGGTCGCGTGATCGGCATGACCACCTTCGGCGAGTCGGCGCCTGCGCCTGCTCTGTTCGAAGAGTTCGGCTTCACTCTGGAGAACATCCTGAGCACGGCTGAAGAGCTGTTGGAAGACTGAGAAAGGATGCGGGAGCGGATGAATCCGCTCCTGCTCATGAATTAAAAGGAATTTGCGTAGGAGCGAATTCATTCGCGAGAGGCCCTTACATCCAGAGAAAATGTATTGCCTTCAATGACGTCTCGCGGATAAATCCGCTCCTACAGGTTTATGTGCAGTACGATTTGTCTTGCGAGACCACCATGCCTCAACACCGCCCTTACAAAGTTGCTCTGAACGGCTATGGCCGGATCGGTCGTTGCGTCTTGCGCGCGCTCTGTGAGCGAGGTGCGCGGGCAGGTTTTGAAGTGGTCGCGATCAATGACCTGGCCGATATGGCCAGTCTCGAATATCTCACCCGTTTCGATTCCACTCATGGCCGTTTCCCCGGCGATGTACGGGTCGATGGGGAATACCTGCACATCAACGATCACCGGATCAGAGTCCTGCGCAGCGCAACGCCCGAGGGTATCGACTGGGTGGCGCTGGGCGCGGATCTGGTGCTTGAGTGTTCAGGCGTCTATAACACCCGCGAAGATGGCCAGCGCTTTCTCGATGCGGGTGCGTCGCGGGTGCTGTTCTCGCAACCGATGGCCAGCGAATCCGATGTGGATGCGACCATCGTGTTCGGTATCAACCAGCAGAAGCTGACCGGCACCGAGCGCCTGGTTTCCAACGCATCCTGCACCACTAACTGCAGCGTGCCGTTGCTGCGCCTGCTGGATGATGCGCTGGGCCTTGAATACATTTCGATCACCACGATCCACTCGGCAATGAACGATCAGCCGGTGATCGATGCTTATCACCACGAGGATTTGCGCCGTACGCGCTCGGCTTTCCAGTCCATCATTCCGGTCTCCACTGGTCTGGCACGCGGAATCGAGCGGCTCCTGCCGGAACTTGCGGGCCGAATTCAGGCCAAAGCAGTTCGCGTACCGACGGTCAACGTCTCGTGCCTGGATATCACGCTGCAAACGGCGCGTGATACCGATGCTGTGGAAATCAACCGAATCTTGCGTGAGGCCGCCACCAGCGGCCCGCTCAAAGGCCTGCTGGCATACACCGAATTGCCGCATGCCAGTTGTGATTTCAACCATGACCCTCATTCGGCCATTGTCGATGCGAGTCAGACCCGAGTTTCCGGCCCCCGGCTGGTAAACCTGCTGGCCTGGTTCGATAACGAATGGGGTTTTGCCAATCGAATGCTCGACGTTGCGGACCATTTCTTGCGCGTCGCGGATCAACAACAGTAAAAAACAGGAACGCCTCATGACCGTGTTGAAGATGACCGACCTCGATCTGCAAGGTAAGCGTGTGCTGATTCGCGAAGACCTCAACGTCCCGATCAAGGACGGCGTTGTCAGTAGCGATGCCCGAATCCTTGCTTCGCTGCCGACCATCAAGCTGGCGCTGGAGAAGGGTGCTGCCGTACTGGTCTGCTCGCACCTGGGCCGTCCGACCGAAGGCGAGTTCTCGGCCGAGAACAGCCTCAAGCCGGTTGCCGACTACCTGAGCAAGGCGCTGGGCCGTGAAGTCCCGCTGGTTGCCGATTACCTCGATGGCGTCGACGTCAAGGCTGGCGATGTCGTGCTGTTCGAGAACGTGCGCTTCAACAAGGGTGAGAAGAAGAACGCTGACGAGCTGGCGCAGAAATATGCCGCACTGTGCGACATCTTCGTGATGGACGCTTTCGGCACTGCTCACCGCGCCGAAGGCTCGACCCATGGCGTTGCCAAATTTGCCAAGGTCGCTGCAGCAGGTCCTTTGCTGGCGGCCGAGCTGGAAGCACTGGGCAAGGCACTGGGCGCTCCGGCCAAGCCGATGGCGGCCATCGTTGCCGGCTCCAAGGTGTCCACCAAGCTGGATGTACTCAACAGCCTGAGCGCAATCTGCGACCAGTTGATCGTCGGCGGCGGCATTGCCAACACCTTCCTGGCAGCAGCCGGTCACAAGGTCGGCAAATCACTGTACGAGCCGGACCTGCTGGATACCGCCCGCGCCATTGCCGCCAAGGTCAGCGTGCCATTGCCGGTGGACGTGGTGGTTGCCAAGGAATTCGCTGAAAGCGCTGCCGCGACCGTCAAACTCATCGCCGATGTGGCCGATGACGACATGATTCTCGACATCGGCCCGCAGACCGCTGCACAGTTTGCCCAATTGTTGAAATCTTCCGGGACTATCCTGTGGAACGGTCCGGTCGGCGTGTTCGAGTTCGATCAGTTCGGCGAAGGGACCAAGACACTGGCCAAGGCTATTGCCGAAAGCGCAGCGTTCTCCATCGCTGGCGGCGGCGATACGCTGGCAGCCATCGACAAGTACGGCGTTGCACAGCAGATTTCCTACATTTCCACGGGTGGTGGCGCGTTCCTCGAGTTCGTCGAAGGCAAGGTCCTGCCAGCCGTTGAAGTGCTTGAACAGCGTGCAAAGGCCTGATTTTCCGGTTCAGGGAAGGGAGTAGTTCATGTTCAGGACGTTACCGTTATTGCTTGTCGCTGGGGTGCTGGCCGGTTGTGCGAGCAAGCCTGATGTTGACGATGCGGAACCTGAGCCTCAGGCGCAGCTGCTTCAATTGAGCTGCTATCAGGCCGGTTGGCAGGCTGAAACCGTGCCAGTGATCTACAAGCGTGGCGGTCAGGAGGTCTGGGACCGTTACGAGTTCATGCCTCGCACGGGAGATGTGGGCTGTCTCTGAGTCAGGTGAATGCTCGCAGGTAACATCTGCGAGCTTTGGCGGTCATTAAAGGGTGGGATCTTTTCCGAGAAGGAGTTTCGCCATGAAAATCGCCACCCTGGCTCTTGTGAGTTGCATTGTATTGGCAGGTTGCAGCAGTCCGGGCTCCAAAGCCCGAACCTGTGAAGTATTCAGCCCGGCTTCCGTGAATGTGCCGACGACCGACAACACCCAGCGGGTTGAGGCGCACGTCACGGGTGAACCGGCCAGTGATCGTAATCAGGAACAGAACTGCCCCTGATGTAGCGAAGCGAGCGGCACAGGCCGCGCTTCCCGGGGCAGGCCAGGAGACGTGATGAAAGGCTTGATTGCCCTTGCGGCATTTGCAGTGCTCGGTGGTTGCGCGACGTCAAAGGCGCCTCAGTCCAGTGATTCCTGGAACCACTGGGTATGTGACAGCAAGGCCGAGGTCCATTGGCGTTTTGCCGATTCGGCCAAAAAGGAAGTGGATGTACGCCTGAACCAGAGCGATCAGGTTTTCAGGCTCAAGGCCCAGCCTGGTGCTGCCAGCGGGACGCTCTACAGTAACAATGTGTTGGCGTTTGCCAACAAGGGTGACGAAGGCCTGATTTACTGGGACGCCACCAACGATTTGATCGGACGCGGCTGCAAGGCCAGATAAGTCGTAGCCGATGTACCACCTGCACGGCCCTTGTGGCCGTGCGTATAACTTGAATAGCAGTCGCCACTACGGCAGGCTTGCACGATTAACGACCCGACCGGGAGACACACAGACAATGGCACTTATCAGCATGCGCCAGATGTTGGACCACGCAGCCGAATTCGGCTACGGCGTTCCAGCTTTCAACGTAAACAACCTGGAACAGATGCGCGCCATTATGGAAGCGGCCGACAAGACCGATTCCCCGGTGATCGTCCAGGCTTCGGCCGGTGCCCGCAAATACGCCGGTGCCCCGTTTCTGCGCCACCTGATCCTCGCGGCAGTCGAAGAATTCCCGCATATCCCGGTGGTCATGCACCAGGACCACGGCACCAGCCCTGATATCTGCCAGCGTTCGATCCAGCTGGGCTTCAGCTCGGTGATGATGGACGGCTCGCTCGCCGAAGACGGCAAGACGCCTGCCAGCTACGAATACAACGTCGACGTAACCCGTCGCGTCGTTGCTTTCGCCCACGCCTGTGGCGTGTCGGTAGAAGGCGAACTGGGCGTTCTGGGCTCTCTGGAAACCGGTATGGCCGGTGAAGAAGACGGCGTTGGCGCAGAAGGTATCCTGGATCACAGCCAGATGCTGACCGACCCTGAAGAAGCCGCTGACTTCGTCAAGAAAACCCAGGTCGATGCCCTGGCAATCGCCATCGGCACCAGCCACGGCGCCTACAAGTTCACCAAGCCGCCTACCGGCGACATCCTGGCGATCGAGCGCATCAAAGAGATCCACAAACGCATTCCCAACACCCACCTGGTGATGCACGGTTCTTCGTCCGTTCCTCAGGAATGGCTGAAGATCATCAACGAATACGGCGGCGACATCAAAGAAACCTACGGTGTGCCGGTCGAAGAAATCGTTGAAGGCATCAAGTACGGCGTGCGCAAGGTCAACATCGACACCGACCTGCGTCTGGCCTCTACTGGCGCCATCCGTGAGTTCATGGCCAAGAACCGCAGCGAGTTCGACCCGCGCAAATACCTGGCCAAGACCGTCGTCGCCATGCGCGATGTCTGCATCGCCCGCTACGAAGCCTTCGGCACCGCTGGCAACGCCTCGAAGATCAAGCCGATCTCCCTGGATCGCATGTTCGAGCGTTACGCCAAGGGCGAGCTGGATGCCAAGATCAACTGAGTGTTGATCCGGTAATGAAAAACCCGCAGAGATGCGGGTTTTTTTGTGGGCGCGAATCGGGTGGCGCTCCGCTTATCTTCGCGGATAAATCCGCTCCTACGGTTTGCTCAGCAAATAAAGAGGGAGCGAATTCATTCGCGAGAGGCCCGTACATTCAAAGAAAATCTGTCGTCTTCAATGATGTCTCGCGAATAAGCGGAGCGCCGCCCGATTCCTACTTCATGAGGCTGGCACATGCCGCTTTATAGGCCTCATGCTGATACTTGTTCAACGTATCGGGCAGGGCGAAGTCGTGTTTTCTGTTCTGGGCATTGATGGTTTGCGGTGACACAAGGATCACGTCGCAGTCGGCCAGGAGCTGGAAGACGGTTTCGATCTTGAAGGTGGTGGGGCCACCGGCGAATTCGCCTTTCTTGCTGCGTTTCTTGATCGCGACATGGCTGATGCCGTTTTCCCTCACAAAGCTTGCGATCTTTGTGGCGAAGGCTTTGACGTTGCCAGCTTCGTCGTCATCCTCCAGGGCGATCTTTCGGGTTGCCAGCGGCACATGCGCGGTGCCGCCGTTCTGACGGGTGGCCAGGGCGAAGATGGCTTCACTGCCTTTGATTTCTACACCACAAATAATCATGGAAATGCCTGATGCCTTCGATTCATGTAAAGGAACAGGTTATCTCATCGCTGGCGTTATTCCTGCGCAATTGATTCCAGATATTCCGAACGCTCATCGCTCATGCGCGCAATGCAGTCGTTTTCGTTGATGCTGTAGGCCTTGCTACCCGCGGCAGACGGGAAGACTTCGACCGCGCAATCGGCGTCGCGCAGCTTTTCCCAGGCCTGTTGAGCGGTCTTGAGCTTGCTGGTGAAGTCGTTGTATTGCGACTTGTTGGCGACGAACTGCGACTGGACGCGATTGAGCAGGTTCTGAAAGTTTTCCTTGAGCAGCTCTTCTGCGGTGTGTCGGCTGTAGACCGAGCATTCCAGGGTCTGGTTGTCGCTGTCGACGCCGTCGCATGGCGTGCTGTCCGAATCTTGAGCCGCTTGTGCGCCAGTCACGGCGGTCGCCATGAGGGCCAGTGTCAGGAAAATCGTTTTCATCGAGTGGCTCCGATCCATTGATGCCTTGAATTCTGGCCTAAGCGCGAGGCAAAGAACAGGTTTACGACACATGCCGAGAGCGTCTCATGGCCCTTTGTCGCATCTTGACGCTTTCGGCAAACCCTCTGTCGTTTTTGCACCCGGCTCGCCGGACCCTCCGGCATATGCTGACCCCAATAGCGCCGACAGCCGATTCGGCGCGCAAGTACCTAAAAAGGGGACAGCCTGATGAGCCCAGCCGAACTGCACGCCGACAGCATCGTCATTGACGGGCTGATTATCGCCAAATGGAATCGCGAGCTGTTTGAAGACATGCGCAAGGGTGGCCTGACCATGGCCAACTGCACGGTATCGGTGTGGGAAGGTTTCCAGGCCACCATCAACAGCATCTGCACCAGCCAGAAACTGATGCGCGAGAACAGCGATCTGGTGATGCCGGTCCATACCACCGCCGATATCCGCAAGGCCAAGGAACTGGGCAAGACCGGCATTCTGTTCGGCTTCCAGAATGCTCATGCCTACGAGGACCAGATCGGCTACGTCGAGATCTTCAAGCAACTGGGCGTTGGCATCGTGCAGATGTGCTACAACACCCAGAATCTGGTGGGCACCGGCTGCTACGAGCGCGACGGCGGCCTGTCGGGCTTCGGGCGCGAGATCGTGGCCGAGATGAACCGCGTGGGCGTCATGTGCGACCTGTCCCATGTGGGCTCCAAGACTTCCGAAGAAGTCATCCTCGAATCGAAGAAACCGGTCTGCTACTCCCACTGCCTGCCGTCCGGCCTCAAGGAGCACCCGCGCAACAAGTCCGATGCAGAACTGAAGTTCATCGCCGATCACGGCGGTTTTGTCGGGGTGACCATGTTTGCGCCGTTCCTGGCCAAAGGCATTGAGTCGACCATCGACGATTACGCCGAAGCCATCGAATACACCATGAACATCGTCGGTGAGGACGCCATCGGCATCGGCACCGACTTCACCCAGGGCCATGGCCAGGACTTCTTCGAGTACCTGACCCATGACAAGGGTTATGCCCGTCGGCTGACCAGCTTCGGCAAGATCATCAACCCGCTGGGCATCCGCACCGTGGGCGAATTCCCGAACCTGACCGAAACCCTGCTCAAGCGCGGCCATTCCGAGCGCGTCGTGCGCAAGATCATGGGCGAGAACTGGGTCAACGTGCTCCGGGATGTCTGGGGCGAATAACTTTCTACGCGACGCCCCCTTTGAATTGATAACCCCGCTGCCCTGCGCGCAGTGGGCGTAACCCGAATTTCTGGAGTTTGACCCCATGGCTAAAATCGCCCCGCAACTGCCTATCGAAGTCGACAGCGAAACAGGCGTCTGGACCTCCGATGCATTGCCGATGCTCTATGTGCCGCGCCATTTCTTCGTCAATAACCACATGGGCATTGAAGAAGTGCTGGGTGCCGAGGCCTACGCCGAAATTCTCTACAAGGCCGGCTACAAGTCCGCCTGGCATTGGTGCGAGAAAGAAGCCGAATGCCATGGCATCGAAGGCGTTGCGGTGTTCGAGCACTACATGAATCGCTTGTCCCAGCGTGGCTGGGGGCTGTTCAAGATTCAGGATATCGATCTGGAAAAAGGCACTGCCAGCGTCAAGCTCGAGCACTCGGCGTTCGTGTATGTGTACGGCAAGGTCGGGCGCAAGGTCGATTACATGTTCACCGGCTGGTTCGCCGGTGCAATGGATCAGATCCTGGCGGCCAGCGGCAGCCCGATCCGCACCGTTGCCGAACAGGTTTACGGTGGCTCCGAAGAAGGTCATGACGACGGTCTGTTTGTCGTCAAACCGTTGTAAGTCGAGGATCGTGTTATGGCTTTCGAAGCAATGTTCCAGCCGATCCAGATCGGCAAACTGACGATCCGCAACCGTGTCCTGAGTACCGCTCACGCCGAGGTCTATGCCACCGATGGCGGGATGACCACCGACCGTTATGTGAAGTACTACGAAGAGAAGGCCAAGGGCGGCATCGGCCTGGCGATCTGCGGTGGTTCCTCCAGTGTCGCCATCGACAGTCCCCAGGGCTGGTGGAAGTCGGTCAACCTGGCCACTGACAAGATCATTCCGCACTTCCAGAACCTTGCCGACGCCATGCACAAGCACGGCGCCAAGATCATGATCCAGATTACCCACATGGGCCGTCGTTCCCGTTGGGATGGCGAGCACTGGCCGACCCTCATGTCGCCGTCCGGCATTCGTGAACCGGTCCACCGTGCGACCTGCAAGACCATCGAGCCGGAAGAGATCTGGCGGGTGATCGGCAACTACGCCAGCGCTGCGGCCCGTGCCAAGGCCGGTGGTCTGGACGGTGTCGAGCTGTCCGCGGTGCACCAGCACATGATCGACCAGTTCTGGAGCCCGCGGGTCAACAAGCGCACCGACGAGTGGGGCGGCAGTTTCGAGAATCGCATGCGTTTTGGCCTGGAAGTGATCAAGGCCGTGCGTAAGGAAGTGGGGCCTGATTTCTGCGTGGGTATCCGTATCTGCGGCGACGAATTCCATCCTGATGGCCTGAGCCATGAGGACATGAAGGAAATTGCCAAGTATTACGATGCCACCGGCATGATCGATTTCATCGGCGTCGTGGGCTCGGGTTGCGACACGCACAACACCCTGGCCAACGTTATCCCCAACATGAGTTATCCACCGGAGCCGTTCCTGCATCTGGCGGCCGGTATCAAGGAAGTGGTCAAGGCACCGGTACTGCACGCGCAGAACATCAAGGACCCGAATCAGGCCACGCGGATTCTGGAAGGCGGCTATGTGGATATGGTCGGCATGACCCGTGCCCACATCGCCGACCCGCACCTGATTGCCAAGATCAAGATGGGCCAGGTTGACCAGATCAAGCAGTGCGTGGGCGCCAACTACTGCATCGACCGCCAGTATCAGGGGCTGGATGTGCTGTGCATCCAGAATGCCGCCACGTCTCGCGAATACATGGGCGTGCCGCACATCATCGAGAAGTCCACCGGGCCGAAACGCAAGGTGGTGATTGTCGGTGCAGGTCCTGCGGGTATGGAAGCCGCTCGCGTGTCTGCCGAGCGCGGCCACGACGTGACGCTGTTCGAGAAAAAGGAATTCATCGGCGGCCAAATCACCACCGCCTCCAAGGCACCGCAACGTGACCAGATTGCCGGTATCACTCGCTGGTACCAACTGGAACTGGCGCGTCTGAAGGTCGATCTGCGCCTGGGGACGGCTGCCGATCCGGCGACCATTCTCGACCTGCGCCCGGACATCGTGGTGCTGGCAGTGGGCGGTCATCCGTTCCTGGAACAGAACGATCACTGGGGCGCGGCCGAAGGGCTGGTGGTCAGTAGCTGGGACGTGCTGGACGGCAAGGTTGCGCCGGGCAAGAACGTGCTGGTCTACGACACCATCTGCGAATTCACCGGCATGTCCGTGGCCGACTTCCTGGCCGACAAGGGCTCGCAGGTCGAGATCGTCACCGACGACATCAAACCCGGCGTCGCCATTGGTGGCACCTCGTTCCCGACCTACTACCGCAGCATGTACCCCAAGGAAGTGATCATGACCGGGGACATGATGCTGGAAAAGGTCTACCGCGAAGGCGACAAGCTGGTTGCCGTCCTGGAGAACGAATACACCGGTGCCAAGGAGGAGCGGGTGGTTGACCAGATCGTCGTCGAAAACGGCGTGCGTCCGGACGAAGAGCTCTATTACGGGCTCAAGGAAGGTTCGCGCAACAAAGGCCAGATCGACATCGACGCCCTGTTCGCCATCCAGCCGCAACCTTCGCTGAGCCAACCGGGGGATGGCTACCTGCTGTTCCGCATCGGCGACTGCGTGGCCCAGCGTAATACCCATGCGGCGATCTATGACGGATTGCGGCTGTGTAAGGATTTTTGAGGAAAGCTGCAAGCTATAAGCTGCAAGCAGCAAGAGAAGACAGCCGATCTGCTGTGCTTTTACTTGTGGCTTGCAGCTTATGGCTTGCACCTCGCCCGAGGTGATTCCGATGTTGAACACCCTTCTTCCCCTCCTGCTATTCACAGCCCTGGCCCTTGCGGTGCTGGGTGCTTTGCGGCGGGTAAAAATGTGGCGCAATGGTCGAGCCTCCAAGGTCGATCTGCTGGGCGGGCTGCTGGCCATGCCCAAGCGTTACATGGTCGATCTGCACCATGTCGTCGCCCGGGACAAATACATCGCCAATACCCACGTCGCCACGGCAGGTGGTGCGGTGGCGTCTATCGTGCTGGCGATTCTGGTGCATGGCTTCGGTCTGCATAACCGCTTCCTGGGCTATGCGCTGCTGCTGATGTCGGCGGTGATGTTCGTGGGGGCGGTGTTTGTCTTTCGTCGTCGTCTCAATCCGCCATCGCGCCTGTCCAAAGGCCCTTGGATGCGCTTGCCGAAAAGCCTGATGGCGTTTTCCGTCAGCTTCTTTCTGGTGACCTTGCCGGTTGCGGGAATTCTTCCCGAGAACTTCGGTGGTTGGCTGCTGGCCGTGATTCTGGGCGTTGGCGTGCTGTGGGGCGTCAGCGAACTGTTTTTCGGCATGACCTGGGGCGGGCCGATGAAGCACGCCTTCGCTGGCGCCCTGCACCTGGCCTGGCACCGACGTGCCGAGCGCTTCGGTGGTGGTCGTTCCACCGGTTTGAAGCCGCTGGACCTTACTGACCCAAGCGCGCCGCTGGGTGTGGAAAAGCCCGAAGATTTCACCTGGAACCAGTTGCTGGGTTTTGACGCCTGTGTGCAGTGCGGCAAATGCGAAGCCGCTTGTCCGGCGTTCGCTGCCGGCCAGCCCTTGAACCCCAAGAAGCTGATTCAGGACATGGTGGTCGGCCTCGCTGGCGGCACCGATGCCAAATTCGCAGGCAGCCCTTATCCATCCCTCGACGGCAAGGGCAAGCCCATCGGCGAACATGGTGGCAATCCGCATCAGCCCATCGTCAACGGACTGGTGGACGCGGAAACCCTGTGGTCCTGCACCACTTGCCGGGCATGCGTGGAAGAGTGCCCGATGATGATCGAGCACGTGGACGCCATCGTCGACATGCGCCGCCACCTGACCCTGGAAAAAGGCGCGACCCCTAACAAGGGCGCCGAAGTGCTGGATAACCTGATTGCCACCGACAACCCTGGCGGTTTTGCGCCGGGCGGTCGGATGAACTGGGCGGCGGATTTGAACCTCAGCCTGCTCAGCGAAAAGAAAACAACCGATGTGCTGTTCTGGGTAGGTGATGGCGCTTTCGATATGCGTAACCAGCGCACGTTGCGGGCGTTCGTCAAAGTCCTGAAAGCCGCGAAGGTCGACTTTGCCGTGCTGGGTCTTGAAGAGCGCGACAGCGGCGATGTGGCCCGTCGCCTGGGCGATGAAGCGACTTTCCAGATGCTGGCCAGGCGCAACATCCAGACGCTGTCCAGATACAGCTTCAAGCGCATCGTCACCTGCGACCCCCATAGCTTTCATGTGCTGAAAAACGAGTACGGCGCCCTGGGTGGTGACTACCTCGTGCAGCATCACAGTACTTACATGGCTGAACTGCTTCAGTGCGGCACGCTCAAGCTCGGGCAACACAAAGGTTCCAGCGTGACGTATCACGATCCGTGCTATCTGGGCCGTTACAACGGCGAGTACGAAGCGCCGCGCGAGGTATTGCGCGCCCTGGGTATCGAGATCAAGGAAATGCAGCGCTCGGGCTTCCGTTCCCGCTGCTGTGGTGGCGGTGGCGGCGCGCCCATTACCGATATTCCCGGCAAGCAGCGGATTCCCGACATGCGTATGGAAGACATCCGCGAAACCGGTGCCGAACTGGTGGCAGTCGGTTGTCCACAATGCACGGCGATGCTTGAAGGCGTGGTCGAGCCACGACCGATGATCAAGGACATTGCCGAGCTGGTGGCCGACGCCTTGATTGAAGAGCCGGTAGTCAGCAAGTCAGAGCCTGTAAGACGTGAACCAGCGGAGGTGCATTGATGAGCGACATTATCCGCCGCGACCCCCGTGCCGAATGGATCGCACGTAACCGTCTGCACCCTTTGCATGCCGCGATGCAGCCCGCACAGACCAGTTGGATGGGCCCCAACGGCCTCATGCGCAAGAACGTGCACGGTCTGGGCTTCATCGGCCCCAATGGCATCAAGCGTATCGACCGCAGTGGTGCGCAGCAGGGCGGGACGGTCAAACGCTCCGCAGCTGCCGAAATCAGCCTGCCGCTGCATCAAGTGCCGGAGCCTGCGTTTTACATCACCGTGGTGCCGGACATGGTCGGTGGCCGCCTGAGCAGTCATGACCGGGACCTGCTGGGGCTTGCCCATCAACTGGCGGGCAGCGCTGGGGCTGTATTGGCTGTGGTATTTGGCGAACACAAGGAAAGCACTTTCGAGACGGCGGGTGTCGACCGCCTGTTGGTTCTTGAAGGTGATGAGTTCAGCGGTTATTCACCGGAGCAGCGTGTGCAAGGGCTGCGGGCTGTGGATAACCAGTTCAACCCACGGCACTGGCTGCTGCCGGACAGCCGCAGCGGCGGTGGCGAACTGGGTCGGCGTTTCGCTGCCAGCCTGGGCGAACGTCCGGCGACTCGTGTCTGGCAGGTCAAGGATGAACAGTGCATCGGGCGTGCGGGAGCGGGGCGTGAAGACCTCGCTCGTCCGTTGGCGCGTCTGATTCTGGCGGCTGCCGAATGCGCCGAGCCGGTCAGTGAAACGCGCCATGAAGCGTTGCCGGTGGAGTTATCCACAAGTGTTGCGCGCAGTCTGGCACGCATCGAAGACCTTGGCGCGGTGGCCGTGGATCCTGCAGTTATCCCCATGGCCGAAGCGGAATTCATCTTATCGGGCGGTAATGGCGTCAAGGACTGGGACTTGTTCCATCGCACGGCAGCGGCTCTGGGCGCGACCGAAGGTGCGTCGCGGGTGGCGGTGGACGATGGTTTCATGAGCCGGGACCGTCAGGTGGGTGCCAGCGGCACCTGGGTCACAGCACGTGTGTATGTGGCTGTGGGTATCTCCGGTGCGATCCAGCACCTGCAAGGCATCGGCGCTTGCGACAAGGTGGTGGCGGTCAACCTGGATGCCAGCTGCGACATGATCAAACGCGCCGACCTGTCGGTGATCGGTGAAAGCGCAGCCATCCTCCAGGCCTTGATCGATGCGGTCGAGGCTTATCGCAACGAGGCAAAACGTGATGCGGCCTGAGCGCGGGAGTTCATCTGTGGATAATGCGTCATTGAACAAGGCCTCGTTGCAGGTCATGAGTCTGGTGTCCATCGGCGCTCACCCGACCTCGGGACGCGCCCGCCGCGCCGAGCAGGATGCCCGCGCCGTGGAACTGGGTTTGCAACTGGCTGGGGATAACTTGCAGGTGCTGCACGCCGGCAATGCCCAGGAGCCTGCACTGCGAGCTTATATGGGCATGGGTCTGGACGAACTGCAGGTGCTGGAGCAGCCTGAAGGCGCCGATGCACTGCCTGCGCTGACCGATTACATCCGTGATTCAGCGGTGCAGATCGTGCTCACCGGCAGCCAGGCTGAAACCGGCGAAGGCTCGGGCATGCTGCCGTTTCTGCTGGCGGAAAGGCTGGGCTGGCCGCTGGTGGTGGGGCTGGCCCAGGTGGAGTCTCTGGATAACGGCGTGGCCCTTGTCCTGCAAGCCTTGCCGCGAGGCCAGCGACGTCGCCTCAAGGTTCGCCTGCCGTTTCTGGCCACTGTGGATAACGCAGCGCCAAAACCACGCCAGAGCGCTTACGGTCCTGCACAGCGTGGGGCCTTGGGTGTGGAGCAGGTGGAAGTGGTGGAGGATGAGTTACTCACAGCCCATGGCCTGCAACCTGCCAAACCCCGCCCCAAACGCCTGAAAGTGATCAAGGCCAAGAGCGGCGCCGACCGCATGAAAGCCGCAACCGCCAAGGCCAGCGGCGGCACCGGGCAAGTTCTCAAGGGCGTCAGCCCGCAAGAGGGGGCCGCGGCGATCCTCAAGTTGCTGGTGGAAGAAGGCGTCATTCGATAAAACCCCTCAATTCTGTGGGAGCGAATTCATTCGCGAATGAATTCGCTCCCACAGGTGGAGTTGTGCACATTCCCTGTGCGCCCACCTGTGGATAACGTGTTCGCGGGTTTCTGAACCCCATGTAAACCGTGCCTTACAGGCCTCTGGTTGAAAAATGATCAACCTAACTTGCGGTTTTTACTGGCTTTTCCATGTGGATAAACAATCCACTGCTTCTCATCTCCTTGCTCAATTGCCCACAAACTCTGTTGGCCTCTCTGTGGACAAGTTGTTCGTGATCTCCTGTAGCCCATATAAAACGTGGCTTACAAGGTTTCGTATAAAAAATAATCAATTGATCGTCAATGGCTATAAATGCCGCTGTAAAGCCTTGCTGTATCACGCCTGGAGCAGTTTTCCACAGTGAGTGACTCACAAACCCGAAGTTGCCCCCAAAGTCTGTTGGCGCTTCTGTGGATAAGGTGTTCGTGATCCCTTGAAGGCCAATTAATACAAGGCTTTCAAAGGTTTGATCAAAAAATGAACAGTATGTCCCGCAATGGAGGCAATCAGTAAGTCACGGTTTTTTCAGGTTTTTTGAGAGCGAAAAAATCGACTTTCCCACAATTGCTGTGGGCTGCTCTGTGGATAAGTTGTTTGTTGTGTGCGGGAGAGGGCGGCAGGCTTGGTGTATGAGGGGGTTGGATGTTTTTTGATCAACATCCAACCCCCGCAGGGTCATTCGTGGTTGACCGCTACACCTTTGAGGTAGGGCGCAGGTTCTGCCCCGAGGTTTTCCAGTACCCGCGAGCTGTACCAGTCGATGAAGTTGACCACACCGAACTCATAGGTCTTGGAGTACGGGCCTGGCTGGTAGGCGCTGGAGTTGATACCGCGCTGGTTTTCCTCGGCCAGACGACGGTCCTGATCGTTGGTGGCGTCCCACACCTGACGCATGCGCTCAACGTCGTAATCGACGCCTTCCACGGCATCCTTGTGCACGATCCACTTGGTCGTGACCATGGTTTCCTGCGCGCTGATCGGCCATACCGTGAAGACGATGATGTGATCGCCCATGCAGTGGTTCCAGGAGTGAGGCAGGTGCAGGATGCGCATCGAGCCCAGGTCCGGGTTCTGGATACGGCCCATGAGTTTCTTGCAGCCGACCTTGCCATCCATGGTCATCGACACAGTGCCCTTGAGCAGCGGCATGCGCACGATGCGGTTGCGCAGGCCGAAGCTGGCGTGTGCGTAGGGAATCTTCTCGGCGTCCCAGGCAGCGGCGGAGGCGGCCACATGGTCCTTGAAGGTCTGATCGGCACGCGGGTCGGTGACGTCGTCCCATTCCAGCAGGGTTTTCAACAGCTCCGGGTGTGAGCCGTTGCAGTGGTAGCACTCGCGGTTGTTCTCGATCACCAGCTTCCAGTTGGCTTTTTCCATCAAGGTGGTTTGCACCGCCACCTTGGTGTTTTCCATGTCGTAGGGTTCCATGTAGTGCTTGAGCGTGGCCAGGAACTCATCGATGGCAGGTGGATTCTCCGCCAGGCTGATGAAGATATAGCCGCCTGCGGTTTTGACGTTCACGGGCTTGAGGCTGAAGTTCTTCATGTCGAAGTCGTCGCCCATCTCGGTGCCCGCGTACAGCAGGCGTCCGTCCAGCTCGTAGGTCCACTGGTGGTAAGGGCAGACCAGCTTGGCGACCTTGCCTTTCTCGCCGGTGCACAGGCGCGAGCCTCGATGGCGGCAGACGTTGTGGAAAGCATTCACGCTGCCATCCGGGGCGCGGACGACGAGGATCGGGTTCTTGCCGATCTGCAGTGTCAGGTAGTTGCCCTTGGCCGGGATTTCGCAGGTCATGCCCGCAATCAGCCATTCCTTGTGAAAGATTTCCTGCATGTCGATTTCAAACAGCCGGTCATCACTGTAGAAAGGCTGCGGCAGCGAATAGGTGCGCTCGCGGTTCTGCAGCATCTGGGCAGTGGCCTTGCGTGCAGGTTCCAGCGGGTCGCCAAGGCTCAGGGTTGCGGTGATGTCCATTGTTCAGATTCCCTCATGACCGCATCGTTGGCGGCCTGCGAATGTGGCTAATACGGTTCTTTGCAGCGCTGCACGCAAGGCGATTGGGGGTCGCTCATGCCGGTGAGTTTATTCATGGCTGTTAAGGGGCGAGTGTGGAGGCGGGCGCGGAGTGAACCTTATCCATGGGCGACATGGCCGAATCCGTTCCCGACTAGGGAACCCACGGTCTGTGGGGGCTGGTCGCCGTAAGTACGTGAATGTCGTTGATAGGTAAATGCGCCTCCTGCGCGTTACGCAGAATCCCCATCATAAAGGCCGACAGTCGGTCGTGGAGATCAAGCATGTCCCAGAATTTTCTCAACCCGGTAACCACCCAGACATGGGCCAATGGCCGCCATCTTGTGCGCGTCGTCAAGGTGATCCAGGAAACCTGGGATGTAAGGACCTTCTGCTTCATGGCAGACCAGCCGATCCTGTTCTTCTTCAAGCCCGGTCAGTTCGTCACCCTGGAGCTGGAAATCGATGGCGTGCCGATCATGCGCTCCTACACCATTTCCAGTTCGCCGTCGGTGCCCTACAGCTTCTCGATTACCGTCAAGCGCGTGCCGGGAGGCAAGGTCTCCAATTACCTGCACGACACGCTGCATGAAGGCCAGGAGCTGGCAGTGCACGGGCCTGTCGGCTTGTTCAACGCCATCGACTTCCCCAATCCGAAGATCCTGTATCTCAGCGGCGGTGTCGGTATCACGCCGGTCATGTCCATGGCCCGCTGGTTCTACGACACCAATGCCAACGTCGACATGGTGTTTGTACACAGCGCCCGCTCGCCCAAGGACATCATCTATCACCGCGAGCTGGAGCACATGGCGTCGCGGATCGATAACTTCAGTCTGCATCTGATCTGTGAGAAGCACGGCCTTGGTGAGCCCTGGGCGGGTTATCGCGGTTACCTGAACCAACGGATGCTGGAGTTGATGTCGCCGGACTACAAGGACCGCGAGGTGTTCTGTTGCGGGCCGACGCCATACATGGCTGCGGTCAAGCGCATGCTGCAGGAAAGCGGCTTCAACATGGCGCAGTACCATGAAGAGTCCTTTGGCGCGACGCCACCAGAGGTGCGCGCCGAAGCCGTGGAGCATGCGGAAATCGCTGCGGATGCGCCGGAAGTCGATTTGGCGGATCTGCATCAGGTGGAATTCACCGACACCGGCAAGAGCATTCGTGTTGCGCCGGGGGAAACCGTCCATGCGGCGGCTTCCAAGCTGGGCCTGATGATTCCCAAGGCCTGCGGCATGGGCATCTGTGGCACCTGCAAGGTCATGAAGCTCAGTGGCGAAGTGGAGATGGAGCACAACGGCGGTATCACCGACGAAGATGTGGAAGAGGGTTACATCCTGTCGTGCTGCAGCGTGCCCAAAGGGGATGTGCGGATCGAATATTGATCCACAGGGGCGCATGTCAGGGGCAATGAATCACTTTGTGGGAGGCAGCTTGCTGGCGACTTCAGCGTACAAACGCAGAATATCTGCCAGTTTCAGGCCTTTTCGCCAGCAAGCTGCCTCCCACAAGTGATAGACATACCTTGACTGATCGGCATTACATCGAAGGTGCGCCCGGTGCTTTCAGGTTTTACTTGTGACTCTGTTTGTAAGTCGCCAGTGCCGGCAGCAATTGCTGATCGATGGCCTGGCGCACCGCTGGCAGTATGGTCGCACTGCCCGTCAGCAATTGTTCAACCAGACGCCGCAAGGCTGTGGCGCGTTCTTCGGTCAATCCACATACCGCTTGTGCACAGGCCTGCTCGGCCGTTGAGCCAATTGGCATCTCGAACCCCAGCGCTCTGAGCTGGCTCAGCAAATCCTCTTGATCAACCAAATCCGCATGCATCATGACGAGTGTTCCTTTGATCGGGTAAGGCCCTGATTCTGGTAGCGCGTCACTGTCGCGGCAAGCCCGCCTGCCGGGGATGGCTTGATTACCTACGGGCAGGTCGCTTTTTGAACGGCTTGGTCCGGTAAAAAGCCGATCAGTGGTCAGGTTTATGCGCTTTACCTGTTATTTCTGACAGTACCCAACCCGTTGTTGCGGGTATTCAATAATGCCCTGTTATTCCTGATCCGATATGGAGGACGCGCTTTGGTAATGACTCATTCAATGGAGCACATCATTGATCTGTTAACGATTGACGTTTTAAAGGCAGCACCTGTTTTCTCGAATGATGGTCTGAACAGGCCAAGGGATTGGTGGGTTAAATGCAAAGAAAAATATTCACAGGTACGGCTTTCCTGAGCCAAAAGAAAGAATTTCCCTCCCATGTATCGTCTCCCCATGAAGCAAGACTTCTTGCCAGTATTCCTTTGAATTTTTCACCCAAGGAAATTGATGTAAGCCCGGATGACACTCTGCTTTTTGTTTCTCACGACGATGGGACCGGGGTCAGTTTTATCGATATCGAGAGCCGTGAAGTCGTATCCAGTATCAAGAGGGGTTGCGTAGGCGATGTGGCTGTCAGCCCGGATGGACGCAGGCTTTATGTCACAGGACAGAATGAATGCTCAGTGATTGATGTCCAGCGCAATGCACTGGTCGCGATCCTCGATTCGGAGGGTGTCGATAAAATTGCGGCCAGCCCGGACGGGAGTTTCATCTGCCTGTCTTTCCGCTACGCGCCCGGTGGGCTTATCCGTATGGTTGACGCCATTGATTACAATGCCGAAAGTGATTTCGACCTGGGCAAAATGTCGAATGCAGTTCTGGTCATGGCAATCAGTCCGGACGGCCATTACATCTATGCATCGGAACTTGCCGATGATCCCGACAGTGTTGTCGCGATGATCGATACGCGGGATTACTCGCAAGTGGATATTCCGGGCTTCAGAAACCCATGCTCCATGGCAGTCAGTGCGGATGGCAGTCAGCTTTATGTCGGCGGTTTTGATGAAATGTTCGTGACCGATACGGCCACGCAGAAGATTCTGTATACGCTGGAGTTCGGTTCAAGGGGTTACCCCGTCAATCTCATCGGTGGAACACCGGATGATCGCTATGTGTACGCCATTCATTCCTGCAATTTCGATTTGTACAGAATCGATACGATTGAAAGAACAGCCACGCGCATCGACTTCTTTCATTCGGTAGGTGGCGCAGTCTTGAACCGTAAAGGTGATCGTCTCTATACCACTCACCCAGACAGGAAGTGGATTTCCATTTATGCCTTGTAATGCGGGTAATGCCTGATCCTGTTACGTACAACTTGCCGGAAGGGTGATCAAAGCCGTTCACCCTTCGCCACAGAAAGCACTGTCTTGTTCCCGTCCGAGTTTTGCTAAACTGCGCAGCCTTCCAGGAGCTGCCATGAATTACCGTCACGCCTTCCACGCTGGCAACCATGCCGATGTGTTCAAACACCTGACCCTGACTCGCTTGATCGCCCTCATGGCGCGCAAGGAGCAACCTTTCGCCTATATCGACACCCACGCCGGGCTTGGGCTTTACGACCTCAAGGGCGATCAGGCCACCCGCACCGGTGAATGGCTGGAAGGTATCGGGCGCTTGTGGAATGCGTCGGACCTGCCTGCGCTGGCAGCCGATTACCTGCAAGTGCTGCACGACATGAACCCCGATGGCGAACTGCGTTACTACCCGGGCTCGCCGGAGCTGGCTCGTCGCCTGACCCGTGAACGCGAGCGCGTGCTGCTCAACGAGAAACACCCCGAAGACGGGCGGTTGCTCAAGGAAAACATGAAGGGTGACCGCCGGGTTGCCGTGCATCTGGGGGAAGGCTGGCATGTACCACGGGCCTTGCTGCCGGTTGCCGAGAAGCGCGCCGTGATGCTGATCGACCCGCCTTTCGAGCAGCTCGATGAAATGAAGCGCTGTGCCGTCGCACTCAAGGAAGCCATCGGCCGCATGCGCCAGACCGTCGCCGCGATCTGGTATCCGGTCAAGGACCAGCGTCAGCTCAAGCGCTTCTACCAGGACCTGGCCGAAACCGGCGCGCCCAAGTTGTTGCGCGTCGAGCTTCACGTTCATCCATTGGACACCCCGGCAAGCCTCAACGGCTCCGGCCTCGCCATCGCCAACCCGCCTTGGGGGCTGGAAGAAGAGCTGCGCGAATTGATGCCTTATCTGGCCGAGAAACTGGGACAGACCCGGGGTGGCTGGACGATGGATTGGTTGATAGCAGAATAGGGGGAGCTGCAAGCTGTAAGCCGCAAGCTTCAAGCGGGTTTTTCGCGAATGAATTCGCTCCTACATGGCCCGTAGGAGCGAATTTATTCGCGAAGCTTCAGGCCGGCAAACAAACCCCTGTCCCACCCAGCCCGCAATAACCCTGCGGGTTTTTTGCCAGGTATTGTTGGTGGTACGCCTCGGCGTAGTAGAAGGTCGGTGCCTGATCGATCTCGGTCGTGATCTCGCCCAGTCCGGCTTTGCTCAGCTCGGCCTGGAAGGCCTTTTCGCTGGCTTTGGCGGCTTCGAGCTGTTCTGGTGTGGTGCAGTAGATCACCGAGCGGTACTGGGTGCCGATGTCGTTACCCTGGCGCATGCCCTGGGTCGGGTTGTGCGCTTCCCAGAAGATCTTGAGCAGCGATTCGTAGCTGATCTCTTCTGGTTCATACACTACCAGCACCACCTCGCTGTGGCCGGTCAGGCCCGAGCAGACTTCTTCATAGGTCGGGTTGGGTGTCAGGCCGCCTGCATAGCCCACGGCGGTGCTGACCACACCCGGTTGTTGCCACAGACGTCGTTCTGCGCCCCAGAAGCAGCCCATGCCGAAGATGGCGAATTCGACCGTGCCCGAGAACGGACCCAGCAACGGGTTGCCGTTGACGAAGTGCTGTTCAGGAACGGCGATAGGTGTTTCACGGCCCGGCAGTGCTTGCTGGGCGGTAGGGAGTACATTTTTGTTCACTAGAATTTCCGAGCGAAGAGTCATGAACCATATCCTCTCGATAAGTGAAAACAGATTAGAGGGATAAACAGTCCGACAGTGTGCCCGAGAGTCCGGTGTACAGGGAAGAGGGGTCAGGCCGACGGTCTGCGCGTGTAGCGTTTCAGTTTCTCGATGAGTTCTTCGCCGGGAATCGGCTTGTCGAACAGGTAACCCTGCCCCACGTCGCAGCGATGGCGGCGCAGGAATTTCAGTTGGGCCGCGGTTTCAATGCCTTCAGCCACGACCTTCAGCTTGAGGTTATGGGCCATGGCGATCACCGCCGAGGTGATTTCCATGTCGTCCTCGTCGTCCGGAATGTCCCGGATGAAGCTGCGGTCGATCTTGATCACATCGATGGGGAATTTCTTCAGGTAACTGAAGGATGAGTAGCCGGTTCCGAAGTCATCCATGGCCAGCGACAGGCCGAGTTTTTTCAGCGAGTCGAGTTGCTGGCGAGTGTCTTCGGTGGCTTCCAGCAGCAGGCCTTCGGTCAGTTCCAGTTCCAGCAGGGATGCATCCAGCGCTTCCTCTTCGAGAATCGAGGCGATGGACGACACCAGATCCGGGTCCGAGAACTGCTTGGGCGAAACGTTGATCGCCACCTGCAGATTGCCGAAACCGGCTTCTGTCAGCGCCTTGCTCATGCGGCAGGACTGGCGGGCGACCCATTTGCCGATGGGGATGATCAGGCCGGTTTCTTCGGCAACGCTGATGAACTGATCCGGTCGGATCATGCCCTTTTCCGGATGGTTCCAGCGCAGCAGGGCTTCCATACCCAGCAAACGGCCGCTGCGCAGGCACAGCTTGGGCTGGTAGAAGACTTCGAGTTCATTCTGGGTCAGGGCGCGACGCAGGTTGTTTTCAACGAACAGCTTGTAACTGGCTTCGGCATTGAGCGCTTCGGTAAACACCTGGACCTGATGCTTGCCGTTGGCCTTGGCCTTGTGCAGTGCCAGACCAGCGTTTTTCATCAGGGTCTGCGGGTCGCGGCCATGCAGCGGAGCGCAGGCCAGGCCCACGGAGCCGGTGACACTGATCAACTGGTTGTCGACGAACATTGGCTTGTCGAGTGTCGCCAGCACCTGGCTGGCAACGTTCTGCCCGGCTTCAAGCCCGCTGTGATCGAGCAGCACGGCAAATTCGTTACTGGCAAAGCGCGCCAGAATGTCGGACGGGCTCAGGGTATTGCGCAGGCGCCGGGCCAGGCTGATCAGCAGCTTGTCGCCGGTCTGATGGCCCAGGCTGTCGTTGATGCGCTTGAAGTTGTCGATATCCACCAGCAACAGGCTCATGGGCGTGTCGCTGTCCCGTGCGAAGCGCTCGTCCAGGTTTCGGATGAAGGCTGGCCGGTTGCCCAGACTGGTCAGGTTGTCGGTGTAAGCCAGGCGCTCGATGCGCTGCTGCGCCAGCTTGCTCTGGGTGATGTCTTCGTAAATGCCGATGTAATGGGTCAGCTCGCGATTGTCGCCATAGACCTTGGAAATCGACAGCTGGCCCCAGTAGGGTTCCAGGTTCTTGCGTCGGCTCTTGAATTCACCTTGCCAGCTGTTGCTCTTGTTCAGACTGGAATTGGCATCGAGCAGCAAGGCATTGAGGTTTTCCAGGGCCGGCAATTCCGACAGCTTGTGACCGTGGACTTCTTCGGAGGTGTATTGCGTGATGGCCGTGAAGCTCGGGTTGACGTACTCGACCATACCCTCGCAGTTGACCAGCAGGAAAGCGTTGGCGCTTTGCTCGACGGCACGCTGGAACAGGTACAGCGCGTTGGTGGCGGCACGTCGGCTGTGGTTGTTGATGACCTGCGCGAACTGGTCGGCCAATTCACCGGCAAATGTTATTTCGTCAGGCTGCCACTCACGCTCCGAGCCGGTCTGCTCCAGGCACAGCACACCGACCACTTGGCCATCGATGCGGATACTGGCGTCCAGAATGGCATTCACGCCCCTTGGCAGCAGGGTGTCTGCTATCTCGCGGGTGCGCGGATCGTTCTGCACGTTGCTGACATCGATTGCCCGGCTGTTGTGCAGCGCATCGAGGTAATTGGGGTACTGGCTGATATCCAGCGGCTTGCGCACCTGATAGTCGCAGCTTTGCCGGTGATAGTCGGCAATCGACTCCAGGCGCTGCTCGTGCAGGCTCCAGATGCCGACCCGGTCGACATCGTAGATATCGCAGGCACTCTTGGTGATCAGTTCGGCGGCTTCCAGCACCGAGTTGGCGGTGGTGTAGCGATGGCGTGTCAGGCGCAGGATCAGCTCTTGCTGGGCGCGTACCCGCTCCAGGTGGGCGAGCTGATCACGTTGCGCACGCTGGTTGAGCTCCAGGGCGATCTGCAGGCGCGAGTTCTGGGTTTCCAGGTCCGGGCCGAAAGTCTGCTCTTCTTCTGCAAACAGTCCATCGACAACGAGAAAGTAGCCGCGCAGCAAATGACGATTGTGCTGTTTGTAGGCCTCACCGATTTCCAGAAGACCCAGCGGGCCTTTGGGGGTGTGCAGGGTATAGCGGACCAGATAGAAAGGAGTGGATGCCAGTTGCAACTGGATCTCGTCATGCAGCTTGTAGCGCGCCTCCGGCTCCATCAGGCTGGCGTAGGGCGAACCAATCAGGGCGCAGAGTTCCACGGCAGGCAGGCCGAACTGTTTTTCGCAGTTAGGATCGAGAAACAGCAGCGCCCAATTGGCTTCATTAAGCCGCTCGAAACGCAGCATGCCCAGGCGCGAGGGCACCGGCAATTGCGTTACTACCTCGGCTGCCGTTCTGCCGGCAGCATCGGTTTGGCTTTTCATGAACAAACTCGCTTCCGGAATTCTGATCGCGGTAGGGCATTGGCCCGGATTACTTTCGCGTATGGCAAGGTTGCATCATGCAGCTCGGGCTTACAAGAGAGGGCGGTGGCTTAGTGCTATAAAAGTGTCAGCCGGTTGACCTGGCTCGACAATACACCAGATGAGCGCAGAAAGCAGAGGTCTTGCCGAGCTATATAACCGGGACAGGCAGACAAAAAAAGCCCCGCTTGAAGGCGGGGTTGAGGTTCGAGCGTGGCAGCTCGCAAATACACGGCAAGGCCCGCCATGTGGCGGGCCTGCCCGGGCTTACAGCAGGATTGTGCGGATATCCGCCAGCAATTCGCTCAAGCGCTTGGTGAAGCGGGCAGCAGCTGCGCCGTTGATCACGCGGTGATCGTAGGACAGCGACAGAGGCAGCATTAGTTTCGGCTGGAAGGCTTTGCCGTCCCAGACTGGCTGGATGGTTGCCTTGGAGACACCCAGAATCGCAACTTCCGGTGCATTGACGATCGGCGTGAAGCCGGTGCCGCCAATGTGGCCGAGGCTGGAGATCGTGAAGCATGCGCCTTGCATGTCGTTCGCGGTCAGCTTCTTGTTGCGGGCCTTTTCAGCCAGTTCGGCTGCTTCGGCTGCCAGTTGCAGCAGGTTTTTCTGGTCGACGTTGCGGATCACAGGGACCAGCAGGCCGTCCGGGGTGTCCACGGCGAAGCCGATGTGCACGTATTTCTTGCGGATGACCGCTTTGCCGCTTGGTGCCAGCGAAGCGTTGAAGTCCGGAAGCTCCTTGAGCAGGTGCGCGATGGACTTGAGCAGCAGTGGCAGGATGGTCAGCTTGACGCCAGCCTTTTCGGCAACGGCTTTCTGCGCAACACGGAAAACTTCCAGGTCGGTGATGTCGGCCTGATCAAATTGCGTGACGTGCGGAATGTTCAGCCAGCTGCGATGCAGACCGCTCGCGCCCAGTTGCATCAGGCGGGTCATCGGTACTTCTTCGATTTCGCCGAAACGGCTGAAATCGACTTCAGGAATCGGCTGGATGCCCGCGCCGCCGCTTGCGCCGCCCGCAGGTGCTTCCTTGGCCTTCTGCATCATGGCCTTGACGTAAACCTGTACGTCTTCTTTCAGCACACGGCCGTGCGGGCCGGTTGCGCTGACGGCGCTCAGCTCGACGCCGAACTCGCGAGCCAGCTGGCGAACAGCCGGGCCTGCGTGAACCTTGGCACCGCTTTGAGCGGGGGCTGGTGCTGGAGCGGCTTCTGCCTTGGCGGCAGGTGCGGCAGCCGGAGCAGCTTCGGCCTTGGCCGGGGCCGCTGCCGGAGCGCTGGCAGCCGGAGCCGGTGCAGCAGCAGGAGCAGCGCCTGCGATTTTCAGTTTCAGGATCAGGTCGCCGGTACCGACTTCCTGTTCCAGCTTGACTTCAACGCTCTCGACCACGCCTGCGGCAGGAGATGGAATCTCCATGCTGGCCTTGTCGGATTCCAGGGTGATCAGCGATTGATCGGCCTGGATGCTGTCGCCTGGCTTGACCAGGACTTCGATGATCTTGGCCTTGCCCGACGAGCCGATATCAGGAACGTGGATGTCCTGAACGGTGGCGCTGGCAGCAGGAGCCGGTGCAGCAGCAGGTGCTTCGGCCGGTTCCTCGGCAGCGGCTGGAGCCGGAGCAGGTTCGGCAGCAGCGGCCGGAGCAGCCGCTTCGCCTTCGACTTCCAGCTCGAACAGCTCGTCGCCTTCTTTCAGGCGGTCGCCCAGCTTGACCTTCATGGCCTTGATGACGCCGGCCTTGGGAGCAGGGATTTCCATGCTTGCCTTGTCGGACTCAAGGGTCAGGATGCTCTGGTCGGCTTCAATGCGATCACCGACCTTGACCAGCAACTCAATGACTTCACCTTCACCGTTGCCGATGTCGGGTACGCGAATTAACTCACTCACAATGTTTCTCCTTCGCAGAACCTGTTCATTCGATTGCGCCGTATCCAGTTGCAACGAAACAGCCTTGGATGCTCATTTACGGGTGTAAATTCCGCATCCTCGGCTGTTTCACGCCTTTGAATGGCGCAGTTACCGATTTTGAAGCAGGTTCTTAACAGTCCAGTGGGTTGCGTTTTTCAGGATCGATACCGAACTTGGCAATGGCTTCAGCCACGACTTTAGGTTCGATGTCGCCACGGTCAGCCAAGGCTTCCAGGGCTGCCAGCACCACGAAGTTACGGTCGACTTCGAAGAAGTGACGCAGCTTGCGGCGGCTGTCGCTACGGCCGAAACCGTCGGTGCCCAGCACTTTGTATTCCTTGGACGGAACCCACTGACGGATCTGGTCAGCGAACAGCTTCATGTAGTCGGTGGAGGCGATGACCGGACCTTTACGGCCGCTCAGGCACTGCTCGACGTAAGTCTGCTTCGGCTTCTGGCCAGGGTGCAGACGGTTGGAGCGTTCTACCGCCAGGCCGTCACGACGCAGTTCGTTGAAGCTGGTGACGCTCCAGACGTCGGCGCCGATGTTGAACTCGTCGCGCAGGATCTTCGCCGCTTCGCGGACTTCACGCAGGATGGTGCCCGAGCCCAGCAACTGGACGTGGTGAGCAGCAGCCTTGGTGTCTTCTTCGAGCAGGTACATGCCCTTGATGATGCCTTCCTCGGCGCCGGCCGGAATGGCTGGCTGGGTGTAGGCTTCGTTCATCACGGTGATGTAGTAGAAGATGTCCTGTTGTTCTTCGGTCATCTTCTTCATGCCGTCCTGGATGATCACCGCCAGCTCGTAGCCGTAGGTTGGATCATAGGTGCGGCAGTTAGGCACGGTGGCGGCCAGGATGTGGCTGTGACCGTCTTCGTGCTGCAGGCCTTCGCCGTTCAGCGTGGTACGGCCGGCAGTGCCGCCGATCAGGAAGCCACGGGTGCGGCTGTCGCCAGCGGCCCATGCCAGATCGCCAATACGCTGGAAGCCGAACATCGAGTAGAAGATGTAGAACGGCAGCATCGGCTGGTTGTGGTTGCTGTACGAAGTACCGGCAGCGATGAACGACGACATGGCGCCCGCTTCGTTGATGCCTTCTTCGAGGATCTGGCCCTTCTTGTCTTCGCGGTAGAACATCACCTGATCTTTATCGACTGGCTCGTAGAGCTGGCCGACGGACGAGTAGATGCCCAACTGACGGAACATGCCTTCCATACCGAAGGTACGGGCTTCGTCCGGGATGATCGGAACGATGCGCTGGCCGATTTCCTTGTCCTTGACCAGTTGCGCCAGGATGCGCACGAAGGCCATGGTGGTGGAGATTTCGCGGTCGCCCGAGCCGTCCAGAATCGCTTTCAGCGTTTCCAGTGGTGGCGTCGGGATGCTGATGCTCTTGGCGCGGCGCTGAGGTACGAAACCACCCAGGGCGCTGCGGCGCTCGGCCAGGTACTTGGCTTCGGCGCTACCTTCTTCCGGACGGAAGAACGGCAGGTTTTCCAGCTCGGAGTCCTTGATCGGCACGTCGAAGCGGTCACGGAAGTGACGCAGGCTGTCGACATCGACTTTCTTGGTGTTGTGCGCGGTGTTCTTGGCTTCGCCTGCACCGGTACCGTAACCCTTGATGGTCTTGGCCAGGATGACAGTCGGCTGGTCTTTGTGGTTGACCGCCTGATGGTAGGCCGCGTAGACCTTGTACGGGTCGTGACCACCGCGGTTGAGTTTCCAGATCTCGTCGTCGGACAGGTCTTCGACCATGGCCTTGAGTTCAGGCGTGTTGAAGAAGTGCTCGCGAACGAACGCTCCGTCTTTTGCCTTGTAGTTCTGGTACTCGCCGTCGATGACTTCGTCCATGCGGCGTTGCAGGGCACCGTTGGTGTCCTTGGCCAGCAGTGGGTCCCAGAAACGGCCCCAGATGACCTTGTTGACGTTCCACTGGGCACCACGGAACACGCCTTCGAGTTCCTGGATGATCTTGGCGTTGCCGCGAACCGGGCCGTCGAGGCGCTGCAGGTTGCAGTTGATGACGAAGATCAGGTTGTCCAGCTTCTCGCGACCGGCCAGAGCGATTGCGCCCAGGGATTCCGGCTCGTCGGTCTCGCCGTCGCCCAGGAAGCACCAGACCTTCTGCTTGCCTGCCGGGATGTAGCCGCGGTTTTCCAGGTACTTCATGAAGCGCGCCTGGTAGATCGCCTGGATCGGGCCCAGACCCATGGATACGGTCGGGAACTGCCAGAAATCAGGCATCAGCCATGGGTGCGGGTACGAGGACAGGCCGTTGCCGTCGACTTCCTGACGGAAGTTGTTCATCTGGTCTTCGCTGATGCGGCCTTCGAGGAACGCACGGGCATAGACGCCTGGGGAGGCGTGGCCCTGGAAGTAGATCAGGTCGCCGCCGTGCTCGTCGGTCGGGGCCTGGAAGAAGTAGTTGAAACCGATGTCATACAGCGTCGCGCTGGAAGCGAAGCTGGAGATGTGACCGCCCAGGTCCGGGTCGTTCAGGTTGGTCTTGACGACCATTGCCAATGCGTTCCAGCGTACCAGCGAGCGAATGCGGCGTTCCATGAACAGGTCGCCAGGCATGCGTGCTTCGTGAGTAACCGGAATGGTGTTGCGGTATGGCGTGGTGATGGCGTACGGCAGCTGCGAACCACTTCTAGTGGCCAGCTCGCCCATACGGGTCATCAGGTAATGAGCACGGTCTTCGCCTTCTTTGTCGAGAACCGATTCCAGGGCGTCCAGCCATTCCTGGGTTTCGACGGGATCGAGGTCTTGCATGGCTTGCTCCAGGGCGGAAAGGCTTCCAGAATCGGTTGCCTGAGTTTGCGACTGGCCTTGTGGGCAGACGACATAAAATTCTTGGATTACCGGAGGGTTGTTCCGGCGGCGTGTAGTTTTACTACAAATCGACGACCATTTCAGCCCTTCGAGTTACATGCTCAGTAGTAAAACTACAGAGAAGCGACCAAATCGCTCCTGTCGTGTTGTGAGATAAAACGTTACCGTTGATGCGAATTTTATAATTTAGAGTGAAAAATTGGTGTTTTCTGCTAGCGATTCAGATTTTTCAGCAATTTATAACTTTTGTTCTACATTCGGCGGTTGCGCATGAAACTTGCGGACATGGCAGGTAGCCCATTGCACGCCGATCAAGGATAGACCATGAGCCTACCTTCGCTGGCCGATTTTCCGGCCATCCTGCTGCCTTTAGTTACCCGTGCACAACAGACATTTCGTACAGCGCTGGCTGCGTTGCAAGACGATTCGCTGGCCTCTTTCGAGGCCTGGCCCGAGTCGCGCCGCAAGGCGTTCGATCGTGTCTGTGCATCCAGCGACTTCGTCACCGAACAGGTTTGCCGCGACCCTCGCATGTTGCTGGAGCTGGCGGAGTCTGGCGAACTGGAGCGCAGTTTCAGCGCGGGCGAACTGCGCGGGCAAATCGCTGCCGCCGTACAGGCTGCCAGCAGCGATGATGAACTGGGGCGTAATCTACGTCGCCAGCGCATGCGTCAGCAAGTGCGGATTATCTGGCGCGATCTTACCCGTCAGGCAGAACTGATCGAAACCTGCCGTGATCTGTCCGAGATGGCAGATGGCTCCATCGATCTGGCGTATCAATGGCTGTATGAGCGTCACTGCCAGTTGCTCGGTACCCCGACCGGGCGCCGCACCGGTCAGCCACAGCATATGGTCATCCTCGGCATGGGCAAGCTGGGGGCGGTGGAGTTGAACCTGTCTTCGGACATCGACCTGATCTTCGCTTACCCCGAAGGCGGTGAAACGGTGGGCGCCAAACGCGCGCTGGATAACCAGGAGTTCTTCATTCGTCTGGGGCAACGGCTGATCAAGGCACTGGACCCGGTGACCGTCGACGGCTTCGTGTTCCGCGTCGACATGCGTCTGCGGCCTTACGGTTCATCCGGGGCGCTGGTGCTGAGCTTCAATGCGCTGGAGCAGTATTACCAGGATCAGGGCCGTGACTGGGAACGCTACGCCATGATCAAGGCTCGCGTCGTGGGCGGCGATCAAACGGCTGGCGAGCAACTGCTGCAAATGCTGCGTCCGTTCGTGTACCGCCGTTACCTGGACTTCTCTGCCATCGAAGCGCTGCGCACCATGAAGCAGTTGATCCAGCAGGAAGTGCGGCGCAAGGGCATGGCCGAGAACATCAAGCTGGGCGCTGGCGGTATTCGAGAAGTGGAATTCATTGCCCAGGCCTTCCAGCTGATTCACGGCGGTCGTGACCTGAGCCTGCAGCAGCGCCCGCTGTTCAAGGTGCTTAAAACCCTTGAAGGCCAGGGCTATCTGCCTTCTGCCGTCACCGACGAATTGCGCGAAGGTTACGAATTCCTGCGCTACACCGAACATGCCATCCAGGCTATTGCCGACCGCCAGACCCAGATGCTGCCGGACAACGAGCAGGATCAGGCGCGCATTGCTTTTATGCTGGGCTTTGCCGACTGGTCGGCCTTCCATGAGCAACTGATGCATTGGCGCAATCGGGTTTCATGGCATTTCCGTCAGGTGATTGCCGACCCGGATTCCGATGCCGATGACGAGCAGCAGGATGACGATGAAGTCATCGTGGGCGGTGAATGGTTGCCGCTGTGGCAAGAGTCTCAGGATGAAGAGGCGGCGTGCCGTCAGTTGTCCCAGGCCGGTTTTGTCGATGCCGACAAGGCTATCCGGCAACTGGCCAACCTGCGCGGCAGCCCGCAGTTGCGTTCGATGCAGCGCCTGGGGCGCGAGCGTCTGGATGCTTTCATTCCCCGTCTGCTGGCCCAGGCGGTCGAACATGAAAGCCCGGATCTGGTCATTGAGCGGGTATTGCCGCTGGTCGAAGCGGTAGCCCGGCGTTCGGCTTATCTGGTGCTGCTCACGGAAAACCCCGATGCCTTGCGGCGCTTGCTGACGTTATGTGCGGCCAGTCCCTGGATTGCCGAGCAGATTGCCCGCTTCCCGTTGCTGCTGGACGAATTGCTCAATGAAGGTCGTCTGTTCAATCCGCCGCTGGCGCCGGAGCTGGCGGCCGAGCTGCAGGAACGGCTGATCCGTATCCCCGAGGACGATCTGGAGCAGCAGATGGAGGCTTTGCGGCACTTCAAGCTGGCCCATCGTCTGCGAGTGGCGGCGTCCGAGATTTCTGGCAGTTTGCCGTTGATGAAGGTCAGTGATTACCTGACCTGGCTGGCCGAGGCGATTCTGGAGCAGGTCCTGGCCCTGGCCTGGCGACATACCGTTGCCCGACATGGCACGCCTTCGCGTCCAGACGGCAGTCTGTGCGATCCGAGTTTTGTCATCGTCGGTTACGGCAAGGTGGGCGGCATCGAGCTGGGACATGGCTCGGACCTGGATCTGGTGTTCATTCATGATGGCGACCCGCAGACCGAAACCGATGGCGCCAAGCCCATCGACGGGGCGCAGTTCTTCACTCGTCTGGGCCAGCGCATCATCCACTTGCTGACGACCCAGACCAACTCCGGCCAGCTTTATGAAGTCGATATGCGGCTGCGGCCCTCCGGGGCGTCTGGCCTGTTGGTCAGTTCGCTTGGGGCTTTTGGCCGCTATCAGGAAAATGAAGCCTGGACCTGGGAACATCAGGCACTGGTGCGTGCCCGGGTGCTGGTCGGCAGCCCTGATGTGGGCAACGAGTTCGGCAAGGTCCGGGCCACGGTGTTGGGGCGCGAGCGCGATCTGGACAAGCTTCGTGCAGAAGTCAGCGAGATGCGCGCCAAGATGCGCGACAGCCTGGGGACTAAACTGACGGTGGCGGGAACGGCGGCCAATGCTTTCGATCCGGCCATGGTGTTCGACCTCAAGCAGGATGCCGGTGGTATCGTCGATATCGAATTTATGGTGCAATACGCGGCCTTGGCGTGGTCCAGAGAGCATCCCGCCCTGCTGCGCTACACCGATAACATTCGTATTCTCGAAGGTCTTGAAGAGGCCGGGTTGCTGCCTGATGTCGATGCCAGCCTGCTGCGCGAAGCCTATAAGGCATACCGCGCAGCGGCGCACCGTCAGGCCTTGCAGAACCAGGCCGGGACAGTGGCCGGAGATCAGTTTGAAGTCGAGCGGCGCGAAGTGATGCGGATCTGGGCAGGTTTGGGACTGACCTGAACCATCTTGTAGGAGGCAGCTTGCTGGCGAAGTCGCCAGCAAGCTGCCTCCCACAAAGTAATTTATGCCTTAGCTGATGGCATTGTTGTAGGAGCGGATTCATCCGCGAAGGGACGTTCCTGCGTTTATCAAACGCTATATATAGCTATGACAGGGAGGCGTCAGGTTGTGTGGGAAGGTCACGCAATCTGAAAGCCTCCCTGGCTGTTTTTGGATCGAGCATGAAAATTTTGATCGTTGGGCCTAGCTGGGTCGGTGACATGGTGATGGCGCAAACGCTGTTCCAGTGTCTGAAGCAGCGTCATCCTGAGTGCGAAATCGATGTGCTGGCTCCGGAGTGGAGCCGTCCGCTTCTGGAGCGCATGCCTGAAGTGCGTGCTGCCTTGAGTTTTCCGCTGGGGCACGGCGCGCTGGAACTGTCGACCCGACGCCGGATCGGCAAGTCCCTGGCCGGTCAGTACGATCAGGCCATTCTGCTGCCCAACTCCCTGAAGTCGGCGTTGGTACCTTTTTTTGCCGACATTCCCAAGCGCACTGGCTGGCGAGGCGAGTTCCGCTATGGCCTGCTCAACGACGTGCGGATCCTGGACAAGCAGCGCTATCCCCTGATGATCGAGCGTTTCATGGCCATGGCATTCGACAAGGGCGCTGAATTGCCGCGCCCTTATCCCAAGCCGAGCCTGCAGATCGACACTCAGGTGCGCGATGCCGCGCTGGCCAAGTTCGGCCTGACCCTGGACCGGCCGGTACTGGCGCTATGCCCTGGTGCCGAGTTCGGTGAATCCAAGCGCTGGCCGTCCGAGCATTATGCCCAGGTGGCCGAGTCCCGGATTCGTGAAGGCTGGCAGGTCTGGCTGTTCGGCTCCAAAAAGGATCATCCGGTCGGCGAAAGCATTCGCGAGTACCTGATCCCCGGTCTGCGCGAAGAAGCCGTCAACCTCAGCGGCGAAACGTCCCTGGCCGAGGCCATCGACCTGCTGTCCTGCGCCGATGCGGTCGTCTCCAACGATTCAGGGCTGATGCACGTGGCGGCTGCGCTGAACCGTCCGCTGGTGGCGGTCTACGGTTCGACATCGCCGGGCTTTACGCCGCCTCTGGCCGATGAGGTCGAGATCGTGCAACTGGGGATCGAATGCAGTCCCTGCTTCGAGCGCACCTGCCGTTTCGGCCACTACAACTGCATGCGCCTGCTTGAGCCGGATTCTGTGGTTCAGGCATTGGGGCGTCTGGGCGGCACTCCGGTGGAGGTCGCCTGACTTTGCGGGTATTGCTGATCAAGACTTCTTCGCTGGGCGACGTGATTCATGCCTTGCCAGCGTTGACCGATGCGGCGCAGGCGCTGCCGGGCATTCAGTTCGACTGGGTGGTGGAAGAAGGCTTTGCCGAGATTCCCACCTGGCACCCTGCTGTGGATAAAGTGATTCCGGTGGCGATCCGCCGCTGGCGCAAGAACCTGTGGCAGACCTTCAAGACCGGTGAGTGGAAGGGCTTCAAGCAGCGCTTGCGCGAAACGCACTACGACGTGGTCATCGATGCCCAGGGTCTGTTCAAGAGTGCCTGGCTGACCCGTTACGTCAATGCGCCGGTTGCGGGCCTGGACAAGAACTCGGCCCGCGAGCCCATCGCCAGCCGTTTCTATGACCGGCCTTACCCGGTGGCGCGTGGACAGCATGCGGTGGAGCGGTTGCGCCAGTTGTTCGCTCAGGCGCTGGGTTACGAACTGCCTGCGGGCCTTGGCAATTACGGCCTCAAGCGCCTGTCGGCACTGGATGAAACGCTGCAGGCGCCCTTCGTGCTGTTTCTGCACGGCACCACCTGGGCGACCAAGCACTGGCCCGAGGATTACTGGCGGCAACTGGCGCAGTTGATGGCTGCCCGAGGGCTGCAAGTGCGTCTGCCGTGGGGCAACCCGGCAGAAAAGGCCCGGGCCGAGCGGATTGCCGAGGGCCTGGAGCATGCGCAAGTACTGCCGAAACTGAATCTGGCGGGTGTCGCCAGGGTTCTGGCCAGCGCCCAGGCCTGTGTCGCGGTGGATACCGGTATCGGTCATCTGGCCGCCGCACTGGATGTGCCGACCATTTCCCTGTTCGGGCCGACCAATCCCGGCCTGACCGGTGCCTACGGCAAGTCCCAGGTGCATCTGGCCGGCGATTACCCGGCGTGCGCCCCTTGCCTGCAAAAGAAATGCACCTATCAACCGACGGCTGACGATCAGCAGCGGTTTGACCTCAAACGCGAGTGGCCGATGTGCTTCACTCGCTTGAATCCCGAGCGGGTAGCGAGCCAGTTGGGCGCGCTGTTGCTGGCAAAGGAACACCACTGATGCAACTGGCTTTCGTACTCTACAAATATTTCCCGTTCGGCGGCCTGCAGCGCGACTTCATGCGCATTGCTCTGGAATGCCAGGAGCGCGGGCACCAGATTCGCGTCTACACCCTCATCTGGGAAGGCGATGTGCCGCCTGGCTTCGAGGTACTGGTGGCGCCGGTCAAGGCATTCTTCAACCATCGGCGCAACGAGAAACTCAGCGCCTGGATGGAAGCGGATCTGGCCAAGCGCCCGGTTGACCGCCTGATCGGCTTCAACAAGATGCCGGGCCTGGATGTGTATTACGCCGCCGATGGCTGTTTCGAGGACAAGGCGCAGAACCTGCGTAATTCCCTGTACCGCAAATGGGGCCGTTATCGCCATTTTGCCGAGTACGAGCGTGCGGTATTCGCCAGAGAGGCGAAAACCCAGGTCCTGATGATTTCCGAAGTGCAGCAGCCGTTGTTCATCAAGCATTACGACACGCCATTGTCGCGCTTCCACCTGCTGCCGCCGGGTATCTCCCAGGACCGTCGTGCGCCACCCGATGCGCCCGAGATTCGCGCCGGGTTCCGCAAGGAGTTCGGGCTGGCCGACGATGACCTGCTACTGGTGCAGATCGGCTCCGGTTTCAAGACAAAAGGCGTGGATCGCAGCCTCAAGGCGCTGGCCTCCTTGCCCGCCGAACTTAAAAAACGCACGCGTCTGTTTGTAATCGGCCAGGACGACCCCAAAGTATTCCAGCTGCAAAGCGCAGCACTGGGGCTGGGCGAACAGGTGACCTTCATGAAAGGGCGTAGCGATATTCCGCGTTTCCTGCTCGGCGCCGACCTGCTGATTCATCCGGCGTATAACGAGAACACCGGCACTGTGCTGCTTGAAGCCCTGGTGGCCGGCTTGCCGGTGCTGGTCAGTGCGGTCTGTGGCTATGCTCATTACATTGCCGAAGCCGACAGCGGCCTGGTGCTGGATGACCCGTTCGAGCAGTCACAGCTCAACGGTTATCTGGCCAGGATGCTCGAAGACGATGCGGCACGTCGAGCCTGGGGCGCGAATGGCCTGGTGTTCGCCGATACGGCGGACCTCTACAGCATGCCGCAGCACGCTGCCGATGTGATCCTGGCGGAGCACGATCAATGAAGCTGTTCCTCGCTGAGCCGTTCAAGAGCCTGTGGGCCGGGCGTGATGCATTCACTGAGGTCGAGGCGCTTGATGGTCAGGTGTATCGCGAGCTGGAAGGGCGTCGCACGTTGCGCACCGAGGTCGATGGGCGCGGTTACTTCGTCAAGATTCATCGTGGCATCGGCTGGAGTGAAATCGCCAAGAATCTGGTGACTGCCAAGCTGCCGGTGCTGGGCGCTGGCAAGGAGTGGGACGCGATAGCCCGTCTCAAGGAAGTCGGCGTGCCGACCATGACCGCCGTGGCTTATGGCGAACGTGGCAGCAATCCGGCTGCCCAGCATTCGTTCATCGTCACCGAAGAGCTGGCCCCCACCGAAAGCCTGGAAGATGTCAGCATCAACTGGCGTAACGAGCCGCCCGAGCCGCGCCTGAAACGGGCATTCATTGCCGAAGTCGCACGCATGGTCGGCATGATGCACCGCGCCGGGGTCAACCATCGGGACTGCTACATCTGCCACTTCCTGTTGCACACCGACAAACCGGTGACAGCCGACGATTTCAGGCTGTCGGTCATTGACCTGCACCGTGCCCAGACCCGCCGCGCAATCACGCCGCGCTGGCGTAACAAGGATCTTGCCGCGCTGTATTTCTCGGCGCTGGACATCGGTCTTACCAGACGCGACAAACTGCGTTTTCTCAAAGGTTACTTCCAGAAGCCATTGCGTGAAGTGCTGGCTCGTGAAGCCTCATTGCTGCGCTGGCTGGATAAAAAGGCGGACAAGTTGTATCAGCGTAAACTGCGTTACGGAGATGCGCTCTGATGGCGGGTTGGAATCTTGAGCCGGAATACGCCTTCCTGGCTGAGGACTTCGGCAATCTGGATGCGGTTTTTGCCTTGCAGGGCGAACAGCTGACCAGCGATCTGCTCTCCGAAGTGATTCGTGTGGAGCGTGGCGGCGTGACCTATTACGTCAAGCGCTACACCGGTGCCGGTAAAGGCCTGCGTCGTTATCTGGGGCGGCCACGGGTCAAGTCCGAATGGCAGAACCTCAAGCGTTTCGCCAAATGGGGAATCCCGACGGCCGACGTCGTGGCCTGGGGCCTGGAGCGCAAGGGCGCTGCCTACGATCGCGGCGCGCTTATCACCCGCGAGTTGCCACGTACCGAAGACCTGTCCGAACTGGCGCGTCATAAAGACTCGCGTCTGTCGGACCGTGCCTGGGTCGATGTCATCAGCCGGCAACTGGCCCGCTGCACCCGGATCATGCATGACCAGCACTTCACCCATAACGATCTGAAGTGGCGCAATCTGCTGGTCGACGATGAGTCCAGGCTGTTTTTCATCGATTGCCCCAACGGTGCGTTCTGGTGGAGCTTCATGCTTCGCTACCGGATCACCAAGGATCTGGCCTGCCTGGACAAGGTCGCCAAATACCATTTATCCGCCACCCAGCGACTGCGCTTCTACTTGCAGTACCGCCAGCGGGATCGTTTGAATGCATCCGACAAGAAGCGCATTCGTCATGTCGTCAGTTTTTTCGAGGGGCGTGAATGAGCGTTTTCATCGCCGATGCCGACCGTGCCCTGCTTGAGCGCCATGGTCTGGCCGACTTTCAGTCGCTGTGGGATATAAAGCTCGATGCTGTCGATGAGCCCAATACCGGGCGCGGCGGCTGGAGCAGTGTGTTTCGTCTGGAGCTGGAAGGTCAGGGCTTTTATCTGAAGCGTCAGAGCAATTACCTGACCCATACGCTGCATCATCCGTTTGGCGAGCCGTCGTTCTCCCGCGAGTTTCGCAATATCACACGCTATAAGAAGCTGGGTATCCCGGCGTTGCAGGCCGTGTTCTATGGCGACAGCAAGGTTGATGGCGAGCGCCGTGCGATTCTGATGACTCGTGCGCTGGACGGCTGGACGGACCTGTATGTCTTGCTTGAGCAATGGTCCAGCCTGGACGCCAGCCAGCACACCGCCATCATCAAGGCCTGTGGGCAACTGGCTCGCACCCTGCATCGGGCCGGGCAGGTTCACGGCTGTTTCTATCCCAAGCATATTTTCCTCCAGGCCCGTGGCGATGCTTACGTGGCGCAACTGATCGACCTGGAGAAAACCCGCCCGGTCTTTTTTGGCAAGCGTGATCTGATCAAGGATCTGGAACCCTTGCTGCGTCGTGCCACGGCCTGGGGCGCCGACGATTTGCGTGTGCTGCTGGCCGCTTATCTGCAGGCGGCTCCCGACAGTGCGCAGGTCGATGCCTGGTGTCTGCGCCTGGGCCAGCGTGGTCAACACAAGCGGGAGGCGCGCTGATGCGTTTGTCTGAACTCAAGAATGTCGGACGCACACCTGAGCTGCCTCTGAACGTGACGTTGGCCGACACCATTGGCCCGGCCGATCTGCAACTCTTGACGCTGCTGCGCGTGCTGCCGGGTCAACGCTATGTCGGCGCGGGTGTCTGGCGCGGTCGTACGGTGCTGGCGAAGCTGCTGGTGGGCAATAAGGCTGCCCGACATTTCCAGCGTGAGCTGGATGGCGTCCGTCTGCTGGCCGAGCAAGGCCTGACCACGCCACTGCTGCTGGCCGATGGCTTGCAGGAAGGCGAGGGCGGCTGGTTGCTGTTCGAGTTTCTGGATGGTGCCGAAAGCCTGGGCGATGCCTGGGAACAGGTCCGGAATCTGCCGCCGCTGGCCGATGAGCAGCAGTCGGTACTGGGTGAAGCGCTGTCAGCCATTGCCCTGCTGCATGCCAAGGGTTTGTGGCAGGAAGACCTGCATCTGGACAACCTGCTGCGCCATAACGGCCAGCTGTACCTGATCGACGGTGCCGGTATTCGTGTCGAAGAGGCCGGCAAGCCGTTATCCCGACAGGCCGTGCTGGAAAACCTCGGTGTGTTTTTCGCTCAGTTGCCCAAGTCGCTGGAGCCTTTCACTGAAGAGTTGCTGGTGCAGTATCTGTTGAGCAATGCCGAACACGCCTTGCCCATGGAAGCCCTGCAGAAGCAGATCGACAAGGTGCGTAGCTGGCGTCTCAAGGATTACCTGAACAAGACCGGCCGTGATTGCAGCCTGTTCAGTGTCGAAGACAGCGCTTCCCGGTTCCGGGCGATTCGCCGTGAAGAAGAAGCCGTTCTGTTGCCCGTTCTGGAACAGGCCGATGCGTTGCTCGACAAGGGCCACCTGTACAAGACCGGTGGCGCGGCCAGCGTGGGCCGGGTCGAAGTCAATGGTCGTCCGCTGGTCATCAAGCGCTATAACATCAAGAATTTCAGCCACTGGCTCAAACGCTTCTGGCGCCCGAGCCGTGCCTGGCATTCCTGGCGTGAGGCCAATCGGCTGGAGTTCCTGGGCATCGCCACGCCCAGACCGCTGGCGGTGCTGGAGCAACGTGTACTGGGCCTGCGCCGCAAGGCGTATCTGGTCACCGAGTTCTTGCAGGGGCCCGACATCATCAAGCGGTTCGCACCTCATGTGGAATCGGGGGATGTGCCGGAAAATGAACTGCTGGCACTGGACCGTCTTTTCGAGCAATTGATCCGTGAACGCATCAGTCATGGCGACCTCAAGGGCCATAACCTGTTCTGGCATGAAGACCGCTGGGCCCTGATCGATCTGGACGCCATGCAGCAACACAGTTCCCAGTCATCCTTTGCCGCTGCATTCGCCCGCGACCGTGCGCGTTTCATGCGCAACTGGCCGACTGACAGTGCGCTGCACCGGTTGCTGGAGCAGCGCTTGCCAAGGTAGGACACATCTGTGTCACGGATCAGGACACATACGTCATGTGGAACTCCTCAAGTGCTGCCACCAGTGCAAACATATTGTTGTAAGGCTTCATGTGGACGTTGGTCCAGGCCGGACGATCTATGTAGATCTTGCCTTCGGCATTGGTCTGGACCCGCGTGCGGTAAATGAATGTGTCCCGTGAGCGGTGAACGATGTTTTGCAGGCCGCCTTCCGATTGCTCGATCATGAACATTCCAGGCCTGAACAGTCGTTCCTCGATGGGCAGAGGCTGCTCGGGACGTAGGGAAATGGCCCGGGTCGCTCCCGGTATTTCCATTTCCACCAGATAGTCGCTTTTGATGGGCACGGTTTCAGTGCTCAGGCCGCGCCTTATGCTGTCGCCCGGATCGATTGTCACACCTCTGGATTGTCCGGGTGGCGCATCGGTAACCCGCAAGCCTATCCCTGCTTCCAGCTCGGCGATGCCCGGTATGATTTTCTGGTAGGTATTGGCGTGAGTGTTGCCCACCAGTGCGATCCACTTGTGCTTGCCCATGACTTCCTGATGTTTGCGAATGGTGATGTGAGCGAAGTAATTCATCATTTGCTGGCGGGAAGTGGGGGCTTCTCTGAGGAGACCCTTGAGGTAATAGCTCGCGGAGCAGTCGATTGCGCGGATTTCCACACCGTTCTGTTGTGCCTTGATCACTAACTGCTCGAAGTTATAGATCCCGTTCGGGTCGGTATGGTGGACTCTGTCGAGTATCTTGAGGTCATGCAGCAAGGTCTTGTTCATCTGTCCGGTTTCGAAAAACCGGTCCAGGTCCGCCTGATGCACGTCTGTCAGCAGATGTTCCATATACAGCGTCTTGACCTTCCGCTGCGATAACAGTGGCAGGTTGTCGATAATCAGCTTCTTGCTGGCCACTGCAGAGTGAGACTCGCCAATCACCAGCCCGTCGGTATGGTGGTAAAGCGTCTGCAGAAAGTCCGGCAATGGAGTTTGCGGATCGACGTTGGGCAGTTTCGGTCGTGCTGGCAGTTCGAGGGTGGCGATATTGCGGGCATCGGCTTGCAACTTGCTGCGCACCTTGAAGAACTTGTTCCTTACCTCGCCCAGTTCAGGGACCATGAAGAAGTAGTGCTGGTCCAGCCCCTTGTGTTCGAAGTTTGCCAACTGGTACAGAGTGGCTCTGTTCTCCACCGGAAGTTCGTAAGTAGCGTCTGCCAGCGACTGCTGGATGGCGCTCGGCGGGCTGTTGGGCGTCCATTGCTCGGGTTCTATGCGCAACCAGCCTTCGGTCTCGTTCCAGCGAAATCCGTATTCGCCGGCCCAGATTTGTACATTCTCCCGTCCTTGCCTGTTGCCCAGCTCCTTGAACAGGGCCATGTCCAGCAAAGTGCTTTCGGGTGGTTTTTTTGCCTGGCTGATGATCAACGGGTTGGCGAACTCTATGGTGAAGTCGCTGCGGGCTGCGTCGTCGGCTGAGGCCGTGCCTGCAGTGCTTCTGATCCTCGTATGGCTGCCGCTCGCAACTTCCTGGATATGAACGCTGGGCACGCCTTCAAGCTCGGCAATGCCGGGAACCTGGCCATGGGTCGTCGCCAGCTTTTCATCCAGCAGGGCGATCCAGCGCCTGGAGGGGTCGGCCGCCACATCACTGCTGATGACTTTATGGCCAAAGAAATTGCTCATTTTCTGGCCAGCGACCGCATCGTCAACGGCGGCCGAAACGGGGTGCCTGATGAGCGGGTAGCTGATCGAAGAGCTGAACGGGCGGACTTCGATGCCATGCCTGTGGGCCATCTTGATCAGGTGGTAATAATCGTACTCGGTCGTCTGGTTGTTCAGGGCCTTGTCGTTGATATATTCGAGATGCTCCTTGATTTCATGAGAGCCGGAGCGGGTCTTTTTGCCCAGTTGGCGATAGCGGGCAAGTTTTGGCAGATGCTTGTCAGTGAACAGATGTTCGATATACAGAATCTCCACCCGCTCCTTGGCCAGCAACGGCATGTTCTGGATCAGCAGTCGCTTGCTGGCGACCGATCTGGGCGTTTCGCTCAGGACCAGGCCGTTGTTCTGTGCAAGCAGGCTCTCGAACAGCGTGTCGATGCTTGCCTCGGGTTTCAGGGCAGGCAATGAGGGACGTGGTGGCAGGGTTGGGGAAGCAAAAAAGGCATTGGCATCGCGGTAAAGCTTTTCTCGGAGAGCGGTGAGTTTCCGGCGCATGTCCACGAAGTAGGTTTCGAAGTATGGCATCAGGCCCAGACCGCTCGGATCGTAGCCTTCCCCGCTGATAATAAGGTCCATATGAGGCCGCATCGACTCTGGTAGCTCGTAATCGCCCAGAATCGTGCCGGGGCTTGCAATCTCGTCCTCGGGTAATGGTCGGTAGTTCTGTGGGCTGTCACGTCCGCCGCCACGTAACTGCTGGCGGTCGGCGAGTCGCCATTTGCCCTGCTCGTCCAGACGAACGGGTTGTTTGCCGAAGAAGGCGAACGGGTTGTGAGGATCGATGATCTGCCAGCTGCGGATCTGCGCGTCGTATTGCACCTCGAAGCTTTTGCCGGAGAGTTCGATGTAGTGTTTGCCATTGACGATGCAGACGCCCTTGGCGTGACCATCGCCGATACGTGGGACTTTGTTCAGTGAAACATGGACTTCAAACCCGTGGTGCACCCCCGCATGGGACGGTGTTGCAATGTCGAGCGTCGAGCCCGAGGGCTGCCATGTCCCGCCAGCTCCGGGTTTGATGAATTGCCCGGTGCTGCCGACTTCGGTCGGGTAGCTGCTGACATTGCGCATGACCGGGAAGTAGCCGTTGCTGTCCGGTTTGCCGACCAGAAAAGTTTCATTGTTCAGGTTCACGGGATACAGGTCTTCGTAACGAGGTAACGAAGCTGTCCTTTGTAACGGGCGCAGTGCCGAGTCGGGAGGCGGTGGTGGGCCTGCCTGACGAACCACGCTGCCGAAACCCTTCAGGCCTGAATGCAGATCGCCTGCCGCTCCGAAGCTGTTGAGCATGGCGGTCAGTATGTAGGCGCTGGCGGTTTCGCTGTCGCCGTCACGCAATGACTGGAGCGCGCGTACGGTGTCATGCAGCGACAGCAAGGCACCCACGACAAAGCTGGCAGGCGGAAATGGCAGGGTGATAATGGTGGCTATCACTTCGACGCTGACCCAGATCAGACTGGTCAGCATGTCATTGCGCCCGGTGGTGGTTTCTTCCACATCTCTCAGTTTGCGCAGGATCGGACGGTTGAAGCAGGTATCCGCGAAGTCGGCAATGGATTCTCTGGGCAAAAAGGGTGCCTTGTTGGCGTTGCCCTTGCGCATATCGTTGAGAAAGAACGACAGGGTCTTGCGTGATTGCAGGCGGCAGCGGTCCTTGTAGTAATCGATCATGCCCGGCGTGCCCAGGGAATCGGTGAAGCTGCCGAACAGACGGAACTCGATGCCGTCCGGTGCCTGTGGCGTGTAAAGCAGCGCTGCCTGCCTGATGGACATTGGAAGAACGGCTATACAGCCTTGTACGGTTTCGACGTGAGTCAGGTTGGTGTCGGGGATGACCAGTTGATTGATACCTTCCAGTCTCGAGGCGATAAAGGGTTTGTCTATATGGATCTGCAAGGGATACAGCGGATATTGCGCGCGTATCGGGGCTCCGCTCAGGTGGGCGTGATCGATGGAGTCCCGCAGCCATTGATACTGCGTTGCGTTGATATGGCCCTTGAGCAGGCTGCGCAAGGCCGCGGCTTTCATCTGTAGCTGGGTTATCAGCAGGCTGGTATTGCGGCGGTATTCATAGCCTTGTGAGGCCGCATTGAGCAGAGTGCGCTTCACGAGAGCGATATATTCGTCGGCCAGCCATTGACTGCGTACCGACTCGGCGACTTTCTGCGGCGACAGCGCACTGAGGTTCACGCCTTTCGGACCGCTGAAACTGGCCTCGGTATCGGCGGTGCTGCGGATGATGCCTATGCTGTCGTCATAGCCATTGAGCAGCATGTCGGTGTAGGTGATGGTTTCGCGCTCACTGCGGATCACGATCAGGTCGGGGTCCACGCTGCCAGCCGGTACGCCGAGCAGCTTGCCGATCTGCTGGCTGGCCCGTTCGTGTACATAGTCCTTGAACGGCTGCATCTGGGTATGGGGTTTGTCGTCGTAATTCTTGCGTGCGCCGTTGGCGGCGTCTTCCAGGGCTAAAAGCTCCTGGCGCTGGGCGGGGCTGGCATTTCGGTACCAGGCAGGTGTGTGGTGTTCCTGTTCGGACATCGCCACGCGAGCATGCTGTTCGGCCAGGATGTTCAGAGCCCTGTCAAAGCCCGACAGGCTGACCAGTTGGAGAAAGTCCGCCGAAGGGTAGGGTTTGAGTTTCAGCGCCGCCAGTTTCTCTGCAAGTATGCTGCGACTCGTCACTTCGATCTGTTTGAGCAGGTAGTCGCACAACGGGGCCGAGGCGCTCCAGGAAACCAGCTCGTTGCGCAGTTGGGTTTCATTGTCAAAAGCCCAGAAGCACTGAGGCTGAGGAATGTCGAGCGCGACCATGATCAGGCGCTCCAGCTGGCCGCTTGCCGTTTCCTGGCGAATCACCAGCAGCTTGCTCAGTATCAGGCTGTTCATCTTGACCTGCTGGACCAGCAGCCGTGAGTTCGTTGTTGCCTGTTGCGGGTTCGTCACGGCTTCGACGGTTGTGACGTCTCCAGGCTGGATGTGGCCCTGCATTTTCGCCGCGTACGCCAGGGCGCTTATCTGACGGCGGGTCAGAAGCTCCATGAGTTGCTGGTTGTGTTCCTTGCGGTTCTCGGTCTGCTGAAAGGCGGCGAAAGTCAGTCGCAGATCGAGTTTTTCGATGACCTTTGCCAGATAAGCCGGAGTCAAGGAGGCGTAATCTTTTGCCAGCGGTTCGCCTTCAAGGCTGAAGGTCGTATGCTCCAGAAATTCCGAGCCTGCGGTTCGGTCACCGGGGTGCAGACCGTAGAGCGCCAGGTCTGCCAGTGAGCGGGGCACCGTGTAGGGTTCGCCTGTCACGGGAAGGGTGCGCTGAGTGCTTACAAGGAGCGCGCTCGGATCCAGTTCGTAACCCAGGTCGTTGGCCAGTCTCGTGCGCAGTTGTGCCCTGGCAAACTGCTCCGGGGAGGCGGCCGCATTCAGGGCGCTGATCGTGACGTTGCGGGCCTGATCGTACTGTCGCAGGCGCTCGGCATAGGCGTTGCGATCTTCCTGGCTGGCCATCTTGATCCAGTCCGGCAGGCTGCGGCGATAGCGTCTTTCCAGAGAGGCCAGCTCGCGCAGCTCCAGCATGGCGCCCGGTCCGAACAGGCCGCGCATGGCAATGGCATTCTGAATCCGTGTCTTGCGTGTTTTCCGGTCATCGCCCTTTGTCTGTGTGCAGGCGTAGCGGACATCTTCGTGCTGTTTATCCAGCAGCCTTTCCATGGCGTAGGTGTAAGGCGCACCGACGATGGGCGTGAGCAGCAGATCGGCGGCGGTGAAGGGGTCGAGATGCAGATCCGGATCGTTGTCGATGGCTGTCAGAACGTCCTGGTAGCGCTGTTCGGTGCAATTGAGCAGTGCATCTTTCAACGTCGGGTCATTGAGCCAGCCGGCGAGGGTTTTGCACATTTCTTCCAGGCTGGTGAAGCCCGCGACTCCGATGCCGGGCAGGACCAGCAGGGCAGGGCCCTGGTCCTGGGACATCACCAGGGCGCCAGCCACTTCTGCCCGTTCGTTTTCCTGAAGTTGCACATGCAGGGCAAAGTTTCTGGCTGGGGCCGCGCTGGTGCTGTCCGACCGACGGCGCGATGTGGGCAGGCATGCAAGATGCTGTGTACCGAGATCGCGCTCGTGAATCCTGATGCTCAGTTCGTCTCGCAGGGCTTGCTGCATGCCGGTCAAAAATTTCTCGTAGCGGGTTCCATCGGGCGCACTGGGCGCATCCCAGTAATCATTGATGCGCTGCAGCAGGCGGACGGTTTTATGCTCTTGCCGTGAGGCGTCTGCATCCAGCAGGGCGTCATCGACTGCCGGCAGCCCCTTGAGATCGGTGAGCAGGTCGATGCTCAGTTCCGAGAGTCTTTTGAGGGCGGCCGTAGCTGCCGGCAAGGTATCGTTGGGGAACCCGTGTGGAGGGGGTAATGTTTCCATCGTGTGTGTTTTCCGTTGAGCACTTTAAGCTCTGAGGTTTGATTGAGGGCCGTCGGGCCGACTGTGATGACCTTCAATCAATCAGAAACAGTGCGCAGCGGGGGCGTAGATAATTATTGGATGCCTGACATGGGGAAGGTATTCCCGCCTTTCGTTGATGGCACCTGGCTGTATATTCCCATCGGCTTTCAGTCCCCGAGCCAAATCCCCGGTCATTACGCTATAATCGCGCGCTTTAGCTGTCCCTGGCTCGCAGTGCGGGGGGCACACCTTATTCTCGGGCGCTCTGCGCCTGCATGCAGACTAAAGAGGCTAGACCCAGTGGCATTGACGATTCTTGGCCTGTCCGGCGCCCTTAGCCATGATCCTTCCGCAGCGCTTTATATCGACGGCAAGCTGATTGCGGCGGCTGAAGAAGAGCGTTTCGTTCGCGATAAACATGCAAAGAACCGCATGCCCTACGAGTCGGCGAAGTTCTGCCTGGAACAGGCAGGCATCAAGCCTTCGGACGTCGATGTGGTTGCGATTCCATTCGCGCCGATCAGCCTGTTCGGCAAGGCCCGCTGGCACTATGCCAAGCGCTACTGGTACGCACCTGATCGCGCACTCGATGCGCTGTTGATGGGCAACCGCCGCTACAAGCGCTATCGCAACAAGATTGTCTGGTGCCTCGAGCAATTGGGCTTCGATCCGAAAAAGATCAAGATCGAGCCGGTCGAGCACCACCTGGCCCACGCTTCCAGCGCTTACCATTGCTCCGGTTTCAAGGAAAAGACCGCGATCATGGGTATCGACGGCAAGGGTGAGTACGCCACGACCTTCTTCGGCTATGGCGAAAACGGCAAGATCCACAAGATCAAGGAATTCTTCGATCCGGACTCCCTGGGCGGCCTGTATGGCGCGATCACCGAGTTCCTCGGCTTCGAGATGCTCGATGGCGAGTTCAAGGTCATGGGCATGGCGCCGTACGGCGATGCGAGCAAGTACGACTTCTCGCGCCTGGCGACCTTTGAAAACGGCGAACTGATCATCAATACCGAGCTGGCCAACGTCATCGGCCTGCGTCGCTATAAAGAAAACGGCAAGGGCTTCTACTTCTCGCCGAAGCTGATCGAATGGCTGGGTCCGAAACGTGTGGGCGATGTGGCCGATGAGCCTTACATCCACTACGCCGCCAGCATGCAGGTGCTGTTCGAGAAACTGGCGCTGCAGATGATGGATCACTACCTGGGCGACATCCTCAGGGAAACCGGCAAGATCGCCTTCGCCGGTGGCTGTGCGCTGAACGTGAAGCTGAACCAGCGCATCATTGCCCGCCCGGAAGTGAAAGAACTGTTCGTCCAGCCAGCCTCCGGCGACGCCGGTACGGCGGTCGGTGCTGCTGCCTATGTGTCCCACGCCCGTGGCGTGCCGGTCGAGAAGATGGAGCACGTCTACCTCGGCCCGGCCTACAGCAACGAAGACGTGATCGCGGCCTGCGCCCGTCACCCGAACAAGCCGGTCTGGCGCCAGATCGAAAACACCCCTGAGCGCATCGCCAGAATCATGGTCGAAGGCAATCCGGTGGCCTGGTTCCAGGGCCGCATGGAGTTTGGTCCGCGTGCCTTGGGTGGTCGTTCGATCATCGGTTGCCCAAGCATTCCGGGCGTTGCCAACCGTATCAACGAACAGATCAAGTTCCGCGAGCGCTGGAGGCCTTTCTGCCCGTCGATGCTCGACACCGTGGCTCCACAGATGATCACCATCGATCACCCGGCGCCGTTCATGACCTTCACCTTTGAAGTGGCTGAAGAGTGGAAGACCCGCGTGCCGGAAGTCGTTCACGAAGACGGCACGTCCCGTGCCCAGGTGCTCAAGCGCGAATACAACCCGCGCTACTACGACATGATGAAGGCGCTGGAAAACCTGACCGGCAACGGTGTGTCGCTCAACACCTCGCTCAACCGTCGTGGCGAGCCGATGATCTGTTCGCCGACCGACGCGCTGAACATGTTCTTCGGGTCGGATCTGCAGTACCTGATCATGGAAGACATTCTGGTGGTCAAAGACGGCGTGGACACGTACGAGAATGCCTGAGCCACTGATCAGCGTCGTCATCCCGGCCTACAACTATGCTTCGTTGTTGCCGCGAGCGATTGATTCGGTGCTGTCTCAGTTGGCAGATGATGTTGAGCTGGTGATCGTCAATGATGGTTCCACCGACGACACCCGGCAGGTGCTCGATGACTATCAGGCTCGCCACGCAAGTGGCTTGACCGTGGTGCATCAGGCCAATGCCGGTGCGGCGGCGGCGCGTAACCATGGCGTGCGTCTGGCTCGGGGCCGCTATGCCCTGATGCTGGATGCCGATGACGAGTTGTTGCCTGATGCCCTGGCCGCGTTGCGCAAGGCCGTGACGGATAACCCTGACGTCGGGCTGGTGCTGGGTGGACAGGTTTCTGTCTACCCGGACGGGCGTGAGCGGGTTCGCCAGCCGACGCCGGCCCAAGGCAGTGCGCAGCAGTTGATTCGCCGGTATCTGTTGCAGAAGAAAATCGCGATTTCCCATTGCTGCACTCTGTTGCGGCGTGACCTTCTGCTCCAGCGTCCTTATCCGCAAAGCCTGCGTTCGGGCGAGGATATTCCGGTGTTTGCCTACGTCCTGGTCAGCGCACCTGTTGCGCTGGTGCAGCAGCCGATTGCGCGTATCTACAAGCATGCCGACAGTCTGCGCCATAGCCGGGCCGACGAAGAAAGCGTGGCCACAGGGCTGATCAAGGAAGTATTCGCACACTTGCCGGACGAGTGCCGTGTTCTTCTGCCTCGCTATTCGGCTCAGGTCTATCTTTCGTTGTTCCGTGCCGCTCAACTGGCTGGCGATTACTCCGTAGCGCGTCGCTATTACCTGCGTGCTCTTCGTTTCAGTCCCTTGCAGGCACTGAAGTGGAGTTACGTGCGCAAGGCGCTCAAGTTCGGGAAGCGCTGATGCGCATTCTGGTCCTGACCTGCACGCCGAGAGAGCCCGATAACCGCCAGCTGTGGCAGGGCCTCAAGCGCTTTGGCGATGTGGAAGTGCGCTACGTCGATCGCGAGCAGCACAAGCAGTTGGGCCGTGTCTTGAGCGGGATCGATTTCTCGCTCTATGACCGCGTCGTGGTCGATCTGCTCTTTCGCTATCTGTGCAGGCAGGCTCGTCAGCTCAAGCGTATTTCGGGGCTGCTGATCTACGAGGAAGACGCCTGTCAGGAGTTCATTTCCGGCTCGCGGTGGCAGGGGAAGTTTTCCGCTTTCTATCGCACGATACCCAACGCCAGGGTAATCATGACCGGCTTTCGGGTCGCCGAACGCTTTCGTGAAATGGGCGTCGATGCCCATTTTCTGGCCAAGGGCTATAACTCTTCCTCGTTATACGTCAGTGGCATCGAGCGTGATATCGAACTGGGCTTCATCGGTCGTCTGGGCAGTGATACGTACCGTGAGCGGCGGGATTTCCTGCAAGGTGCTGTTGAGCGCTACCAGCTTGAGCTCATGCGAACTGCGCCCGGCGACGAGTACCGTGAAGCGCTCAATCGCATCCGGGTATTTGTCAGTGCGGATATCGGACTTGGCGAATACATGGCGAAGAACTTCGAGGCCATGGCGTGCGGCTGTGTATTGCTGGCTTACCGCCAGGGGCAGGGCGAAGAGCAGGCGATCGGCCTGGAAGATGGCGTCAATGCCATGCTCTACGGCAATGAACGGGAGTTCTCGGAAAAGCTGGCACTGTTACGCAGTGATCCCGCGTTGCTTGCCCGTGTCGGGGAGCAGGGGATGCTTTTTGCGCAGCAGTATCTTGATTACTTCAAGCAGTCCGAAGTCGTTTTTCGGCACCTTTCGCAGGATTTCCCGGAGCCTGAGGCCATGAGCTTCTTTGACCGGCTGATGCTCAGGCTCGGAAGATAATCGCTCCGGCTTTTCTCAGGCCCTTGCCTGATTCGCAGCCACGTCATAAGCACGCATGAGCTCGTCCCACGGGAAATCGGAAATCTTGCTGCGCCGCAGGTAATTCTGCAGATGCTGGAAGTTGCGTCTTACCATCGACTTGCTGAGGGGCTTTCTCTTGAAACGGGTGTCGAGGAAGTCGATCAGGCCAAAACCCTGGTCGGGCGTACGCAGCACATTGCCAAGATGCAACGAGCGGAAATAGATGCCCCGTTGATGCAGGAAGAGGATGTAGCGGGCAAGTTCGGGCAGCAGGTTCATGAACGTTTCGAACGACTGCTTGTAGAGCGAGTCCAGAGGCGTGCCGGGCAAGGGTTGATACAGGCACGCGCTGATGCCTTTGGAAGGCTCGACCCAGAACACATCGTTGACCTGCGGCGTGCTGATGCCGCGCTCGCGCAGGCGGCAGCTTTGCTGATAAAAACGTTGAGCATCGGGGTTCAAACGAACCAGAAACGGATGGCGCCTGCTGCGAAAAATCTTCAATAGCTCACCGCTGGCAAGGCTGATGACCTTGGGGCCATGGCTGTCTTTTTCCAGAACGGTCCCTTCGGTTAGCCAATCTTGCATTTGGTTCGCTGTTACAATGCGCATCTGTCTCTCTTATGAATGGTACGGGGCGCTTTAATGGCCAGTTCTACCCAGCAGTCAAGCATGAAAATCTATCTGAGATTGTTGAAATACGTGGTCCCCTACTGGAGGTCGTTTGCCGTAAGTATCATCGGCTTTCTTCTGTTTGCCTCCAGTCAGCCCATGCTGGCCGACATGCTCAAACACTTTCTCAATGCCCTGCAGGAGCCGGATGGCAGCAAGTTTCTTGGCGTATCGCTGATTCTCGGGGTACCGCTGCTGATTGTACTCATTGCGGTCTACCAAGGCATAGGCTCATTTTTGGGTAACTATTACCTGGCAAAAGTGGCTCGTGGCGTCGTTCATGACCTGCGCTGCTCCCTGTTCGATAACCTGCTGACGCTGCCAAACCGTTATTTCGATAACCACAATTCGGGCCATCTGATCTCGCGCATCACCTACAACGTGACCATGGTCACCGGTGCTGCCACCGATGCAATCAAGGTGGTGATTCGCGAAGGCCTGACGGTTGTCTTCCTGCTCGCTTATCTGCTGTACAGCAACTGGAAGATGACCCTCGTCATGCTGGCCATCCTGCCGATCATCGCAATCATGGTCAGCAGCGCCAGCAAGAAATTCCGCAAGCAGAGCAAGAAGATCCAGGAAGCCATGGGCGACGTTACCCATGTGGCGTCCGAAGCTATCCAGGGCTATCGGGTTGTGCGCAGTTTCGGCGGCGAAACTTACGAGAAGCAGCGTTTTCATGACGCCAGCGCCAGCAACATGAACCGCAGCCTGGGGATGACCCGCACGCAGTCCATCTATACCCCGATGCTGCAACTGGTCATTTATGTGGCGATGGCGATTCTGATGTATCTGGTGCTGTACATGCGCGGTGACGCCTCTGCTGGCGAACTGATTGCCTACATCACGGCGGCAGGTCTGTTGCCAAAGCCGATTCGTCAGCTTTCGGAAGTGAGTGCGACCATCCAGAAGGGCCTGGCGGCTGCCGAAAACATTTTCGAGCAACTGGACGAAGAGCCTGAAGTGGACAGCGGCACCTGCGAGCAGGAGAACATCTCCGGTCGTCTGGAAGTGCGTAACCTGACGTTCTCCTATCCCAATGTCGAAACGCCTGTGCTCAAGGATATTTCCTTTACCGCCGAGCCCGGGAAAATGGTCGCGCTGGTGGGGCGTTCGGGTAGCGGCAAGTCCACACTGGCCAACCTGATTCCGCGTTTCTACCATCACAGCGAAGGGCAGATCCTTCTCGATGGTGTCGATGTCGAAGATTACAAACTGAACAATCTGCGCCAGCACATCGCGCTGGTGAACCAGCAGGTCACCCTGTTCAACGATACCGTTACCAACAACATCGCCTACGGTGATCTTGCCGGTGCGCCTATCGAAGACGTGCAAAAGGCTGCCGAAGCCGCCTATGCCGCCGAGTTCATCGTACAGATGCCTCAGGGCTACGAGACGCTGGTGGGCGAGAACGGTGTCCTGCTTTCCGGCGGGCAGCGTCAGCGTCTGGCGATTGCTCGTGCGCTGCTCAAGAATGCGCCGCTGCTGATCCTCGACGAAGCGACTTCGGCACTTGATACCGAGTCCGAGCGCCATATCCAGGCAGCACTGGATGAAGTGGTCAAGGGACGTACGACGCTGGTCATTGCTCACCGCCTGACCACCATCGAGAAGGCCGATCTGATCCTGGTCATGGACCGTGGGCAGATTGTCGAGCGCGGTACCCATGAGCAACTGCTTGCTCTCAATGGTTACTACGCACGTCTTCACGAGAAGGATTTCAAGGAAGAAAGCGAGGGCGTTACAGGAGGCGCCCTTTGATTCTCGGGCATCTTCGCAGTTGGCGTGAGCGTGGCTGGACCCCTGTTGATGCAAGCGAGTATGCCCGTATCTGGGAACGCTATGGTGGCAGTGTTGCCACCCATCCTCAGGTCATAGAGCGGTTGTCATCGCTGGTCGGCATCCCCGTGCGCTACCTGGCCGTAGTGCGCGACGGCCAGACGATTGCCGGGCTGCCAGCCTGGGGGCGTCATATTGCGCTTTCGCGTGATGTCACCAAGCGCAAGGGATTGCGTGGCATGTTCGATCTGGGCAACTCAGAGATCATCCTGCCCATAGCGGCAGATTGCACGGTGCCAGTGCGCCATCGCATGCGCTATGTCTCGGAACTCAACAGTGGCCGGGTCGGCAACCTGCGCCTTCAGTCCGAAGGCTTGGCGATGGCTCGTCGTCCCGAGGAATACAGCAAGAAGTTTCGTTATAACCAGCGTCGCGAGCAGCGCTTGCTGGAGGAGGCTGGCGGGCTGATTCGCCCGATGAGTGAGCTGACCTCCGCCGAGCAGGCTTCGATCTACGCAGACCTGTTTCACAAGCGCTGGGGGTTCGACGTACCCGGCAAGGATCATCTGACGGAAGTATTTTCCCTGTTGCGGGAATTCATGACGGGGTCGGTTGTGTACGTGGCCGACCGTCCTGCGGCCATACAGGTGCTGTACCGTGTCGATGCGCCTGAATGGGTGAGTCTCGAGTACGTCAATGGCGGCGTCGATCCGCAGTTCAATGAACTGAGCCCCGGTAGTGTCCTGAGTTTCGTGAACACCCAGACGCAATGGGAATACGCAGATTCCCTGGGCAAGCCATTGCGTTATTCGTTTGGTCGCGCAGACCGGGAATACAAAAGCCGCTGGTGTAACACTCACCCGGTGTATCAGATTTAAAGAAGAGGGCTGCCATGAGCGGGCGTAAGGACGAGTTGCTGAAGCGCCACAGGCGACGTAAGCGTTACCTGGCCGTTTCAGTGCTGATTGCACTGGTGCTGGTGGGTGTTCTTGTTACATGGTGGGTGCCGCCCGTGCTTGTGCTTCTGGCCTGGGTGGCTCACGAGGCCTGGTTTGCAGATCACCTGTTCTACGAGCCTGGCAGTGACTATTGCTACGACTTCCCGGACAGCGCCCGTGTTATTGAAGTCGGGTTGCGCAACGGCACGCTGGAACTGCCGACCGGAGCATCGCTGTCAGGCAGCGACACCCTGATTCTGGCTGTTGAACTCAAGGCCAACTGGCTGGGACGCTGGCTTGATCCTTATGTGCGTGTGGGTAACGATCGTCAGGATTTCGAGCGCGGGGTCGCAGGCAGGCGCTATCTGAACCTGACAGGCCAGGAAGCGGCATTGATGCAGGGGACGCTTTCACTTGTCCCGCACCGCTGCAAGGCCGTTGGTTCGCTCACGCTCTATGCCATGAGCAATCCCGATTACAGCGCTCAATCGCTTCTGGTGCTGGCCCCTCATGCCGATGATGCAGAACTTGCGGCCTTCGGCCTTTACAGTCGCGCACCTGATGCCGCGATCATGACCCTGACCCAGGGCGAGATAGAAGCCGAGAGCTACCGTCGCTTTGGTCTGGACGCTGAGCAGTCTGCGGTGCTCAAGGGGCGTCTGCGGACCTGGGACAGTCTGGCTGTGCCTTTGTGGGGCGGCGTGGCTCAGGATCATTGTGTCCAGTTGGGTTATTACTGTTTGCGTCTGCCTGAAATGCAGGCGCAGCCCACCGTGCCGTTCGGCTCCCGCGAGTCAGGGGAGAGCGATATCCGTCTCTGGCGCAAGGCCTCGGCCTTTGCCTTGCCTTCCGAGGCTGACGGGCTGGCGACCTGGAACAATCTGGTGGCTGACATTGTGCGTGTCCTGGAACATTTCAGACCGCAAGTAGTTGTCACGCCGCATCTGGAGCTGGATCCTCACCGTGACCATGTCGCCGCGACCGAGGCCTTGCTGCAGGCCATCGAGTTGAGCGAGTGGCGTCCCGGTACATTGCTGTTGTATGCCAATCACCTGCATGACAATGACCGCTGGCCCATGGGCCCGGCAGATTACGGTATAGCCTTGCCACCGGCGACGGCTGCGATGAAGCCTCTGGCTGTCTGCAGCATCCTTCTGGATGGCGCTCAACGCATGGACAAGGCAATGGCTCTGGCCATGCAGCATGACCTGCAGGATCCGCTGCCTTTCAAAAAGCAGGTCCGGCGGTGGATTCAGCAGTTGCTGGCTGGCAGGCGCTGGCCTGTTACAGGCAGTAACGAGTTTTTCCGCAAGGCTGTACGGCGCCATGAGCTGTTCTGGGTGCAGGATGTCAAACCTCGCACCAGCGCCGAAAAGGTATAGCTGCTTGCTGGCGTCTTGAGCCAAATTGGCTATGTTATGATCCGCGTCGTTTTTTGCCCCTGGAGTTTCCATGAAGTTGTCCATGCCGCGTTTCGATCAAGCGCCTGTCCTTGTGGTCGGCGATGTCATGCTCGACCGGTACTGGCATGGTGGTACCTCACGGATCTCTCCTGAGGCACCGGTGCCGGTCGTCAAGGTCGACCAGATCGAAGACCGTCCCGGCGGTGCTGCCAACGTTGCGTTGAACATCGCCGCCCTGGGTGCGCCTGCCGCGCTGGTTGGCGTGACCGGCGAAGACGAAGCTGCCGAAAGCCTGGCCAACAGCCTGAAGGCTGCCGGTGTGCGTGCGCACTTCCAGCGTATTGCCCATCAGCCGACCATCGTCAAACTGCGGGTCATGAGCCGTCACCAGCAATTGCTGCGCATCGACTTTGAAGAACCCTTCATGACCGACGCCCTGGCCTTGAGCGTGGAAGTCGATACCCTGCTCGATGGCATCAAGGTGCTGGTACTTTCCGATTACGGCAAGGGCGCCCTGAAAAACCATCAGGTGCTGATCAAGGCTGCACGTGATCGAGGCATTCCGGTGCTGGCCGATCCCAAGGGCAAGGACTTTGCCATCTACCGGGGTGCGAGCCTGATTACCCCGAACCTGAGCGAGTTTGAAGCCATCGTCGGCCATTGTGTCGACGAGAGCGATCTGGTCGCCAAGGGCGCAAAACTGATGAACGAGCTGGAGCTGGGCGCGTTGCTGGTTACCCGTGGTGAGCACGGCATGACCCTGCTGCGTCTCGACCATCCACCTTTGCATCTGCCGGCCCGCGCCCGTGAAGTATTCGATGTGACCGGTGCTGGCGATACGGTCATTTCCACACTGGCGGCAGCCATTGCCGCTGGCGAAGACCTGCCTCACGCCGTGGCTCTGGCGAATCTGGCGGCAGGTATCGTCGTCGGCAAGCTGGGGACCGCGGCGATCAGCGCTCCGGAACTGCGCCGTGCCATTCAGCGTGAAGAAGGCTCCGAGCGCGGTGTTCTGGGGCTGGAGCAACTGCTGCTGGCCATTGACGACGCTCGTGCCCACCAGGAGAAGATCGTCTTCACCAACGGCTGTTTCGACATTCTGCATGCAGGCCATGTGACCTACCTGGAGCAGGCCCGCGCTCAGGGTGATCGCCTGATCGTCGCAATCAATGACGATGCTTCCGTCAGCCGCCTCAAAGGTCCGGGTCGTCCGATCAACAGCGTTGACCGCCGTATGGCCGTTCTGGCCGGTCTGGGCGCTGTGGACTGGGTGATCAGCTTCCCTGAAGGCACCCCGGAAAACCTGCTGCGCCATGTCAAACCGGACGTGCTGGTCAAGGGCGGCGACTACGGAATCGATCAGGTGGTCGGCGCTGAAATCGTCCAGGCCTATGGTGGTGAAGTGAAGGTCTTGGGGCTGGTTGAAAACAGCTCGACCACCGCGATTGTCGAGAAAATCCGCGGGCAGTGATCGGCGGACAATGATTGTGGGAGCAAATTTATTCGCGAAAGGCTATTTTCGCGAATAAATTCGCTCCCACCTGTTATTTAGCAAAGCCTATTTACTCAGGCTCTTGCGCGCCATCTGCAGTAACTCCCTGGCCTTGCCGGTCAGGTTCTTGAGGCCGCTCTTTCTGGGTGGTGGTGTCAGGCCTTGCTGCCGGAGCCAGTCCTTCCAGCGAATCCGCTCTTCATGCACCACCCAGCCATCCTGGGCGGCGAAGCTTTCTGCCAGGTACAGGCCGCGTGTACTGACCGGCGCGAGCTTGTCCTGCTTGAGGGTATAAAGCTCGGGCAGCGGCACGCCGTTTTCCAGCGGCATCAGATACAGGTCGGGCTTGCTGCGGTTGAGGCGGGCGACCAGTTGCTCTTTTTCCAGGGTTTCATCCACATGAAACAGGCTCAGGGGACGTGCTTCCTTGGGAATCTCCAGGCGCATGTCGTAGATCAGTTGCAGTGACGCGGTCGGCAAATGCACGTAGGCGCGTGGACGCTCGATCAGGGTCATGCTGCCACAGCGCACCGGGCGTGCCGCGCCCGACAGTGAACTCAGACGAAAAGGCATGGCCTCGCGATAGTGCAGCGCCGCCGCATAAGGGGCCGGTAACCAGGTGTCGTTGAAACGCCCGCTCAGCCAGCCCTGAGGCGTTTCGATCAGGCACTCTTCAGCGACCTCCTGAATGGCGGTGTGCAGCGGCAGGGTGATTTCGTGAGCCGGTACGTAACCGGAAATCAGCTTGAGTACCACATCGCCACGGTCCTGGCGCCGTTGCCTGACCAGCACCCAGTAATCGCGATTCTGCCAGTTCAGGGTCAGCCGTATCGACACGCCCAGGTTGGCCAGCTCCGTGGCGAAGCGCTCGTTGTCCGGGACTTCGATCTTGCGGCGACGCTGCAAGGTCTGGGAAAAATTCAACGGCATCCCGACGCTCTGATAACTCAGGCTATCGGGAGTGGCTTCGACGAATAACGGCAGGGTCTTGAAGTCGCTGGGGTTTTTCCGGATCAGGGTTCGCGGCATATCGGCTCCTTCTTGCGTTGGGGTCGGCCGCCTGCATCAGGCTTGACGGCTAATCACAGCGGCTGCACATGCAACGTTGTGAGCCAGATGCAGGGGATTGATGGTCCCGACGATAGCACTGGCAACACCCGGATGTTCAAACAGCAACTGAAAACTGGCCTGTACCGGGTCGACTCCTGGGTTCAGACATATGTGACCGCTGGCGAGGGCCTTTTTCACCAGAATTCCTTTGCCATGAGCGGCAGCGTAGTCCAGCACCGGTTTTTCACCCTGTTCATTGAGATTGTAGGTGACCATCGCACAGTCGCCTTCGCGCAATGCCAGCAGGCCTCCTTCGACCGTCTTGCCGGAAAAACCGAAACCACGAATCTTGCCTTCACGCTTGAGCCCGGCAAGGGTCTGATAGACCTCTGTATCGTTGAGAATCGCCAGATCGTTGCCGTCCGAATGCACCAGAACCAGGTCGATGAAATCGGTTTCAAGACGTTTCAGGCTGCGCTCCACCGACAAGCGTGTATGTTCGGCGCTGAAGTCATGGCTCGATTGTCCCTCCACGAATTCTTCTCCCACCTTGCTGACAATCACCCAGTCCTGACGCTGGCCACGCAGCAACGGGCCGAGGCGTTCTTCGCTGGTGCCGTAGGCCGGGGCGGTGTCGATCAGGTTGATGCCCATGTCGCGGGCCATCCTCAAGAGCATCTGCGCTTGCTGATCGTCTGGGATCGTGAAGCCATTGGGGTACTTCACACCCTGATCCCGGCCGAGTTTGACGGTGCCCAGGCCCAGTGGCGAAATGCTCAGGCCGGTGCTGCCCAGCGGGCGATGCAGGTCGTGCAGGGTTTTCACGGTCATGGCAGCAGTTCATCCCAGACAGGTATCGCCAGAGGTGGCAAGGGCAGGTCGTTCATGGCCGGTTGAGGGGTTGGCTGAATGCCATCCTTCGACAAGGCCGCCAGGACGCGGTCTGCAAAGTCCGGTGCCAGTGCCAGTTTGGTGGGCCAGCCGATCATGAGGCGCTGCTGAACATCCACAAAGGCGTTGTCCGGACGCACCAGACCCGACTGAGCCGGTTCTGCACGGTCGACGCGCAAGGTTGCCCATTGTGCCTGGCTCAAGTCGACCCATGGCAGCAGCGACTCAAGCTCCTTGCGGGCCGCTGCGATCTGGGCCGCTGGCTCACGAGCCACGCCATCGGCTTCGGCAAGGTCGCCACCCAGATACCAGACCCACTGCCCATCGGCCGCTGGATGAGTGGTGACGGTAATGCGCGGCTTGGGTCCGCCGCCCAGGCAATGGGCGTACAGCGGTTTCAGGGTCGGGCCTTTGACCAGCACCATATGCAAAGGGCGACGTTGCATCTGAGGCTGGGAAACACCCAGTGCTTCAAGCAGGTCGGCATTGCCGGCGCCCGCGCTGAGCACCACACGCTGGGCGCGGATTTCCCGGCCATCCACACGCAAGCCTGCCAGTTCGCCATTTTCCTGAAGGGGTTCGATCTGCTGACCGGCGAGCAGGCTGTCACCGGCCAGTTCGGCCAGGCGTGCGATCAGGCTGGGGACATCGACCACCAGCTCTGCCAGTCGATATACCTTGCCTTTGAATTTGGGGTTTTGCAGCGCAGGTGGCAGTTGGTCGCCCTTGACCTGATCCACGCGCCCGCGCACCGCCTTGCTGGCGAAGAAGCTGGTCAGGTTGCCGGCGATGGTGCCAGGTGACCATAAATAGTGGGCTTCGGACAGCAGACGCACACCGGACAGGTCCAGTTCGCCTGTGCCATCAAGGGCTTCACGCCAGCGGCGCGGCATGTCGGCAATCGCTTCGGAGGCACCCGACAGCGCGCCATGCAGCGCGTACTTGGCGCCGCCATGGATGATGCCCTGAGACTTCAGGCTTTGCCCGCCACCCAGGTTCGCGCTTTCTACCAGCACTGTCGAGAACCCTTGACGACGTAACCGGGCATTGAGCCAGAGGCCGGCAATACCGCCTCCGACAATCAGGACGTCAGTGGAAATAACAGATGGCATGGGCACCTCAGTGGCGTGAAGAATGGGCCATTATAGGGGATCGTGATTTCAATGCCCGGCGGTTTTCGAGAACAACTGGATGACCACCACCCCGAGCACGATCATGCCCATGCCCAGCAGGGCCGGAAGATCCAGCTTCTGTCCGTAGATAAAGAACGCCGCGATGCTCACCATGACGATCCCCATGCCCGACCAGATGGCGTAGGTGATGCCCACCGGGATCGTGCGCATCACCAGAATCAGCATCCAGAAAGCAATGCCGTAGCCGACAATCACCAGCAGCAACGGCAGCGGCGTGCTCAGGCCTTTGACGGCTTTCATGGAGGTGGTAGCGATGACTTCGGCGCAGATCGCGATGGCCAGCAGATAGTAGGCAGGCATGGTGTCTCTCCTTTCAAGGCTGCGTATCTTAGCGATTTCTTCAAACAGCCACGGCACTCCATGCGCCGTGGGCAAGTGTGTTCATGCCTGCACGAGGTCGTGGCTTTGATGGGGTGTGCTGATAAACTCCGCGCCCATGAATAGAACTCTTTATACCCTGTTGTTTCATCTTGGCTTGCCGCTGGTTGCCCTGCGGCTGTGGTTGCGTGCGCGCAAGGCTCCGGCATACCGCCAACGGATCGGTGAGCGTTTCGCTGTCGGTCTGCCTGCGATGCAGCGCGGCGGTATCTGGGTCCATGCGGTGTCGGTGGGCGAGAGCATCGCTGCTGCCCCCATGATCCGTGCCTTGCTGGCTCAGTACCCCGGGTTGCCGGTTACTGTGACCTGCATGACCCCGACAGGTTCGGAGCGGATCAAGGCGATGTTCGCCAGCGAGCCGCGCATCCAGCCCTGCTATCTGCCCTATGACCTGCCATGGGCGGCGGGCCGGTTTCTGGATCATGTCCAGCCACGCCTGGGCATCATCATGGAAACAGAGTTATGGCCCAATCACATTCACCAGTGTGCCAGGCGCAATATCCCCGTGGTGCTCGCCAATGCGCGGCTGTCGGAGCGCTCGGCTCGTGGCTATGCACGTTTTGCAGGGCTGACACGCCCGATGCTGGCGGCCATGAGCTGGTTTGCCGTGCAGACCGAAGCGGAAGCCCAGCGCTTTCGTGACCTGGGTGCGCGTCCTGAATGCGTGGCAGTGACCGGCTCGATCAAGTTCGACTTGAGCATCGACCCGCAACTGCCCGAGCAGGCGGCTCAGCTGCGAGAACAATGGCAGGCTACCGGGCGACCGGTGTGGATTGCGGCCAGCACGCATGCGGGCGAAGACGAAAGTGTATTGGCGGCCCATCGTCAATTGCTGTCGAGCCATCCCGATGCCTTGTTGATTCTGGTGCCGCGCCATCCCGAGCGTTTCAACAGCGTGCATGAATTATGTCAGCAGCAAGGCTTCACCACTGTGCGGCGTTCGTCCGGGCAGGTGGTCACCCCGGATACCTCGGTGTTGCTGGGCGACACAATGGGTGAACTACTGTTTCTGTATGCCCTGGCAGACAGCGCCTTCGTCGGCGGCAGTCTGGTGCCCAATGGCGGGCACAACCTGCTGGAACCCGCTGCACTGGCCAAGCCGGTGCTCAGTGGCCCGCATCTGTTCAACTTTCTGGAAATTGCCGCGTTGCTGCGTCAGGCCGGAGCGCTGGAAGAGGTGAGCGATCCGGATGCGCTGGCAACGGCTGTGCAAAAGCTGTTCGATCAGCCGCAACTGGCGCGCAGCATGGCGGATGCCGGTATTGGTGTGATGAAGGCCAATCAGGGGGCGTTGCAGCGGTTGCTGGATGGGGTTGCCATTTGCCTTCGCGAATGAATTCGCTCCCACAGGGTGTGGGAGCGAATTTATTCGCGAAAAGGATTTACCGCTGTGCCGGCTTCTCGAAATTCTTCTGCGCTGCTGCGGCCAGGTCCGGTGGCAGGAAGTCCTTGTCCGGGTTGTAGTCGGATTTCAGGTAGCGGGACAGGTCCTGCAGGTCACCAGGGCTCAGGGTCCCGGCGGCCTGTTTCAGGCGCAGGTTATCGATGATGTAGTCATAGCGCGTGTTGTTGTAGTTACGCACCGAGGCATAGAGCTGACGCTGGGCATCGAGTACGTCGACGATATTGCGGGTGCCGACCTGATAGCCGATTTCCGTGGCTTCAAGAGCACTCTGGTTGGAGATGATCGACTGCTTGCGAGCCTGCACCTGTTCCACATCGGTGTTCACGGCACGGTGCAGGTTGCGGGTGTTTTCCACCACCTGACGGCGCAGGCTTTCCCGGCGCTGCTCGCTCTGGGTCAGGCGCGAGTAGGCTTCGCGAACCTGTGAGCTGGTCAGGCCGCCGCTGTAGATCGGAATATTCAACTGCACGCCGATGCTGCGTTGCTCCACATCACCGCCATAGTTGCGGCCCGTGTAGTTCGGGTTGCTGAAGCCCAGTGCGTCATTGTCGCCGCGCTGGTAAGTGGCGACCGCATCAAGAGTCGGCGCATGGCCAGCCTTGCGCTGGCGCAGGGTTTCTTCGGCTGCGCTGACGGCATAGTTGCTGGCCAGCAGGTTGAGATTCTGTTGCGCGGCAGTATCGACCCAGGCCTTGGCGTCGTTGGGGATCGGCGCCAGCACCGGCAAGGTGTGGACGATGCCTTCGATGGAGTTGTATTCGCGATTGGTCAGGGTCACCAGCGCCTGGAAGGCGTCATCCACCTGACGTTTGGCAATGATCCGGTTGGCCCGTGCGGTGTCGTAGCTGGCCTGGGCCTGCAGCACATCGGTCTTGTCGGAAAGGCCGACATCGAACCGCTCGTTGGCCTGATCCAGCTGCCGCTTGAAAGCGGCTTCTTCGGCCTTGGTCGAAGCCAGGTTGTCCTGAGCGCGCAATACCGCGAAGTAACTTTGGGCCGACTCCAGGATCAGGTTCTGCTCGGTGGCCGAGAGTTCCAGTGCCGCTTGCTCGTTGACGGCTTCGGCGGCCTGCAACTGGAACCAGCGATCGGCGCGGAAGATCGGCTGGCTCAGGGTCGCCTGATAGACCGTGCCGCTTCGGGTCGCAATGGCGCTGGGCTGATCGATGCTGGTGCGGGTGTTGTTGGCCTGTGCGCTTGCCGAAAGATTGGGCAGCAAGCCGGCGCGAGCCTGGGGGACGACTTCCTTGCGGGCATCGTAATCGGCGCGGGCAGCCGCAAGATCGGCATTGTTGTCCACGGCCTGTTGATAGACGTTGACCAGTCCGGTCTTGGTCGGAAGAGGCGCATCCGCGGCCAGGGCCTGTACGCTGCCGGCACACGACACGGCAATGACCAACGAAAGTTTGCGCAACATGAGGCATTCCCTGTTCATGGTAATGATGCCGGTTTGATGCAAAACCGGGTTAGCGAGTGTAGAGCCAGTTGTTGAGCGCAACAATCAGCTATTGGCCATTTATCGATGGCAGCATAAATAGGCTGGCATTTGCGGGGCCGACCATCATAGACTTGCGACGTTCTTGTCGGGGTGCCTTGCTGTGAGGCTGAGATCGGTTAAACCGGATCCCGTTGAACCTGATCAGGTTAGCGCCTGCGTAGGGAACAAGATTTCTCGTCTCCCGGCGAGTCCTCTTGAGTGTCGTCCGGGGTCGATTGTTCAAAAAATGAACAGCGCGCGCCTGCCGATACTCAGCACCTGTAAGGGTGCGTCCGTCCGTTTTATCAGGTTACTCCGACAACAAACTGTCTGGAGAGCCGTGATGAGTACAAAAGCAAAAAACGCCCCGCACTTGAGTGAGTCCGCCCAGGTCGATTCTGGATCGGTACAACCTTTTACCCGCTCGCAGAAAGTCTATGTCCAGGGTTCGCGCCCCGATATCCGTGTGCCGATGCGCGAGATCACCCTTGATGTGACCCCCACGGACTTCGGTGGCGAAATCAATGCGCCGGTAACGGTCTACGACACTTCCGGTCCCTACACCGACCCCAATGTGGTCATCGATGTGCGTCAGGGCCTGGCCGACGTGCGTTCGGCCTGGATCGACTCGCGCAACGACACCGAGCGTCTGGCCGGTCTGAGTTCGCACTTCGGCCAGCAGCGCCTGGACGATCCTGAGCTTACCGCCCTGCGCTTCGCCCACGTGCGCAACCCGCGTCGTGCCAAGGCCGGTGCCAATGTCAGCCAGATGCACTATGCCCGTCAGGGCATCATCACTGCCGAGATGGAATACGTCGCCATCCGCGAAAACATGAAACTGCAGGAAGCTCGCGCCGCGGGCCTGCTGAAGCAGCAGCACGCCGGTCACAGTTTCGGGGCCAGCATTCCGAAGGAAATCACCGCCGAGTTCGTGCGCGAAGAAATCGCCCGTGGCCGCGCAATCATTCCGGCCAACATCAATCACGTCGAGCTGGAGCCGATGATCATCGGCCGTAACTTCCTGGTGAAGATCAACGGCAACATCGGCAACAGTGCGCTGGGTTCTTCCATCGAGGAAGAAGTCGCCAAGCTGACCTGGGGTATCCGCTGGGGTTCGGACACGGTCATGGACCTGTCCACCGGCAAGCACATCCATGAAACCCGTGAGTGGATCATCCGCAACTCGCCGGTTCCGATCGGCACCGTGCCGATCTATCAGGCGCTGGAAAAGGTCAACGGCGTGGCCGAAGACCTGACCTGGGAGTTGTTCCGCGACACCCTGATCGAGCAGGCCGAGCAGGGCGTCGATTACTTCACTATCCATGCCGGTGTATTGCTGCGCTACGTGCCATTGACTGCCAAGCGCGTCACCGGAATCGTGAGCCGTGGTGGTTCGATCATGGCCAAGTGGTGTCTGGCGCATCACAAGGAAAACTTCCTCTATACGCACTTCGAGGAAATCTGCGAAATCATGAAGGCCTATGATGTCAGCTTCTCGCTGGGTGATGGCCTGCGTCCCGGCTCGATTGCCGACGCGAACGACGAAGCCCAGTTCGGTGAGCTGGAAACCCTGGGTGAACTGACCAAAATTGCCTGGAAACACGATGTCCAGACCATGATCGAAGGCCCCGGTCATGTGCCGATGCAACTGATCAAGGAGAACATGGACAAGCAGCTCGAATGCTGCGACGAGGCGCCGTTCTACACCCTCGGCCCGCTGACCACGGATATCGCGCCCGGTTATGACCACATCACCTCGGGTATCGGTGCGGCCATGATCGGCTGGTTCGGTTGCGCCATGCTGTGCTACGTCACACCCAAGGAACACCTGGGGCTGCCGAACAAGGATGACGTGAAGACCGGGATCATCACCTACAAGATCGCCGCCCATGCTGCGGATCTGGCCAAGGGGCATCCCGGCGCACAGATTCGTGACAATGCCTTGAGCAAGGCGCGTTTCGAGTTCCGCTGGGAAGACCAGTTCAACCTCGGCCTGGACCCGGACACTGCCCGCTCGTACCACGACGAAACCCTGCCCAAGGATTCGGCCAAGGTGGCGCACTTCTGCTCCATGTGCGGGCCGAAGTTCTGTTCGATGAAGATCACTCAGGAAGTACGCGAGTACGCCGCCAACCAGAAAATCGAGGCGGTTGACCTGTCGGTTGAAGAAGGGATGCGCGAGCAGGCGGAGCGTTTCAAGCAGGAAGGCAGTCAGCTCTACAAGAAAGTCTGACCTCTGGTTCAGCAGTGGGAGCGAATTCATTCGCGAATAAATTCGCTCCCACTGGTTTTAGGTTTAGCCGCGACCGGGGAACAGCTCCGGACGGATCACACCATTGAGCTGTGGATAAGGAATCTTCAGCTCGATATGGCCCATGGAGTAGGGCGCAATGGTGGTGACTGGATACTTCAGAATCACTGAACCATAGGTCAGGGCAATGTTGGGCGTTCGCTTGAACGGCCAGGTCTTCACGAACTCACTGTCCTGATTCATCTTGGTCGAAACCAGCCAGCCCTGATGGGCCAGTTCGGCTTTTGCCCAGAATTCGTTTTCTTTGCCCGGGATCACCATGTCCGCCAGTGTCAGGACTTTCTGTTGCTGGCGCGAATAGTTGATGAACGCTCTGCCGGGGTTGCCGTGGGCGCCACCGGTATCCAGATAACTCGACAGCTCGACTACCACGATACCGTCATGCTGTTCGCGTACCTTGGCTTGCAGATAGCTGCTGTTGCGACCCGAAGCGCTGCTCAGGAATTGTTCCTGATAGTCCTTGATCGACGCAGGCACCGGCGCGCCGGAATCCGTGCGGGTCAGTTGCAGCAAGGTCTTCTGGACAATGGCGTCCAGCCTTGGCTCGTCGGGGAAATGCACGGTATCGATATTGACCAGCGGGCAATCGGTGGTGGTGCAGCCCGGCTTGATCAGCTCGGAAGCATCGCGCTGGACTTGCAGCGGAGTACGCATGCCGGGTGTGAAAATGCTCTGGCAGGCGCCCAGCATCAGGCCCAGACAAGCCAGTGAAGTGATCCTCAATAACGACATGTTGGTCCTTGGCGATATCAATGGAGGCGGTTGCATTGTTCGTGTGCAGGCTGCTTGGACTGCAAACAATGTCTTCGGTTCGCCACTTGGCGGATTAGAAGTGTTTTATGCCATGGCCGTCTACCCTGCATCTTCAAGGGGGCTGCATCCTGGAGTCGATGCGCGTTAGGATGGTCTGAAGTCACAGATCACCGCAAGCGAGAAACCTATGCCCCAGAACACCCGATCAACGCCAACGGCTTTTGAGATCACCCGGCGCGAAAGCTGCTTCAAGGGGTTCTACAAGCTCGACAAGCTGTACCTGCGCCACGAGCTGTTTGCCGGTGGCATGAGCAATGAAATGAGCCGCGAACTGTTCGTTCGTCATGATGCCGTCTGTGTTCTGCCTTATGACGCCAAGCGCGATGAAGTGGTGCTGATCGAACAGTTTCGGGTAGGCGCGATGGAGAAAAGCGGCAACCCCTGGCTGATCGAACTGGTGGCCGGATTGATCGACAAGGACGAACAGCCGGAAGAGGTTGCTCATCGCGAAGCAGAAGAGGAAGCTGGACTTGTTTTCAGCGCGTTATGGCCGATAACCAAGTACTTTCCTTCGCCGGGTGGCAGTGACGAATTCGTTCATCTGTTCATGGGGCAGTGCGACAGTCAGGGGGCGGGCGGTCTGCACGGGCTGGAGTCCGAGAACGAGGATATCCGTGTGTCGGTCTGGTCGTTCGATGATGCGATCCAGGCGGTGGCTGACGGGCGAATCATGAATGCGGCAACCATCATTGCCTTGCAATGGCTGGCGTTGAACCGTACGGAAATAAGGGGGCTATGGTCGTGAATCTTTTGCGCGAGCGCTACCGTGTCGATCTTGCCGGGCTACAGGCGGCGTGCGAGGCCAACTACGCGCGCTTGATGCGTCTGCTTCCCGATATGCGTACCCAGAAAAGCTCGCGCCGGGTGGCGGTCACCCAGGGCGACCAGATGCTCGGCGTGCTGGCGGTCGAAGTGCTTCTCGACTGCCCGTACACCACAACCCTGCAGGTTCGCCAGGAGCACAGCCTGGCCTGGCTGCCGGTGCCGCGCCTCGAGGTTCAGGTCTATCACGATGCGCGGATGGCCGAAGTGATCGGCGCCGAGCATGCCCGACGCTTTCGGGGGATTTATCCGTATCCCAATGCCGACATGCACCAGCCTGACGAAAAGGCCCAGCTCAATCTGTTCCTGGGCGAATGGCTGAGCCACTGTCTGGCATGCGGTCACGAGTTTGAAGCGGTACGCTGACCCTGCCGCTCACTCAAATGTGATCCACGCACACTTTCCCGATTTACCTGCCTCCTCCTGCATCTCATAATCGCGCTGAATTCGCTCAAGGAGACGGCCTTGCCGAGCGCATCCCGATCATCGTCAGTTTTAGTGGTGCAACTATCCGACAGTCACCTGTTCGCCGAGGCGGATGGCACGCTGCTGGGCATGAAGACCCGTGACAGCCTGGAAAAGGTCGTCGATCTGGTGCTGGCCGAGCAGTCGGGCATCGATCTGGTGATTGCCAGTGGTGATATTTCCCAGGATGGCAGCGTGCAGTCCTATCAGGCCTTTCGTCAGCTCAGCGGGAGGATCGCTGCACCTGTGCGCTGGTTCCCCGGCAATCACGACGAATTGCCGCAAATGGCCCATGCCTCCCAAGACAGTGACTTGCAGCAGCCAGTGATGGATGTCGGCCAGTGGCGAGTGACGCTGCTGGATTCGGCGGTTCCCGGCTCGGTGCCCGGTTTCCTGCAGGAGCAGCAACTGCAATTGCTGGAGCAAGCCCTGAGCGAGGCTCCTGATCGTCATCATCTGGTTTGCCTGCATCACCATCCGGTGTCTATCGGCTGCGAATGGATGGCGCCCATCGGCTTGCGCAATGCCGACGCGCTGTTCGCGGTGCTGGATCGCTTTCCCCAGGTGCGTGCCGTTCTGTGGGGGCATGTTCATCAAGCGTTCGATCAACAGCGTAATGGCGTGAGGCTATTGGCTTCGCCTTCCACCTGTATCCAGTTCGCGCCGGGCAGTGTGGACTTCACGCTCGACACCGCCGCGCCGGGGTATCGCTGGCTGCGCCTGCACGATGATGGACAGCTCGAAACGGGCGTTTCCCGCGTGGTCGGTATGCAGTTTGAAGTCGATTATGGCGGCACCGGCTATTGATCCTTGTCGGGCTATGAATTCCCTTGAGGTCTTGAGCCATTTATCCCTGTAAACTACGCGGCTTTGTTCCGGGCTTCGGGAGAGACGGCTTGATCAGTGACACACCATCATTGCTGTACATTCACGGTCTGAACAGTTCTGCCCTGTCGAACAAGGCCTGTCGGCTGATCGCCCTGATGAACTCGTTGGGTATAGGCGAGCAATTGCGCGTCCCCGAACTTCATCACCATCCGCGCCAGGCCATGGTTCAGCTTGAGGCCGCGATACAGGCGCTTGGGCGGCCTTTGCTGGTCGGCAGCTCGCTCGGCGGCTACTATGCGACTCATTTGGCGCATCGGCACGGCCTCAAGGCGGTCCTGATCAACCCGGCGGTGAATCCGCACCAGTTGTTCGACGGCTACCTCGGTACCCAGCAGAACCTGTATACCGGTGAGCGCTGGGAATTGACCCAGGACCACATAACGGCCCTGGCGGAGCTTGAAGTACCGGCTCCACAGGACCCGGACCGCATCCAGGTATGGCTGCAGACCGGTGATGAAACCCTGGATTACCGCCGCGCCGAATCGTTCTACCGGGCCTGCGCACTGCGTATCCAGCCTGGTGGCGACCACAGTTATCAAGGCTTTGCCGAGCAGATGCCGGCCTTGCTGAGTTTTGCCGGATTTGCGCCTGATCTGTTGCGGGCAATCGATCTACCCGATTCGCGCCCTCGTACCCATGAATAATTGATGATGAGAACCCATGGCCAATCCCAGCGCTAGCTCTTATAACGCAGACGCCATCGAAGTCCTCTCGGGCCTCGACCCGGTTCGCAAACGTCCGGGCATGTACACCGATACCGCTCGGCCGAATCACCTTGCCCAGGAAGTGATCGACAACAGTGTCGACGAAGCGCTGGCCGGGCATGCCAGATCGGTCCAGGTGATCCTGCACGCCGACAACTCTCTGGAAGTGTCCGACGACGGTCGCGGCATGCCGGTGGACATTCACCCGGAAGAGGGTGTGTCCGGTGTCGAACTGATCCTCACCAAGCTGCACGCCGGTGGCAAGTTCTCCAACAAGAACTATCAGTTCTCCGGCGGCCTGCACGGAGTGGGGATTTCCGTGGTCAACGCGCTCTCGACCCAGGTCCGGGTCCGGGTCAAGCGCGATGGCAACGAATACGAAATGACCTTTGCCGACGGCTTCAAGGCCTCGGAACTGGCCGTTGTCGGCACGGTTGGCAAGCGCAATACCGGCACCAGCGTGTATTTCGCGCCGGACCCCAAGTATTTCGACAGCCCCAAGTTTTCCGTCAGCCGCCTCAAGCACGTGCTCAAGGCCAAGGCCGTACTCTGTCCAGGGCTGCTGGTCAGCTTCGAGGACAAATCCACCGGCGAAAAGGTCGAGTGGCATTACGAAGACGGCCTGCGCTCCTACCTTCAGGATTCGGTCACCGAATTCCTGCGCCTGCCGGACGAACCGTTCTGTGGCAGCTTCGCCGGTAACAAGGAAGCCGTGGACTGGGCGCTGCTCTGGCTGCCCGAGGGCGGCGACAGCGTTCAGGAAAGCTACGTCAACCTGATCCCGACCGCTCAGGGCGGTACTCATGTCAACGGCCTGCGCCAGGGCTTGCTGGATGCGATGCGCGAGTTCTGCGAATTCCGCAACCTGCTGCCGCGTGGCGTGAAGCTGGCACCGGAAGACGTCTGGGAGCGAATTGCTTTCGTCCTCTCGATGAAAATGCAGGAACCGCAGTTCTCCGGCCAGACCAAAGAGCGTCTGTCGTCCCGTGAAGCGGCCGCATTCGTGTCGGGCGTTGTAAAAGATGCTTTCAGCCTGTGGCTGAACACTCACTCCGAGCTGGGCCTGCAACTGGCGGATCTGGCGATCAACAACGCCGGTCGTCGTCTCAAGGCCAGCAAGAAAGTCGAGCGCAAGCGCATTACCCAGGGGCCTGCACTGCCCGGCAAGCTGGCCGACTGTGCCGGCCAGGATCCGGCGCGCTCCGAGCTGTTCCTGGTGGAAGGTGATTCCGCAGGTGGTTCGGCCAAGCAGGCGCGGGACAAGGAGTTCCAGGCCATCCTGCCGTTGCGCGGCAAGATCCTCAATACCTGGGAAGTCGATGGCGGCGAAGTGCTTGCCAGCCAGGAAGTCCACAATATTGCGGTCGCCATTGGTGTCGATCCGGGCGCTGCCGATATCAGTCAGTTGCGTTACGGCAAGATCTGCATCCTCGCCGACGCCGACTCGGACGGTCTGCACATCGCAACCCTGCTGTGCGCGCTGTTCGTCCAGCATTTCCGTCCTCTGGTGGATGCGGGCCACGTGTATGTCGCCATGCCGCCGCTGTACCGCATCGACCTGGGCAAGGAAATCTTCTATGCCCTGGATGAAAGCGAGCGCGACGGCATTCTGGATCGTCTGGTGGCCGAGAAGAAGCGCGGCAAGCCACAGGTCACCCGATTCAAGGGGCTGGGTGAGATGAACCCGCCGCAACTGCGTGAAACCACCATGGACCCGAATACCCGGCGTCTGGTGCAACTCACGCTGGATGACTTTGCCGCGACTTCGGAAATCATGGATATGCTGCTGGCCAAGAAACGCGCGGGTGACCGCAAGTCCTGGCTTGAATCCAAGGGCAACCTTGCCGAGGTTCTGGTTTGACAAGAAGCTGGCTTGCCGCCTTGATGCTGGTCGTCGCACCGGCCCTTGCTGCGCCTGTTGAAGAGCTGACACTGGTGTCCGAGCATCCGGTAGACGGTATGGTCGGCGGCAATCTGTCAGGTCTGGCGATGTGCAACGGCCGGTTGTGGACGGTATCGGATCGTGACGACAACCTGCTTTACAGCCTCGATACCACGAACAAGACCTGGGTGGCCGAGCCTCACGCCATGACTGTGCCTGAGCCGGTCAGCTACCTGCCTCTGAACCTGCGCTCGCTGGCCAGCCTGTCGTCCGTGATACGTGGCGGCAGTATGGATTTCGAGGGCGTAAGCTGTGATGCTCAGGGTAATCGGTATCTGGTCAGCGAAGCTCACGGCACTGTTCTGAAAGTACCGGTCACCGGCGATCCCGTATGGCTCGATCTGCCTGCGGCACTGATAGAACAGGCTCGTTCAAGAGGCATGCTGCAGCATTTCAACGCGATCTTTGAAGGCATCGCTGTCAATGCGGCAGGCGACAAGGTCTGGCTGGCGGCCGAGCGTGAGAGCCGCGGGCTGCTGGTGGTCCAGCGTGAAAAGGGCAAGTGGAACTGCAAGAAGAGTTGCGTGCTGCTTGTCGATCCGGGGCAGGCCGCTCCGCCACCGCAGTTGAAGGGCGACAAGTTATCCACAAAGGATTTCTCGGATATTTCACTGTTCAACGGCAAGCTGTTCACTCTGGAGCGTTCGGTCTATCAGGTCTGTCGCCGGACTCTGGAAACAGGTGAGGTCGAACATTGCTGGTCGTTCGCCAAAGAGGCCCTGCTGCCTGAGCGTATCTACGATCAGCCCTATGGCCTGACCGAAGCGCTGGTGGTCGATGAAACCGGAGCCTGGATCGGTATCGACAACAATTTCGGTGTCCGTGCCGATGGTGAGAAACGCCCGATTGTCTGGCGCTTTGCGGCTCCCGCCGGTGGCTGGAGTGCCGGGCAATGAACCAGGCGCTTCCCGGCAGGCGTGCGGGCAGGATCCTGATGTTCCTGGCCTGGGGCGCAGGACTGTTTCTGGCCACGCGCTTTTTCGGCGACTGGGAAGAGCGGCAGCAGAACCCCAACACCCAGGTCGTTTCGCAACACGGCGAGGGTTATATCGAAGTGCAATTGCTGGCTGATCGCCGCGGGCACTTCGTCAGCACCGGCAGGATCAATGGCCAGGTGGTCGAATTCATGGTCGATACCGGGGCAACCGATGTGGCGATACCGGCTGAAGTGGCTGACACGCTGCGCCTGTCGCGAGGCGTACCGGTTACGGTGAGTACCGCCAATGGCGAAAGCCGCGGCTATCGGGCCGTGCTCGACAGCCTGCAGGTGGGTGACATCACCCTGCGCAACGTGCGCGCCATTGTGGCGCCCGGCCTTGAAGGCGAGCAGATATTGCTTGGCATGAGCGCAATGAAACAACTCGAATTTACCCAGCGCGGCGGCACCTTGCTGCTGCGTCAGACGACAAAATGATGAGGCCCGCATGAGCGACTCCCTTGACCTCAGCCTGGATGGCGTAGAACGCCGATCACTGGCTGACTTCACCGAACAGGCCTACCTCAACTACTCCATGTACGTAATCATGGACCGTGCCTTGCCGCATATCGGCGATGGCCTCAAGCCTGTACAGCGACGCATTGTCTACGCCATGAGCGAGCTGGGCCTGGGTGCCGATGCCAAGCACAAGAAGTCTGCGCGTACCGTGGGCGACGTGCTCGGCAAGTTCCACCCGCACGGCGACTCGGCCTGTTACGAAGCCATGGTGCTCATGGCCCAGCCGTTCAGCTATCGCTACACGCTGGTGGACGGACAAGGCAACTGGGGTGCGCCGGACGATCCCAAGTCGTTCGCGGCCATGCGCTACACCGAAGCCAGGCTGTCGCGTTATTCCGATGTGCTGCTCAGCGAACTGGGCCAGGGCACGGCGGACTGGGTGCCGAACTTTGACGGAACCCTGGATGAACCTGCCGTCTTGCCGGCACGTTTGCCGAATATCCTGCTCAATGGCACCACCGGCATCGCCGTGGGCATGGCCACCGATGTGCCGCCGCACAACCTGCGGGAAGTGGCCAGCGCCTGTGTGCATCTGCTCGATGACCCCAAGGCCAGCATCGAAGACCTCTGCGTTCACGTCAAAGGCCCGGATTACCCGACTGAAGCGGAAATCATCACGCCTCAGGCCGACCTGCTGAAAATCTACGAAACCGGTCGCGGTTCGGTGCGCATGCGTGCCGTTTATCGCGTCGAAGATGGCGATATCGTGGTCACCGCGCTGCCGCATCAGGTGTCCGGTGCCAAGGTTCTGGAGCAGATAGCGGCCCAGATGCAGGCCAAGAAGCTGCCGATGGTGGCCGACCTGCGTGACGAGTCCGACCACGAAAACCCTTGCCGTATCGTCATTATTCCGCGCTCCAACCGGGTTGAAGTCGACGAGCTGATGCAGCATCTGTTCGCTACTACCGAGCTGGAATCCAGCTACCGGGTGAACGTCAATATCATCGGCCTGGACGGCAAGCCGCAGCTCAAGAACCTGAAGGCACTGCTCAACGAGTGGCTGGTATTCCGTATCGCTACCGTTCGTCGCCGCCTGCAATACCGCCTCGATAAAGTCGAGCACCGCCTGCACCTGTTGGACGGTTTGCTGACTGCCTATCTGAACCTGGATGAAGTGATCCACATCATCCGCACCGCCGAACACCCGCGTGCCGAGCTGATCGCACGCTTTGGCCTGACGGAAATCCAGGCTGACTACATCCTCGACACTCGTCTGCGTCAGTTGGCGCGCCTGGAAGAGATGAAGCTGCGCAGCGAGCAGGATGCCTTGCTCAAGGAGCAGGCCAAGCTTCAAGCCCTGCTGGGCAGTGAATCCAAGCTGCGCAAGCTGGTGCGTGCCGAGCTGATTGCCGATGCCGAAACCTATGGTGATGACCGCCGGTCGCCGATCGTGGCGCGTGCCGAAGCCAAGGCACTGTCCGAAAACGAACTGATGCCGACCGAGCCGGTGACGGTTGTGCTGTCCGAAAAAGGCTGGGTGCGTTGCGCCAAGGGCCATGATGTCGACGCCACGGGGCTTTCCTATAAAGCGGGCGATGGTTTCAAGACGTCAGCCACTGGGCGCTCCAACCAGTTTGCGGTCTTTATCGATTCGACCGGGCGCAGCTACTCGGTTGCGGCGCATACGTTGCCGAATGCACGGGGCCAGGGCGAGCCGTTGACCGGCAAGCTGCAACCACCGCCGGGCGCAAGCTTCGAGTGCGTGCTGCTGCCTGATGATGACGCGCTGTATGTCATTGCTTCCGATGCCGGTTACGGTTTTGTGGTAAAAGGTGAGGACTTGCAGGCCAAGAACAAGGCTGGCAAGGCACTTCTGAGCCTGCCGACAGGCGCAAAAGTCATTCTGCCGCGGCCTGTGGCCGATCGGGAGCAGAACTGGCTTGCAGCCGTGACCACTGAAGGCCGGTTGCTGGTTTTCAAGATCAGCGACCTGCCGCAACTGGGTAAAGGCAAGGGCAACAAGATCATTGGTATTCCGGGCGAGCGTGTGGCAAGCCGGGAAGAATACGTGACAGACCTGGCGGTAATCCCGCAAGGCGCTACGCTGGTGCTTCAGGCTGGCAAGCGCACACTGTCGCTCAAGGCCGATGACCTGGAACATTACAAAGGAGAACGTGGACGACGAGGGAACAAACTGCCAAGAGGCTTCCAGCGTGTGGATACCTTGTTGGTGGAAAACAGCTAGGAATATTCATGTAGAGCCAGCGGTCTTCATTTTGCCATGAAGATCGACGCATAATCGCTGGAGTCATGGCGAATATTCACGGATGATATGGTGTCTTGGGGTCTCGGCTGGCTTAGTGCCCGTACGAGCCTATAAGTATCTACACTGTGGCCGCCCGTGGTGGCCACCTGGATGGGACGATGAATTTTCTACGCCTTCCCTTTGTCTTGTTGATGACGGGCGTTTTAGGTCTGGCTGGTTGCAGCATGCATCAGCCGACAGCGCTTTATCAGCTCGATAGTGGTGACCCGGGCCAGCCGAAACAGAGCGCCGGGCTTGCCGTTTTGCTGGGTCCGGTTTCAGTTGCCGACTATCTGCAACGTGAAACCCTGCTGCAACGTCAGCCTGACGGTACGCTGACGGCTTCATCCGATGGCCGCTGGGCCGGCAATCTTTCCGCGGACATCGACCAGCTCCTGCTGCGTCAACTGGCCTGGAAGCTGGACAGTCAGCGAGTCGTACTGGCGCCTGCGGTTGCGAACTTCAAGCCTGATGTTCAGGTCGTGTTGTCCATCACCCGCCTGGATTCGGGGGCCAAGCAACCTGCCGTGCTCGATGCGCAGTGGCGTTTGCTGGACCGCAAGGGCAATGTTCGTGACAGCCGCCTGGTTCACCTGGAAGAGGTCCACAGCGGTGGCTCTGCCGATCAGGTCCGAGCGCAGGGTCTTCTGCTGCAACGACTGGCCGAGCAGGTCAGCATGGCGGTCAAGCCAATTGCCTGGCAGGTTGTTGACGAGCCGAAGAAGGCGCCGGTTGCGAAGGCCAAAGAGCCCGATAAACCGAAGATCCCGATGGCTTCACCGATACGCACAGACCTTGAAGTGTTCCGCTTCTAAGGAATGGCCCACAAAAAAGCCCGCAGCGATGCGGGCTTTTTTATTGGTCGGTTGATTGCTCGTGGGAGCGAATCGGGCGGCGCTCCGCTCATTCGCGAAAACGGTATTTCAAACGACGTTTATCTGTCGGATGTGATAACGCTTTCGCGGATAAATCCGCTCCCACGGGGCGGGGGTGATCAGGCCTTGTGCGTCTCATGCATCCGCGCCAGCTGGCGTTCCAGCATGGACGGGTAAGGCTCCATCAGGCGCTCGACGCAGCACGCACCTTCCGGGCTTGCGATCGGGCGGATGCGAGCGCGTTGGCGGATCAGGGTGTCGTCGTTGATCTTGCGCTCCACCAGCAGCAGGTTGCGGCTGTGCTGTGACAGCGCCAGTGCGTCCTGAGCGGTTTCGGTCAGCAGCAGATCGATCTGGCTCAGGCCGGACAGGCCTTCACCCAGCGTCAGGCCCAACTGCAATTGCAGGGTGATACCGCTGTCGGCGACTTCGATCTGCAAGGCATGGCTCAATGCGCGCAGCAGTTCGCCGCAGCAGATGGCATTGGTCAGGTAGTCCTCACCGCTTTCCTGGCTGTGGAACAGCATCAGTGTGCTGCCGTCATTCAGGGTGTGCAGTTCGCTGTCATACAACGAAGCCGCTTGATCGAGGCAGTCGCGATAGCGTTGCAGCAGGTCGGTCAGGCGAGCGCGTGGCAGGCGGCGCAGTTGGTCCTGAGCGCCCAGTTGCACGGCCAGTACGGCGCTGTGCTGTGGCTCGCCTGGAGTGGACAGAGCAGCAGGGCGAATGGCCGGAGTGTTGGAGCTGTCGCGAAGATCGGCAAACGGATCTTCCTCGTCCTCTTCATCTTCCTCGGCCACGAAGCGACGTTGCGCGGGAGGCGCGATCACGCGAGGCTTGGGCGTTTCATCGAAGCGGGTGTCCCGTGCCGAAAACGAAGGCGCGGGCTTCTCGTCTTCAGGCTCCAGGTACGCATCGTCGTCTTCGCTGTACTCGGGTTCCGGTGGTGTTTCAGGCTCGGGAACCGGTGGGGCGAAGGAGGAGCGCAGTTGCCGCGCCAGATCGCCGATTTCGTCCTGGCGGTCGGTGGCCGGTGTGTACGGGTCGATATCACGCAGCCAGATCCGCAGTTGCAGCAGTGGCGTGGAGATATGGCGGCCCAGGCGCAGGCTCAAGGTCAGCGCCAGCGCCAGCAGGATGCCCGCCAGAATGCCCATGCTTTGCAGGCTGATGGTCATGGGCTGCTGGAACTGCGTCATGTCCAGGCTGATGCGCAGGTGTCCGGCCATGACATCCTGGAAAGTGATCTTTATTTCATAAAGACCCTGGGCTTCACCCAGCAGGCTGTTTTTCGGACGTTGCCCGGCCTCCGCAAGGATGCGGTTGTCGACGCTATAGATAGCCGCGTGGGCCACCAGCGGGTTCTTGACCAGATTGCCCAGCAGCACGTTGAGGCTGAGGATGTCGTTTGACACCAGCAGCTCGGTGGCCGAGGTTGCAGTCTGTGTGGTCAGGGCCTGCCCCAGTGCGTCAGCCTGTTCGTGCATGGCCTGCTTGAATTGCAGGCCCATCACGCCAGCGTAAATCACCAACGCCAAGGCGACCAGGATCACGTTATGGCTGGCAATACGCAAAGCTATCGGTACACGGCGGTGGCGCAATGCACGAAAGATCAGCAGGAAGAAATTATCGGTTTTAACGGGCGTGGGCCGGTTCACAGAGCACGGCTCTTTCGGTGAAGTTGCGCGCAGTATAACGACCGTCCCAGTAGCGGCAAAGCGCTGGCTGTGCCCGACGGTCACAGAAAGTGGTTAGAATGCGGTTTTTTTCCACTGCTGGGGTGTGCCTTGCGCGAAATCGTCCTGATTAACATCACTGGTGTCGACCGTCCGGGTCTCACTGCGGCCATCACCGGCGTTCTTGCCCAGGGTGGCGTGAACATCCTCGATATTGGTCAGGCGGTGATTCACGACACCTTGTCGTTCGGCATCCTGGTCGAAATTCCGGATACCGAACAGGGCTCTTCCGTCCTCAAGGACATCCTGTTCACAGCCTACAAGCTCGATCAGCAGGTGCGTTTCACTGCGGTGTCCGAAGCGGATTACCAGCAATGGGTCGACGGGCAAGGCAAGGCACGGCATATCGTGACCCTGCTGACCCGCAAGGTTACGGCCGAGCAATTGCAGTGTGTCAGTTCCATCACCGCAAAATACGGCCTGAATATCGACCATATCGATCGTCTGTCCGGGCGCATGCCTCTCGACACGCCAGCCGACAAGGGCAAGGGCTGCATCGAGTTCTCCGTGCGCGGCGAGCCTGCTGACCCGAAGGCCATGCAGGCCGAATTCCTCAGCGTGGCCCAGGAGCTGAACGTCGATATCGCGTTCCAGCAGGACTCGCTGTTCCGCCGCAACCGTCGCCTGGCCGTGTTCGACATGGACTCGACCCTGATCGAGGCCGAAGTCATCGATGAGCTGGCCAAGGCTGCTGGAGTCGGTGAGCAGGTTTCGGAAATCACCGAGCGCGCCATGCGTGGCGAACTGGATTTCCGCGCCAGCTTCAAGGAGCGTCTGTCGCTGCTCAAAGGGCTGGATGTGAGCGTGCTGGATGAAATAGGTGCTTCCCTGCGCCTGACCGAAGGCGCTGAAACCCTGTTTGCCGAACTCAAGCGCCTGGGCTACAAGACCGCCATTCTTTCGGGTGGCTTCACTTACTTTGCCAAGCAGTTGCAGGCGAAGCTGGGCATCGACTATGTGTTTGCCAACGAACTGGAAGTGGTCGATGGCAAAGTGACCGGTGTGGCGGTCGAGCCGATTGTCGATGCGCAACGCAAGGCCGATCTGCTGCGCGAGCTGGCGAACAAGGAAGGTTTGAGTCTGGAGCAGACTATCGCGGTGGGTGACGGTGCCAATGACTTGCCGATGCTGGCGATTGCCGGCCTTGGGGTCGCGTTCCGCGCCAAGCCACTGGTGAAGCAGTCTGCAAAACAGGCGATTTCGACACTGGGTCTGGACGGGGTTCTGTACCTGCTGGGCTTTCGGGACCGCGAGGGTCGCGGCTGACACGCCCGATGTGTGTAGCTGTCGCAATCCTCTGAAGGCCTGCGGCAGCTACAGCGAACTCCACAACGAATCGAATTCCTGCCCCGGCTTCGGCTTTTCACTTTCCGTGGCCTTGGGCGCATCGTAGATCTTGTACTCGAACTGGTTATAGCTGGCGCTGCTGATGTGCCGGTTGCTCAGCGCTGCCCGGCGTTCTTCGCCATTGACGTTGATCATGACCTGGCTGTTTTCCTGAAAGGGCAGGCGCGGGGCGAGCACGGTCGGTGGCTTGCCCATGGCGCGGACTTCCGGAAGCATCAGGGTGCGCAGGTACTGGCTGTTCTGCCCTTCACGGATCAATTGCATGCCACAGGGCTGCGCAAACGGGGCGATCAGTTCGATGCCCATCTGCGTGCCGCCGCTGCGCACTTGCCTGACCCAGCGCACGATGGCGATGCTCCAGCCCTGACCGGCGTCATCCTGAATACCCACCAGTTCACCGGCCTGTAATTGTGGCGGGACCTCTTTGGGCCACGCCAGGCAATAGCCGCCGGGGCTGTGGTTGACGATATTCAGTTCGAAGGTCGCAAAGATGTTCTGGGCGTTGGACGCCGACTCGTTGTCGCCATCTACTGACTGGTATTCGATTTCCTCGAAAGGCAGCAAGACCGACGAGGTATTGCCGCGATGGGTATCGAAGGCGTTGGACCATGGGTCGTCGTTATTGTCGTTGACCAGCTTGAGGCTGAAGTCCGCCACGCTGCTCACGGCCGGCAGCAGCAATTGCTCGGTGAAGGACTTTTGCCCGCCGACGTAATAGTGCAGGGCGCTCATGCCGATGCACAGTTTGAGCGTGCCCTGGCCTGCGGTGCGCTGAAAGGTTCGCTCGGCCACATCGCCCCAGGCGGCTGCCAGATGTTGCAGCAGGTCGGTGGTGATACGAGACGGGACCAGTAATCTGGACTGCGAGCGCTGATCGGCGGGCAGTTCCAGGTATTTATTGAGGGCATCGGCCAGCGCCAGGGAATTGATCCCCAGCAGCTTGGGCAACTGCTCATCGGTAAACAGCGTGCGATAAAGCGGCGGTTTGTCGGACGTGGGGTCCAGAGCAAACAGGCTGTTTTCATTGGCTGGCGATTGCAGCGTGACCAGCGCGCTCCAGGCTTCCAGAGCTTCGGCCATCTTGCCGATATTCAGCTGGCGCATCTGATTGCTGCGTGAACAGCCCATCAGCAGCGCGATGGCGTAGGTCTGCTCGACGCTCAGGGTGCGAGTATGGGTGCCCAGCGGCTCGTTCACCGGCGTGCTGTGCAACTGATACTGGCGGGCAATCTGATAGATGTTGTGCAGCTCAAGCCAGAGACCGTCCTGCACCGGGCAATACAATTGGCTGGCGCGGATCAGGGGGCCGTTGAGTGCATGCATGGCGCGTTGCAAGGCGGTGGTGAGCAGAGCGCCCTGTTCCTTGCTGTAGCGTGCTGCCACATTCTGGATGATCTGTTTGTAGCCGGTTGCCAGGTGGTTTTGCAGCGCCTGGCAGAGATTGGCGACCTTGCGCGGACGCTCATCTAGCACGATGGCCTGATTGAGGAAGTGCCGCTCCAGATGGCTGCAGACGAAATAGACTTCCGGGCGCAGCAGCTCCAGCAGTTGGAGACGGTTTTCGCCGGGGGTCATCAGCAGGTTGAGTTCGGACAGCCCTTGATAGAGCTGGCGGGCCATTTCGCCGATGTTTGCTTTGGGCAGGCTGGAGATCCAGCGTTTCAGGTCGCGGGGATTGGGTTCACAGAATGACAGGCTCGACTGTGTTGGCGTGGGTGCACGCAACAACAGAGGTAAGCTCAAATTACTCATGTGACAGGCAGACTCCAGCTACTTCAAAGGCCCGAACGGTGGCTTTGATTGACGAACTTCATGCATCTTTGCAGTGAATTTATCGTGCATGCGTCAATTAAAGTGCGCTGCTTCCTGCAACACCGATAAGGCAACTTTAACAGCATCGGCACGTTCTCGCAGCTTTTATGGCCTCATGCCAGTACCTGTCTGCTTCCCTTGGAGCACTGGCTTGAGCACAGGTTCCTGAGAACCTGTGCATTTCAAGTCAACAGATGTTTCAGGCCTGTACAGGCGCTGCCATTGCTTGCCCCATTTGTACCTTGGAGCCAGCGGTCAGCTCCTCTGCCCATTTCACCTGATCCGGGCCAAACAGCACGATAGCGGTGGAACCCAGCTTGAAGCGACCCATTTCTGCACCTTTTTCCAGATGGATGGGCGCACGTGCGGCTTCGTCATAGCTCACGGTCTTCAGTTCGCGCTTGGGAGGTGTAACCAGCCCGGCCCAGACGGTTTCCACCGAGGCGACGATCATGGCGCCGACCAGTACCACGGCCATCGGGCCGCGCTCCGTATCGAACAGGCACACGACGCGCTCATTACGGGCGAACAGCTCGGGAACGTTTTCAGCGGTGGTCTGGTTGACCGAAAAGAGGCGGCCTGGCACGTAGACCATTTCGCGCAAGGTCCCGGCAAGAGGCATGTGGACGCGGTGGTAGTCCTTTGGCGACAGGTAGACAGTCGCAAACTGGCCGCCCATGAACGGGGCCGAGAGTTTTGGATCGCCGCCCAGCAGTTCGAGTGCGCTGAAGCTGTGACCCTTGGCCTGGAAAATACGACCGTGCTCGATAGGGCCCAACTGGCTGATGGCGCCGTCGGCCGGGCACAGGATGGCGCCGGGAGTGGTGTCCAGCGGACGTGCGTCCGGTTTCAGGGCGCGGGTGAAGAAGTCGTTGAAGTGCTCATAGGCAGTGAGGTCTTCGACCTGCGCCTGAGACATGTCCACCTGATAGCGGCGTGCGAACCAGGCGGTGAAGGCATTCTTGAACCAGCGCACGCGGCATTCGGCAACGCAGCCCGCCAGACGAGACAGAAGATGGTGTGGCAGCAGGTGCTGACTAAGGATGAACAGACGCTCTTTCATTTATATTCCTAAAGCTTGAGGGAGGAGCCGACTCGTTTGGAACTGATGTCACTTCTCGATCGGGGTGTCCGGGTGATTGCCCCATTCGCCCCATGACCCGGCGTAAGCCTTGACCCGTGGATAGCCGAGAGCCTTGGCCACCAGATAGGTGAAGCCGGAGCGGTGGTGGGTCTGGCAGTGGGTGATCACTTCCTTGTCGGGAGTGATGCCCAGGTTTTCCAGAATCTGGGGCATGTCCTGGCGGATGCGCAGGTTGCGGGCTTTATCCATGCCGGCAGTCCACTCGAAGTTGACTGCACCAGGGATATGGCCGCCTCGGGCTGCCAGGACTTTTTCCCCCGAATACTCGGTCGGGCCACGGGCATCCCAGATCGCCAGATCGGCAGCGCCGAGACGGGACTGGACATATTCGCGGGTCGCGGTGGGCTCGCCATGCAGGGTGAGGGCCACGGGAGCGGTCGCAGCCGCCGGCACATCGGTGGTCAGCGGCAAGGATTGCGCTTCCCATGCCAGCACGCCGCCATCCAGATAGTGATAGCCGGTGTGGCCGATGACATCCAGCAGCCAGATGAAACGTCCGGCCCAGCCGCCGCCTTCGTCGTCATAGACCACATAGACGGCGTCCGGGTTGTGGCCGAGTTCGCTGAACAGGAATTCCAGATCCCCATGAGCCGGCAGCAGGCCTGGCGCGGGAGGCTGGCCCAGTTGCGTACGTTTTGGGTCGACGAAGCGGGCGCCGCGGATATGACCAGCCTCGTAACGGGCGCTGCTGGTCAGATCGACGAGGATCAGTTGCGGGGCGTCAAGGCGCTCAAGCAGATCTTGTGGCTCGATGCCCAACGGCAAACCAGTGAAGACGGACATTTGCAGCCTCCGATAAAGGGGAAGTGCGAATTGTACGCCAGGCCTCAGGCTTTGCGTTGGCTAAAGATAGCCAGTGATCGCTCAATACATTGCGCGGTTTTTCCGAATGCCTGAACGGATATTTCCGACAATGGACCTCCACCCTGATCCGCGACCACCAGTAGCAGGACCCTGCCGTTGTTGCCCAATGAGCGGATCAACCAGTGCTCGCCCTTGAAGATGCTTTTCAGGGCGGCAGGCAGCAGCGCCGCAAATTGTGCGTGGTTGGTGGGGGTGATGCGCAGTTGGGTCGGTTGGGTCAGCAGGCGCTGCAGGAGCGTGCTTTCCTTGATGGAGAATTGCAGCCCCGAAACCTCTGGCGGCAGTCCACCGGCCAGATGCACGCGCAATATGCTGGCCGTCTTGTCCGCCATCAGCAGCATGACCCGCTCCATGCCGCAGGCCACCAAAGCGTCGCGAGCGGTCGTGGTCAGGTGCATGGAATTGAGGAACGGCGTGGGCTCGACCAGCAATTCGGCGCACTGCTTGCGCCACTGTTGCAGCGCGTCGGCGGAGGGGGGTGGCGCGACCTCGTTGTCGCGTCTGATGCGTCGGGCATCCCAGGGCCAGATCAGGGATTCGGCCGGATGCCACAAATCTGTTTCGGCATGGATGCGAGCGCTGCTGGCGGCGTTCTGGTGAGCCTGTTGCTGGACTTCTGCCAGTGGCTGTTGCAGATAAAGGCTGGCGAGCCGTTCCCAGCGCAGGCAATGCGGGCTGTTCCACGCCTGTTGGGCCGACAGCGCCAGACCATTGCCCAGCAGCACGGTATTGGCCGGCTGATTCAGCCAGCGACGCAGGTTCGGGTCGGCATCCATGAGTTGCTGCTGGCGCAACGGGTCTTGATCCTCCCGGGCGATGTGCAGGGCCTTGACCAGCTCTCGTCGCTCGTTGATCAGCACTTTGTAGCCGCGGGTGACCCAGACCGGCAGACGCCAGAACTCGGCCAGCGTCAGACACAGTTCCAGCAGGCTGACGCCGAACAGCTCTTTCTCGACCACACTGCTGGACTCGCCCTTGTGAATGACCCGCACTTCCCAGTCTTCCAGAAGCTTGGGGTGCGCGAGCGCCATGGGCCACAGCGGCGACAGAAACAACAGGCTGCCCAGATGGATGTCCTGCCACAGACGGGCGAGGCGACTGGCGAACAGCCCATTGGCCTGTTGCGTGGCATGCTGGCTGATAAGGATCAACTGGCGGAAAGCGGCCGGTATGTCCTTGGGGTCCTTGGCAGGCAGGCGACCGAGCAGGATTTCGGTGCGGGCCAGCCCCAGTCGGTTGATTGCAATTTCCAGACTTTCAGCCGGTTCCACCATGCCATGGCTTTTATGGTTGGCTTCACGCAGCACGCTCAATACCAGCTCCGGGCTTTCCTGCATCATGTCGGCGATTTCACGTAGCGAGCGGCGGCTGTCTTTCAGCGCGTCGCGAACGTGATTGTGGTTCACCGAGGGGATAGGCAAGTCAACGGCGTCCAGATGCTTGATCCAGGCATCGAGTGTCTTGGGTATCGAGTGCTTCACAGAGCTTGCGGTCGACATTGGAAGGCCTTTACAGCTGATTTTTTTATGCAGCGCAGGCTGCGATTCTTCAGGGCTGGACAGCTGTTTTCAAGCCTTTGTTCTAGTGGCGAACTGGTTTTTCACAAGAACTGACTATAGTCTGGACCAAGGAGGCCGATACGTAGAACAAGAGTTTCCGCACTTGCCCCTGAACCCGACTCGATAAGTATTTTCTACCTATGGCTAAAATTATCGGCATCATCGTCGTTTTCGCGAGCGTGCTCGGCGGATACGTTCTATCCCACGGACAGGTCGCAGCGCTGTTTCAGCCTTATGAAGTGCTGATTATCGGTGGTGCAGCCCTGGGTGCATTCCTCCAGGCCAACCCTGGCTATATGACCATGCACGTCTTCAAGAAGTCCTTGCAGATGTTCGGTACGCGTTTTACTCACGCCTACTACCTGGAAGTGCTTGGTCTGGTCTACGAGATCCTCAACAAGAGCCGCCGCGAAGGCATGATGGCGATTGAAGGGGATATCGAGGAACCGGCTTCCAGCCCGATCTTCGCCAAGTACCCTGGCGTGCTCAAGGATGCACGCATGACGGCCTACATCTGCGATTACCTGCGGATCATGTCGTCGGGCAACATGGCGCCCCACGAACTCGAAGGCCTGTTCGACATGGAACTGTTGAGCATGAAGGAAGAGCTTGAGCATCCTTCCCACGCCGTTACCGGTATCGCCGACGGTATGCCCGGTTTCGGTATCGTGGCAGCGGTACTGGGTATCGTGATCACCATGGCTTCCCTGGGTTCCGGCGACAAGGCCGCTATCGGTATGCACGTAGGTGCGGCTCTGGTAGGTACCTTCTTCGGTATTCTGGCGGCCTATGGTTTCTTCGGCCCGCTGGCCACTTCCCTGGCTCACGATGCCAAGGAAGAGATGAACGTCTACGAATGCATCAAGGCTTCCCTGGTGGCTTCGGCTTCCGGCATGCCGCCTTCGCTGGCCGTGGAGTTCGGTCGCAAGGTTCTGTATCCGGCGCATCGGCCCAGCTTCAGCGAGCTGGAACAAGCGGTTCGCGGTCGTTAAGTCATGGAAAATAATCAGCCGATAATCGTCAAGCGCGTAAAGCGCTTTGGTGGCGGACACCACGGTGGCGCCTGGAAGATTGCCTTCGCTGACTTTGCGACAGCGATGATGGCGTTCTTCCTGGTGCTGTGGCTGCTGTCTGCCGCCACGCCCGAACAGTTGATCGCCGTCGCTGGTTACTTCAAGGACCCGGTCGGCTTCACAGACAGTGGTTCGCCCTATGTGATCGATCTGGGCGGTTCGCCCGAGATGTCGCCGAACCAGACCCTCAACCCCGAGGTCAAGACCACGCCGTCCCCGGATACCGTGCCTATCGAGTCGGATACCTCTGAATCCAAGGCCGAGCAGGTCGAGCAGGAGCGTCTTGAGATGCTGTTGCAAGAGTTGCAGAACAAGGTTGAAGAGAACCCGCAACTGCTGAAGTTCAAGGATCAGATCCTGTTCGAGATCACTCAGGATGGCTTGCGGATCCAGATCATGGACGCTGATAACCGGCCCATGTTCGACTCCGGCAGCGCCCGTCTGAAGCCTTACTTCGAGGACATTCTGCTGGCCATGGCCGACACCATTCGCACGGTGCCGAACAAGACCAGTATCAGCGGCCACACCGACGCCAAGCCTTATGTGGGCAGCGGTGAGTTCGGGAACTGGGAGCTGTCGGCAAACCGCGCCAACGCTGCACGTCGTGCGCTGGTGGCAGGCGGTTATCCTGACACCCAGGTCGCCCGGGTGGTCGGGTATGCTTCTTCGTCGCTGTATGACCGTGAGCATCCGTTCAATCCGGTGAACCGTCGCATCGATATCGTCGTGCTGACCAAAAAGGCCCAGCAGCGTATCGAAGGTGATCAGGGAGGCGGTGCTGCGCCGCAGACCCAGCCTGCCCCGGCAGCGCCAGCGGCTCCGGGAGCGTCTACCACTACGCCGCCTGATCCGCAGGCCTATGCCCAGCCTCACGAGATTCGGCAAAAGCTGAACATCTTCGAGGAAGGCCAGTTGCGGGCTGAACCGGCCAAAAACTGAGTGGTGACAACCGATACAAAAACGCCGCGATCATCGCGGCGTTTTTGTGTGCGTTTCAGTAACTGTCTTGCGGCAGACTGGCGATGATCGAGCGGTAACTGTTCATGCGCTGCTGCTGAACCCGGCCATCTTCCAGAGCCTTGAGCAGGGCACAACCCGGTTCGCGGTCATGCTTGCAGTCGCGGAAGCGGCAGGTGCCGATCAGGTCGTTGAACTCGATGAAACCGGCTTCCACATCGGCACGGCTGACATGACCCAGGCCGAATTCGCGAATGCCCGGCGAGTCGATCAGGTCGCCGCCACGGGGGAAGTGGAACAGGCGGGCGGTGGTCGTGGTGTGCGTACCCTGGCCGGACAGCTCCGACAGCGGGCCGACACGTGTCTCGACTTCCGGCAGCAGGCTGTTGACCAGCGAAGACTTGCCCACGCCCGACTGGCCCACGAATACGCTGATATGGCCGTCGAGGCGGTTCTGCAACTGTTGCATGCCATCGCCATGGTGCGCCGACACTTCCATGACCGGATAACCCAGTGTGCGGTACACCGCCAGCAGGGCGTTGAGCGCCGGAGCGTTCTGCTCGTCGATCAGGTCTGCCTTGTTGAGCAGCAGCAACGGGTGAATGCCTGCATGTTCGGCAGCCACCAGATAGCGGTCGATCAGGTTGGCGTGAGGCTCGGGCATCGGCGCGAAGACAATCACGATCAGGTCGACGTTGGCGGCTACCGGCTTGAGCTGGCCGCGGGTGTCCGGTCGGCAGAGTTCGGTGGTGCGGGGCAGTTGGGCAACGATAACGCCAATGCCCTGGTTGCCGGCACGCCAGACCACCTGGTCGCCGGTCACCAGCGCTGGCAGGTTGGCGCGCAAGTGGCAGCGGAAAACCTGGCCACGCTGTTCGCCGTCCTGGGCTTCGACTTCAACCTGCACACCGAAGTGAGCGATCACAAGCCCGGTCTGCTCGGGGCCGAGGTCGCCGCCCTCCAGGGTTTCCAGAGCCTGCGTCTCGCGTTTTGCAGCGCGGGCAGCGCGCTCGCCCTGGATCTTTTCGATGCGCCAGTTCTGGCGGCGATTGAGTTGGCGTTTGGCCATGGGTGTTCCGAGTCGATAAAGCGAATGATTGGGTCGTACAGTGAATCGGGCGGAGTCTAGCACGCCGGGGTGAGCTAAACTGCGAAGCCTAGCCAAGGAGTCGTCACATGCAGAACAAGCAAAACCTGATCTGGATCGATCTGGAAATGACCGGCCTGGACCCGGACACCGATGTCATCATCGAAATGGCCACGATCATCACCGACAGTGAGCTCAACACGCTGGCCGAAGGGCCGGTGATCGCCATCCACCAGAGCGATGAAACGCTGGCGGGGATGGACGAGTGGAATACCCGTCAACATGGCGGCTCGGGCCTGACCCAGCGGGTTCGTGAAAGCACCATCAGCATGGCTGAAGCCGAGGCGCAGACCCTGGACTTCATCAAGCAGTGGGTACCGGAGCGCAGCTCGCCGATCTGTGGCAACAGCATCTGCCAGGATCGCCGCTTCCTGTATCGGCATATGCCGACACTGGAAAACTACTTCCACTACCGCAACCTCGACGTCTCTACCCTCAAGGAGCTGGCTGCCCGCTGGTCGCCGGAGTTGCGCTTCAAGAAAGGCAATACCCATCTGGCGCTGGACGACATTCGTGAGTCGATTGCCGAGCTGCGTTTCTACCGCGAGCACTTCATCAAGTAATGGGTTGCTGCGGGAGTGCGGCGAATAAACCTCGTCGCACTCTTTCAGTGCGTTGATCCGCTGGTTAGACTGCGCGCCTTTGTCGCAGGTGTAGTCGCCATGTTGCTGATGCTTTATCTGATTGCCATCACTGCTGAAGCCATGACCGGTGCCCTGTCTGCCGGGCGTCGCGGCATGGACTGGTTCGGTGTGGTGCTCATCGCCTGTGTCACCGCGCTGGGCGGCGGTTCGGTACGCGATGTGCTGATCGGTCATTACCCGCTGACCTGGGTCAAGCACCCGGAATACCTGGTCCTGACCAGCGTGGCTGCGCTGGTGACCATCTTCATCGCCCCCTTGATGCGCCACCTGCGCTCGCTGTTTCTGGTCCTCGATGCCCTGGGGCTGGTGGCTTTCACCCTCATTGGCTGCATGACCGCACTGGAAGCCGGGCACGGCATGCTGATCGCCTCGGTATGCGGCGTCATCACCGGCGTGTTCGGCGGCATCCTGCGGGATATCTTCTGCAACGACATCCCCCTGATCTTCCGCCGCGAACTCTACGCCAGCGTGTCCTTCCTCGCCGCCTGGTGCTTTTTGCTGTGCCAATACCTGGAACTGCCCACCGAGCAGAGCATCCTGATCACCCTCTCCGGCGGCCTCCTGCTACGCCTGCTGGCGATCCGCTTCAAATGGGAAATGCCGAAGTTCGTATATAAGGATGAACACTAGTGGGAGCGAATTTATTCGCGAAAACGGTTCGCGAATAAATTCGCTCCTACGTTTTGGTGTGTTGTTTCAGCGCCCATTCCACATGCTCGCGCACCATCTCTGACGGGTAATCGCGGCGGGCTTCCAGGGCCTGGAGGACGGGGATGGTGGAAGGGGCGTTGCCCAGGCCTACTGCCAGATTGCGCAGCCAGCGCTCGTAGCCGGCGCGTCGCAATGGCGAGCCTTCGGTGCTGCTGAGGAATTTTTCTTCATCCCACATGAACAGTTCGGCCAGCCCGGCGTTGTCCAGGTTGTGGCGTGGCTGAAAGTCGCTCTGGCTTGTGGGGCGGGCGAAGCGGTTCCAGGGGCAGACGATCTGGCAATCGTCACAACCGAATACCCGGTTGCCGATCAGGGGACGAAGCTCTTCGGGAATGGCCGTCTTGAGTTCGATGGTCAGGTAGGAAATGCAGCGCCGGGCATCCAGCATGTAAGGGCCGACGAAGGCGGCTGTAGGGCAGATGTCCAGGCACGCGGTGCAGCGTCCGCAATGCTCGGTCGCGTGCGGTGCATCAACCGGTAGCGGCAAGTCCACGAACAGTTCGCCAAGAAAGAAGAAGCTGCCCGCCTTGCGATTGAGCACCAGGGTGTTCTTGCCGATCCAGCCCAGCCCGGCCTGTTCGGCGATGGCCTTTTCCAGAACCGGGGCGCTGTCGACGAAGGCCCTGAAGCCGAACGGTCCGATTGACTGCTGAATGCGCTCGGCCAGTTGCTGGACGCGCTTGCGAACCAGTTTGTGATAATCGCGACCCAGAGCGTAACGCGAGACGTAGGCCTTTTCCGGTTCTGTCAGGCGCTGTGCCATTTCGGTATCGCCTGGCAGATAATCCATGCGTAATGAAACGACACGCAACGTGCCCGGCACCAACTCGTCTGGATGGGAACGTTTGCTGCCATGGGCTGCCATATAGTCCATTTCGCCGTGGTAACCCGCCTCGAGCCAGCGCTCCAGGTGCTGTTCATGCTCTGCCAGATCGAGCCCCGATATGCCGACCTGTTGAAAACCCAGCTCACGGCCCCACTCCTTGATCGATTGCGCAAGGCTGGTGAGGTCATCGGAAGTTGGAAGTTCAGCAGTAATAGCAGGCATGCGCAGAGAGAAACCGGGTCCAAGGTGCGTATAATTCTGCCAGACATCGGAGCCCGGATACGCATGTTCGACACTAAACCTCATTTACCCGACGCGCTGTACAGTGCCGATCAGGTCCGGGATCTTGATTCCCGGCTGATTTCAGCAGGTACGCCGGGCCTGGAATTGATGCAGCGCGCAGCCCATGCGACCTGGCGAGCGTTGCGTCGACAGTGGCCTCAGGCGGGTGAGTTGACGGTGCTGGCCGGGCGTGGCAACAACGCCGGGGATGGGTATCTGGTGGCGTCACTGGCACAGAAGGCCGGTTGGCGGGTGAGGGTGCTGGCGGTAGGAGATTCTGCCGCGCTGACGGGCGATGCCGCCACAGCCCATGGCGAAGCCGTTGCCACAGGTGTGGATATTCAGCCCTGGTCCGCTCAGGCGTTATCCGGTGTGGTGCTGGATGCCTTGCTGGGGACGGGTTTGAACGGCGAAGTGCGTGAGCCTTATCTGTCGGCGATCAAGGCAATCAACGCCAGTGGCTTGCCGGTTGCGGCGGTGGATATTCCGTCAGGCCTGAGTGCCGATACTGGACGAGTGCTCGGTGTTGCCGTACGTGCCGAACTGACCGTGACTTTTATCGGGCTGAAGCTTGGGCTGCTGACCGGTGAGGCGGCGGATCGGGTCGGTGAGCTGGTTTTTGATGATTTGCAGGCGGATTCGAGTCTGGTCGCGCAGACGCCCGTCAGTGCGAAACGCCTCGATACATTTAACTTGCCAGCGCTGGCGTCACGTCCCAAGGCTGCTCACAAAGGGCTGTATGGGCGGGTTCTGGTGATTGGCGGCGATCATGGTTTTGGCGGTGCGGCCCTGTTGAGTGCCGAAAGCGCATTGCGCAGCGGCGCCGGTATGGTCACTCTGGCGACCCGCAGTGAACATGTGCCTGCGGCGTTGGTGCGGATGCCGGAAGTCATGAGCGCGGCGATTCATTCTGCCAATCAGTTGCTGGCCCTGATCGAACCCGCTGCTGTGCTGGTGGTGGGGCCCGGGTTGGGGCAGACAAGCTGGGGCCGCAGTCTGCTGTCGGCAGCCGCTGTTGCCCGGCGACCTCAGGTCTGGGATGCGGATGCCTTGAATCAACTGGCCGGTGGCTTTGTGAGCCTGCCGCCAGACAGCGTGATTACTCCGCACCCCGGTGAAGCTGCGCGGCTGCTGGGCGTCAGCACCGCGGAAATCCAGGCAGATCGCCCGGCAGCGGCGCGTTCGCTGGCCCGTAAATTCAATACCGTCTGTGTGCTCAAGGGCAGCGGCAGCCTGATTGCCGATCCCGATGGGCGTCTGGCCTTGTGTGATCGAGGTCATCCGGCGATGGCTACTGCCGGTCTGGGCGATGTGCTGGCCGGGTTGATCGGCGCGTTGCTGGCGCAGCACATGACGCCATTCGATGCGGCCTGCCTCGGTGTCTGGCTGCATGCCCGCGCCGGAGAGCAGGCGGGTGCTTCAGGTCGCGGGCTGGCGGCCAGCGATACCATTCCAGCCATTCGTCAGTTATTGGAGGAGCTACAACCGTGTCTGAGTTAACGCTGCATTTGACTGGCGAAGAGGCCATGATGGGCTTCGGCTCGCGTCTGGGTCAGATCACCCAGGGTGTCGGCGTCATTTTTCTCGAAGGTGATCTTGGCGCGGGCAAGACCACGCTTTCCCGTGGCCTGATCCGTGGGCTCGGGCATGTGGGCGCGGTCAAGAGCCCGACGTTTACCCTGGTCGAGCCCTATGAAATCGGTTCGATACGCGCCTTTCACTTTGATCTGTATCGCTTGGTTGATCCCGAGGAACTGGAGTTCATGGGGGTGCGGGATTACTTCGATGGGGATGTGCTCTGCCTGATCGAATGGCCTCAGCGCGGCACAGGCTTTTTGCCAAAGCCCGACCTGACCATTACCATTAGGCCGCATGAGCAGGGGCGGTCTGTAACATTGAGCCCTCAAGGCTCCCGTGGCGAAACCTGGTGTGCCGCTTTGGCTTTGGAATTCAAATAGATATGGGGTTAGGTATGCGCATGCGCGCGCTGGTTACTGTAGTGGGCCTGCTAGTGATGGCCGTGGCCGTCGAAGCGCTGGCCGCTACCCAAGTACGAAGTGTCCGCTTATGGCGTGCACCGGATAATACCCGGCTGGTTTTCGATCTGTCCGGGCCTGTCCAGCACAGTGTTTTCACGCTGACATCGCCTGATCGCCTGGTCATCGATATCAATGGCGCGACCCTTGCCGGACCGCTGAATGTGGCAACGGCCAACACGCCGATCACCAGCATGCGTTCGGCTCAGCGTACTCCGACGGATCTGCGGGTGGTCATCGACCTGAAAAAGGTGGTCACGCCCAAGAGCTTCACCCTGGCGCCCAACCAGCAATACGGCAACCGTCTGGTGGTGGACCTGTTCGACAATGCCGCCGACGCCAATCCTGCGCCGACTATCCCGGACAACGTGGCCAATACCGCGCCCGCCGTTCCTGTGAGCCCGGCCAAGCCCGAAATCAAGCTGACGCCTGTGCCCAACGGCAAGCGCGATATCGTGGTCGTGATCGACGCCGGTCATGGCGGCGAAGACCCTGGCGCCTCCGGCGGCAGCGGCCAGCAAGAGAAACATGTGGTGTTGTCCATCGCCAAGGAGCTGCAACGCCAGATCAATGGTGAAAAGGGCTACCGTGCCGAGCTGACGCGCACCGGCGACTATTTCATTCCGTTGCGCAAACGTACGGAAATCGCTCGTGCCAAGGGCGCAGACCTGTTCGTGTCCATTCACGCCGACGCCGCACCTTCGAAAGCAGCCTTTGGTGCCTCGGTGTTTGCCTTGTCCGACAAGGGCGCAACCTCCGAAACCGCACGCTGGCTGGCGGACAGTGAAAACCGTTCCGACCTGATCGGTGGTGCCGGTGCGGTCAGTCTGGATGACAAGGACCGGATGCTGGCAGGGGTGCTGCTTGACCTGTCCATGACGGCTTCGCTGTCGTCGAGCCTGAACGTCGGGCAGAAGGTGTTGAGCAATATCGGACGGGTGACTTCGCTGCACAAGTCCCGTGTCGAACAGGCCGGGTTCATGGTGCTCAAGTCCCCTGACATTCCGTCGATCCTGGTGGAAACCGGCTTCATTTCCAACGCCAACGAAGCCAACAAGCTGACCACGGCTGCTCACCAGCAGGCGCTTGCGCGTTCGATCAACTCCGGCGTCAAACAGTTCTTCCAGCAGAACCCGCCTCAAGGCACTTACATTGCCTGGCTGCGGGATAACGGCAAGCTGGCGCAGGGGCCTCGTACCCATGTCGTGCGCTCGGGGGAAACCCTGGCGATGGTGGCTGCCCGTTATGACATGAGCGTGGCGACCCTGCGCAATGCCAACAACCTGAAGACCGATGCCCTGCGCATCGGCCAGGACCTGAGCATCCCGAGCACGGAGGTGGCGGCGCAATAATGAGTGACCTTCTTCTCGACGGCGATCAGGCCGATGCCGCGAATGCGGCCTTGAATGCAGCCCGTATCGAACTGCTCAGCCCGCGACTGGCCAACCAGATTGCTGCGGGTGAGGTGGTCGAGCGCCCGGCTTCGGTCATCAAGGAACTGCTGGAAAACAGCCTGGATTCCGGTGCCCGACGCATTGACGTCGATGTCGAGCAGGCCGGTATCAAGCTGCTGAAAGTCCGTGATGATGGCAGTGGCATTTCTTCCGATGACTTGCCTCTTGCACTGGCGCGACATGCGACCAGCAAGATTCGCGAGCTGGAAGACCTTGAGCGGGTCATGAGCCTGGGGTTTCGGGGTGAGGCACTGGCGTCGATCAGCTCCGTGGCGCGCCTTACCCTGACGTCTCGCACTCGCGATGCCGACAAGGCCTGGCAGGTTGAAACCGAAGGGCGCGACATGGCGCCGCGTGTGCAACCCGCCGCGCATCCGGTCGGTACTTCGGTGGAAGTTCGCGATCTGTTTTTCAATACGCCGGCGCGTCGCAAGTTTCTCAAGGCCGAGAAGACCGAATTCGATCACCTGCAGGAAGTCATCAAACGCATGGCGCTGGCGCGTTTCGACGTTGCTTTCCATCTTCGCCACAACGGCAAGACAGTGCTGAGCCTGCACGAAGCCCATGACGATGCTGCACGAGCGCGTCGTGTCGGGGCGATCTGCGGGCCTGGCTTCCTGGAGCAGGCGCTGCCGATAGAAATCGAGCGCAACGGCCTGCATCTGTGGGGTTGGGTCGGCTTGCCGACGTTCTCGCGCAGTCAGGCGGATCTTCAGTATTTCTTCGTCAATGGCCGTGCGGTGCGCGACAAGCTGGTGGCCCATGCGGTCCGTCAGGCGTATCGCGACGTGCTGTTCAATGGTCGGCACCCGACATTCGTGCTGTTTTTCGAGCTGGATCCGGCTGCCGTGGACGTCAACGTTCACCCGACCAAGCATGAAGTGCGCTTCCGTGACGGGCGCATGGTGCATGATTTCCTGTATGGCACCCTGCATCGTTCCCTGGGTGATGTGCGCCCCGACGATCAGTTGACCAGCGCGCCGATACCCGTGGTCGAGCGCCCAAGCGGGCCGCAGGCCGGGGAGTTCGGGCCGCAGGGTGAAATGCGTCTGGCGAACAATGTGCTGGAGCAGCCTCAGGGCGAGCCTTATGCACGACCGGCGTCTGGCGGTTCGGGCGGTGGCTATCAGTATCAGTACTCGCCACGTCCGACTTCTGCGTTGCCAACTGCCGAAGCGCAAAGTGCCTATCGCGAGTTTTTCGCGCCGCTGCCCGAGGCTGCACCGGCTTCGCTGCCGGAGTCGCAGAGCGATATTCCGCCACTGGGTTACGCGCTGGCGCAGCTCAAGGGCATTTATATCCTGTCCGAAAACGCCCACGGGCTGGTGCTGGTGGACATGCATGCCGCCCATGAGCGCATCATGTACGAGCGCCTGAAAATCGCCATGGCCAGCGAAGGCCTCAGCGGACAGCCGCTGTTGGTGCCCGAATCACTGTCGGTGAGTCAGCGCGAGGCCGATTGTGCTGAAGAGCACATCGCGACCTTCCAGCGCCTGGGCTTCGAATTGCAGCGCCTTGGCCCGGAAACCCTGGCCATCCGGCAGATTCCGGCCCTGCTCAAGCAGGCCGAGGCGAACCGTTTGGTCAGTGATGTACTGGCCGACCTGATGGAATACGGCACCAGCGACCGGGTGCAGGCGCATATCAACGAACTGCTGGGCACCATGGCGTGCCATGGCGCGGTTCGGGCCAACCGCCGTCTGGCCATCCCGGAAATGAACGCCTTGCTGCGCGACATGGAAAACACCGAGCGCAGCGGCCAATGCAACCATGGTCGACCCACCTGGACCCAGATGGGCCTGGACGACCTGGACAAATTATTCCTGCGCGGTCGTTGAATGAATGCTTTACCACCGGCCATCTTTCTCATGGGGCCAACTGCCGCTGGCAAGACCGATCTTGCCATCGAACTGACCAAAGTCCTGCCCTGCGAGCTGATCAGCGTCGATTCGGCGCTGGTCTATCGCGGCATGGATATCGGCACGGCCAAGCCCTCACGGGAACAGCTGGCCGAATTTCCCCATCGTCTGATCGATATTCTCGACCCGTCCGAAAGCTACAGCGCCTCCGATTTCCGTACTGACGCCCTGGCTGCCATGGCCGAAATTACCGCACGGGGAAATATTCCTTTGCTGGTGGGCGGCACTATGTTGTATTTCAAGGCTCTATTGGACGGGCTTGCCGATATGCCTGCCGCCGATGCACAGGTTCGAGCCGAGCTTGAAGCCCAGGCAAAGGCCCATGGCTGGCAGGCGTTGCATGATCAGTTGGCTGCCGTGGATCCGGTGTCTGCGGCACGTATCCATCCCAACGATCCGCAGCGTCTGATCAGGGCTCTGGAGGTGTATCGGGTCAGCGGGATGAGCATGACAGCGCATCGCGAGCAACAATCTGAGCAAACTGCTCAAGCCACAGCGTCCGGGCGTCAGCAATTGCCCTATACTGTGGCCAGTCTCGCGATAGCTCCGGCTGATCGCAAGGTGTTACATGACCGCATCGCGCTACGCTTTTTGCAAATGCTGGATCAGGGGTTTCTGGACGAAGTACTGGCTTTGCGCTCAAGAGGAGACCTGCATTCAGGGTTGCCATCGATAAGAGCTGTCGGTTATCGCCAGGTCTGGGATCACCTGGATGGGAAGCTGACACGGGAAGAAATGCAGGAACGGGGCATCATTGCCACGCGCCAGCTGGCCAAAAGGCAGTTCACCTGGTTACGCAGTTGGGAGAATTTGCACTGGTTGGACAGCCTGGCACGCGACAATCTGCCACGCACCTTGAAATACCTGGGATCGGCCTCCATATTGGGCTGAGTCCTTGCAATTGCCGTCTATCCTTGGGGGGTGGCCGGTTCAAGCCAATCGAATTCGTTTTATTATTATTGATCCTTAAAGGAGTGCGGCACATGTCAAAAGGGCATTCGCTACAAGACCCTTACCTGAATACCTTGCGTAAAGAGAAGGTCGGGGTTTCGATCTATCTGGTTAACGGCATCAAGCTGCAAGGCACCATCGAGTCTTTTGACCAGTTCGTCATCCTGCTGAAAAACACTGTCAGCCAGATGGTCTACAAGCACGCAATCTCCACTGTTGTTCCTGTTCGTCCGATTCGCCTGCCTAGCGCTACCGATTCCGATTCGGGTGATGCTGAGCCAGGTAACGCCTGATAGGAGTCTGCCTTGTTCTTTGAGCGCCACAGTGGTGGTGAGCGGGCCATTCTCGTTCACCTGGATGGTCAGGACCCTGAGGCGCGCGAAGATCCGCAGGAGTTTCAGGAACTGGCCATATCGGCGGGTGCCGATACCGTCGCGTTTATCAACGTGCCGCGTCATCGGCCATCGGCCAAATACCTGATTGGTACTGGCAAGGTCGAAGAGCTTCGCGACCAGGTCAGGTCCGAGCAGGCCGATCTGGTTATCTTCAATCACACCCTCTCGCCCAGCCAGGAACGTAACCTCGAGCGTGCATTCGAGTGTCGCGTGCTGGATCGCACCGGTCTGATTCTGGACATCTTCGCGCAACGTGCGCGCACTCACGAAGGCAAGCTGCAGGTCGAACTGGCCCAGCTTGAGCATATGAGTACCCGTCTTGTTCGTGGCTGGACTCACCTTGAGCGTCAGAAAGGTGGTATCGGTTTGCGTGGGCCGGGTGAAACCCAGCTGGAAACGGACCGTCGCCTGCTTCGGGTTCGCCTGCGGCAGATCAAGGCACGCCTGGAAAAGGTTCGCAGTCAGCGCGATCAGGCCCGCAGAGGGCGCAAGCGCGCCGATATCCCTTCGGTTTCACTGGTGGGCTATACCAACGCCGGCAAATCGACACTCTTCAATGCGGTGACGGACTCTGAAGTGTTCGCGGCCGACCAGTTGTTCGCAACCCTCGATCCGACCCTGCGCCGTTTGCAGCTCGACGACCTGGGGCCGATCGTTCTGGCCGACACCGTAGGTTTCATCCGTCACCTGCCGCACAAGCTGGTCGAGGCTTTCCGGGCGACGCTCGAAGAGTCGAGCAACTCGGACCTGCTGCTGCATGTCATCGATTCCCATGAGCCTGACCGCATGTCGCAGATCGAGCAGGTCATGGCGGTGCTGGGAGAGATCGGTGCCGAGGGCTTGCCGATACTCGAGGTGTATAACAAACTCGATTTGCTGGAAGGCGTAGAGCCTCAGATACAACGCGATGCCGATGGCAAGCCGCAGCGTGTCTGGGTGTCTGCCCATGACGGTCGAGGGCTGGACCTGCTCAAGCAGGCTGTGGCCGAGTTGCTGGGTGACGATTTGTTTGTCGGCACCTTGCGTTTGCCTCAGCGTTTTGCTCGACTGCGCGCACAGTTTTTTGAGTTGGGCGCGGTGCAGAGTGAAAACCATGACGAAGAAGGTGCCAGCCTGTTGGCAGTTCGTCTGCCGCGAGTCGAATTCAATCGCCTGGTGAGTCGCGAAGGACTGCAACCGCTGGAGTTCATTGAGCAACACACTTTGCAATAAAAGCGCGTTAAAGCCATTGTACGGCTTTAACGGGCATTCTGTAGCATTGGTTGGCGCGCCGTGGGCGCGTCTTTGCTTTATCAGATGGAGAGCGCTATGGCTTGGAATGAGCCGGGTGGCAACTCGAATAATCAAGATCCCTGGGGTGGAAAACGCCGTGGCGGCGACCGCAAGGGACCACCTGATCTCGACGAGGCCTTCCGTAAGCTGCAGGAAAGCCTGAATGGGTTGTTCGGCGGCGGTAAGAAACGCAGCAGTGACGGTAATGGCGGCGGTTCGGGTGGCGGCGGTGGCTTCGGCCTGCTGGGCATCGGCCTTGTCGTGCTTTTCGCTTTCTGGCTTTACAACGCCGTTTACGTCGTTGACGAGCAGGAGCAGGCTGTCGTTCTGCGTTTCGGCCAATACTACGAAACCGTAGGTTCGGGTCTGAATATCTATTTCCCGCCGTTCGATCGCAAGTACATGGAAAACGTGACTCGCGAACGTGCCTACAGCAAGCAGGGCCAGATGCTGACCGAAGACGAGAACATCGTCGAAGTGCCGCTGACCGTGCAGTACAAGATCAGCAACCTGCAGGACTTCGTGCTGAACGTCGATCAGCCTGAAATCAGCCTGCAGCACGCGACCGAAAGTGCGCTGCGCCATGTCGTGGGTTCCACGGCGATGGATCAGGTGCTGACCGAAGGTCGTGAGTTGATGGCCAGCGAAATCAAGGAGCGTCTGCAACGCTTCCTCGATACCTATCGCACCGGTATCACCATCACCCAGGTGAACGTACAGAGCGCAGCTGCACCGCGTGAAGTGCAGGAAGCCTTCGACGACGTGATCCGCGCCCGTGAAGACGAGCAGCGTGCCCGCAACCAGGCCGAGAGCTACGCCAATGGCGTGATTCCTGAAGCTCGTGGTCAGGCTCAGCGCATCATCGAAGACGCCAACGGCTACCGCGATGAAGTGGTTTCCCGCGCCAAGGGTGAGGCTGACCGCTTTACCAAGCTGGTTGCCGAATACCGCAAGGCGCCTGAAGTCACCCGCCAGCGTCTGTATCTGGACACCATGCAGGAAGTCTTCAGCAATACCAGCAAGGTTCTCGTGACCGGCGACAAGGGTCAGAACAATCTGCTTTATCTGCCGCTCGACAAGATGATCGAAAGCAGTCGTGGCGGTAGCACCGGAAACACCTCGGGTTCCGGTAGTCCATCCGCGACTGGAACGGATGTCGGTACGCGAGCGCCCGATACCCAGCAGCGCGATGTACGTACCAGGGAGAGTCGCTGATGAGCAATAAATCGCTGATCACCCTTATTGTTGGCGTGGTGCTGGCAATCGTTGCCTGGAACAGCCTCTATATCGTGTCTCAGACCGAGCGTGCGGTTCTGCTGCAATTCGGTCGTGTGGTCAAGGCCGATGTGCCGCCGGGCCTTCATGTGAAGGTTCCTTACATGAACCAGGTGCGCAAGTTCGATGGCCGTCTGTTGACGCTCGACGCGCCTACCCAGCGTTTCCTGACGCTGGAAAAGAAAGCGGTCATGGTCGATGCCTACGCCAAGTGGCGCGTGAAGGATGCGGAGCGTTTCTACACCGCGACTTCCGGCCTCAAGCAGATTGCCGACGAGCGCCTGTCGCGTCGTCTGGAATCCGGCCTTCGTGACCAGTTCGGCAAGCGCACCCTGCACGAAGTCGTGTCGGGTGAGCGTGACGCGCTGATGGCTGACATCACTGGCTCCCTGAACCGCATGGCCGAGAAAGAGCTGGGTATCGAAGTGATCGATGTCCGGGTCAAGGCCATCGACCTGCCCAAGGAAGTCAACCGCAGCGTATTCGAGCGCATGAGCACCGAGCGTGAGCGTGAAGCGCGTGAGCACCGTGCCAAGGGTAACGAGCTGGCTGAAGGTATTCGTGCCGATGCCGATCGTCAGCGCCGTGTACTGCTGGCTGAAGCCTATCGCGAGTCTGAAGAGACGCGCGGTGACGGTGATGCCCAGGCTGCTGCGATCTACTCCAAGGCTTACGGCCAGGACCAGGAGTTCTACGCGTTCTACCGTAGCCTGCGTGCCTACCGCGAAAGCTTCACGAACAAGAGTGACGTGATGGTGCTTGATCCGAGCAGCGAGTTCTTCCGCTTCCTGGAAAAAGCCAAGCCGTAATTCATCAACCCGCCGGGCGGCAAAACCGCCCGGTGGGGTGATCGTACGGTAAAACGTGTGTATGATGCGGCAGCCGGGAAATTCCCGGCTTTTTTGCGTCTGCACGATTGATTGGCCGCAGCCGACTTGGCGAGCGGCAAGATTTTTCGAGGAGAGTGGTCAGCAAGGCCTGTCTCGGGCGTTTGTCGTGCCCGTCATACGGGCGACCACTTTCTGCTTCACTCAAGGCTTGCCTCACGGCTGGCCACCCGGATCACAGGGGAATGGCGTAATGGCAACGGTTGACCGCTGGCTGCTACCAGATGGCATCGAAGAAGTACTGCCACCAGAAGCGGCGCGTATCGAAGTAGCGCGTCGTCAGGTGTTGGATCTGTTCCAGAGCTGGGGCTATGAGTTTGTCGTCACCCCGCATATCGAATATCTGGAGTCTCTGCTCACCGGAGCAGGCTCGGATCTGGATCTGCGCACCTTCAAGGTGATCGATCCGCAGTCGGGACGGCAAATGGGCTTTCGTGCCGATATCACGCCGCAGGTGGCGCGTATCGATGCGCACACCCTCAAGCGTGAAGGGCCAAGCCGTCTTTGCTATGCGGGCAGCGTCCTGCATGCCCAGCCGCGTGCCTTGTCGTCCTCGCGCAGCCCGATTCAGCTGGGCGCCGAGTTGTATGGCGATGCGAGCCCGAGCAGCGATGTCGAAGTCATCAGCCTGATGCTGGCGATGCTGCAACTGGCCGATGTCCCTGATGTTCACATGGACCTTGGGCATGTGGGTATCTATCGTGGGCTGGCCCGTGCGGCCGGTCTGTCGGGCGAGGTCGAGCAGCAGTTGTTCGATGCCCTGCAGCGCAAGGCCATCGATGAAGTCATTGCCCTGACGGCCGATCTGCCGCAAGAGCTGGCCACGATGCTGCGGGCTCTGGTCGACCTGTGTGGTGGTCGTGAAGTCCTGGCTGCTGCGCGCGACCGTCTGGCGAATGCGCCTGCGCCCGTGCTGGCTGCACTGGACGATCTGCTGAGCATCGCCGATCGCCTGTCTGCACGCTTCCCGCAGTTGCCCTTGTATTTCGACCTCGGTGAGCTGCGCGGCTACCACTACCATACCGGTGTGGTCTTCGCGGTGTTCGTACCGGGCGTAGGTCAATCGATTGCCCAGGGCGGTCGTTATGATGATATCGGCGCCGACTTCGGTCGCGCCCGTCCGGCAACCGGTTTCTCCACGGACCTGAAAACCCTGGTGACACTGGGCCGTGCAGAAATCGAACTGCCATCGGGTGGTATATGGATGCCGGACAGTACGGATGCAGCACTCTGGCAGCAGGTTTGCCAGTTGCGCAGCGAAGGGCAGCGTGTGGTTCAGGCTTTGCCTGGGCAGCAGGTGAGTGCAGCGCGTGAAGCCGATTGCGATCGGCAATTGATTCAGCATGGCGAGCGTTGGCAGGTAATGCCGCTGGCTTCTTGAGTATTCCTGCCGGCCGCCGCCGGCACCAAGTTTGCGTGAATGAGGACAAGTGTTATGGGTAAGAATGTCGTAGTCCTGGGCACCCAATGGGGTGATGAGGGCAAAGGCAAGATCGTTGATCTGCTGACCGAACATGCGACCGCTGTGGTTCGCTATCAGGGTGGCCACAACGCAGGTCACACACTGGTGATCGATGGCGAGAAGACCGTCCTGCACCTGATTCCGTCCGGTGTCCTGCGCGAAGGTGTGCAGTGCCTGATCGGTAACGGTGTGGTGGTTGCACCCGACGCGCTGCTGCGCGAAATCGTCAAGCTTGAAGAGAAAGGCATTCCGGTGCGCGAGCGTCTGCGCATCAGCCCTTCCTGCCCGCTGATCCTGTCGTATCACGTTGCTCTGGATCAGGCGCGTGAAAAAGCCCGTGGTGAACTGAAGATCGGTACGACCGGTCGCGGTATCGGCCCGGCTTACGAAGACAAGGTGGCGCGTCGCGGTCTGCGCATTGGCGACCTGTTCCATCGCGAGCGTTTCGCGGCCAAGCTGGGCGAGCTGCTCGACTACCACAACTTCGTGCTGGTCAATTACTACAAAGAGCCTGCCATCGACTTCCAGAAGACGCTCGACGAGTGCATGGAATACGCTGACCTGCTCAAGCCGATGATGCTCGACGTCACCGCTGCGCTGCATGAAATGCGTCGCGACGGCAAAGACATCATGTTCGAAGGCGCCCAGGGTTCGCTGCTGGATATCGACCACGGTACCTATCCGTACGTCACCAGCTCCAACACCACTGCTGGCGGCATTGCCACCGGTTCGGGTTTCGGTCCGATGTACCTGGATTACATCCTGGGCATCACCAAGGCCTACACCACTCGCGTCGGTTCGGGTCCTTTCCCTACCGAGCTGTTCGATGACGTCGGTGCTTTCCTGGCCAAGCGTGGCCACGAGTTCGGTGCTACCACTGGCCGTGCCCGTCGTTGTGGCTGGTTCGATGCAGTCATCCTGCGTCGCGCTATCGAGATCAACAGCATCTCGGGCCTGTGCCTGACCAAGCTGGACGTTCTCGATGGTCTGGAAACCATCAACATCTGTGTCGGCTACGAGAACGAAGACGGTGCAGTCATCGAAGCGCCTACCGATGCCGACAGCTACAACGGTCTGCGTCCGGTCTACGAGCAGATGCCAGGCTGGAGCGAATCCACTCTGGGTGCCAAAACTCTGGCAGAGCTGCCTGAGAATGCTCGTGCCTACATCAAGCGTGTTGAGGAATTGGTAGGCGCGCCTATCGATATCATCTCCACCGGCCCTGACCGCAACGAAACCATCGTTCTGCGTCATCCGTTTGCCTGATCGGGCTCGTTGAGCTATCTAAAAAGGGCCGCATCTTGCGGCCCTTTTTTGTTTCCGGCTGTCTGGTGTTCGGGTACTGGATTGTGCTTGCCGAACGGCACGGCGCTTGCTACACAGAAGCGTCAGAAAAGGTGCCATTATTTTAATGTCACCCATGGTGGAGGGATTCTCCCGTGTCAGCAGTGCTCTCTCTTTTACGCAGCCGCTTGCTGCGTCCGGTTTTCATCGCGCTTGGTATTGCCATTCTGGTGCAGGTGCTTGTTGCAGTCGCTCTTACCCGGAGCACCGTCACGGCGCTGGAGGCGGATCTCGCCAGCCGGTTGGGGGTAGATTCGCAACATTTGTCTTCTGAGCTGGAGCGGGCGAGTAGCGAGGTGACATCAAGTCTTGATGCGCTTTCTGCCAGCACCCGTCAACGCTTGAGTGCCGGCTTGTCTACGCGCCTCAAGGACGAACAGGTGCAATTGCGCGCTACGCTGGAAAAGAGTCTCAAGGATTCGGCTACCGATATGGCCGAGTTGCTGGCGGCGGTGGCGCCGCGGGCCATGTGGGATAACGACACGCCCACATTGTCCGAATTCGCCCGTCGTGCACAGCGCAATCCCAATGTGCTGTTCGTCGTCTACGACGATGCTGCCGGTGAGCACCTGACCCGTTATCTGAACCGTGACAACCCCTTGATCAAGTCGCTGCTCGCCAAGGGTGAAGGCGAGCGCGCCATGGACAAGGTCCTGAATGCCGCGAAAAGCGATCCATCGGTTTACTACATCGAAGCCTCCATCAGCCCTAATGGTGTCGAGATCGGCAAGGTGCGCATGGGGGTTTCCACGGCAGCGGTCGAGGAAAACCTGGTGGCGCTGGACAAGCGCTTCGCGTCCCTGATCACCAATGGCGAGCAACTGGTTTCTGAAAGCCTGGTGAGCGCATCGAAAGATAGCTCGGCAGCGCTTCGCACCCGCTTGCAGTCTGCCCAGAGCGCTGCAACTGCGATGACCAGCAATACAAGCCTTGCCGTTCAAGGTGCGGCTGAAGACCTGCGCTGGAGAATCGGGCTTGGTCTGGCGCTGGTCGGCCTGGGTGTGTTGCTGTTGCTGGCTGTGGTGCTGGGGCGTCGAGTGGTCAGCAAGCTGCATCTGCTGATTGCAGCCCTCAATGATCTGGCGGCAGGCGAGGGCGATCTGACCAAGCGTGTCAGGCTCGACAGCAATGACGAAATTGGCGATATGTCGGCGGCGGTCAACCGCTTCATCGACAAGCTGCAGCCGATCGTGCGCGAGGCGGGCGAAGTGGCTCAGCGTACCGGCGTTGAAATCGGTGTGATGAGTCAGCGTAACGCCGGCGCCGATGCGGCGGCTGAGCGGCAACGTGACGAAGTGGCGGCCAGCCTGAAGGCTCTTGAGCAGATGGCCGATGAGGCGCAGTCGGAAAGCAATGCCATGCAGGCTGCCTTGCAGCAGGTGGTTGGCATCAAGCAGGCGACCGACGAGAACACTCGCACCTCGAATCAGGTGGGAGGTTTGATCGAGGCGCTGGCCGGGCAGGTGGAAACCGGGGCGAAAGTCATCGAGCGTCTGGCGCAGCAGAGCGAGCAGATCGAAGTCGTGCTTGAAGTGATTCACGGCATTGCCGAGCAAACCAACCTGCTGGCCCTGAACGCGGCCATCGAAGCGGCTCGCGCTGGCGAAACCGGACGTGGTTTTGCGGTGGTGGCCGATGAGGTGCGTGCACTGGCCAGCAAGACCCAGAGTTCCACCGGAGATATCCAGGAGCATATCGGTGCCTTGCAGCGCGGTGCCAAGGAAGCAGTGGCTGCCATTGGTCTTGCCGGGCGGCAGGCCAAGGAAGGGTTGGCGGTTCTGCGCGATAGCGCGAAGCTGCAACAGACAGTGCAGGAGTCAGTCGAGCAGGTGCATGCGGCAATCGATCTGGCCACCAGGGCGGCGGAGCATCAGGCCGAAGGTGCTCAGGCGGTGCGTGGTCGTGTCGAAGTGATCCATGCTCAGGCCGAGCAGGCTGCCAAAGCGGTCGTCGAAACTACGGCCAGCGGCAAGGTGCTCAATGGGCTGGCTGCGCAGTTGAAGGCGAGTCTGGGGCAGTTCAGGGCTTAGTTGTGGGGTTTTCGCGAATGAATTCGCTCCCACAGTAGGGGAGAATTCATTCGCGATGCTACAAATTCCAAACCCCGAAAAGCACAAAACCGAGCGCTAGGCTCGGTTTTGTTTGAATTGGTGCCCAGAAGAAGACTCGAACTTCCACGACCTTGCGGTCACCAGCACCTGAAGCTGGCGTGTCTACCAATTTCACCATCTGGGCAGCATCTTCAGCGCTGTACGCCGTTGATGGGGCGCACTATACGGAGGGAGTTTCGATCTGTAAACCCCTGTTTTGGTTTTAATAATCAAAACCCTGAAATGCAAAAACCCGCTTTCGCGGGTTTTTGTTTGAGCCTGAAGATTGATGTAATCTGCAGCTCTGAATTGGTGCCCAGAAGAAGACTCGAACTTCCACGACCTTGCGGTCACCAGCACCTGAAGCTGGCGTGTCTACCAATTTCACCATCTGGGCAGTATCAACAAGTGTTTGCCTGTCGATGGCGCGCACTATACGGAGCGCCTTTTGAGCTGTAAACCCCTGTTGCCAAAAATATTTGGAAAATTTCGCAGGCGGCGTCCAGTACGGTTTTTCGCGCCATCCGGAAGGATTTTTAGAGGGGCAGGTGAGTCTGAAATTTCCCGTTTCAATAGGTGTATGCCAAACTAACCCACATATAGACAAGGTGAAAACTCTCTAATGGCCGATTGGCAGTCCCTCGATCCCGAGGCCGCTCGTGAAGCGGAAAAATACGAAAACCCTATTCCCAGCCGTGAGCTGATTCTGCAGCACCTTGCCGAGCGCGGTTCGCCGGCAAGTCGCGAGCAACTGGTCGAAGAGTTCGGCCTGTCCACCGAGGATCAATTCGAGGCCTTGCGTCGTCGTCTGCGGGCGATGGAGCGCGACGCTCAGTTGATCTACACCCGCCGCGGAACCTACGCGCCGGTGGACAAGCTGGACCTGATCCTGGGCCGCATCACCGGACACCGTGACGGTTTCGGTTTCCTGGTTCCCGATGATGGCTCCGACGACCTGTTCATGAGTCCGGCGCAGATGCGTCTGGTGTTCGACGGCGACCGTGCCTTGGCACGCGTTTCTGGCCTCGACCGCCGTGGCCGTCGTGAAGGTGTCATTGTCGAAGTCGTTTCCCGTGCTCACGAAACCATCGTTGGTCGCTACTTCGAAGAGAGCGGCATCGGTTTCGTCATCCCGGATAACCCGAAGATCCAGCAGGAAGTGCTGGTGACGCCCGGTCGCAACAACAATGCGAAAGTCGGTCAGTTCGTCGAGGTGAAAATCACCCACTGGCCGACGCCGCGCTTCCAGCCGCAAGGTGATGTGGTTGAAGTAGTGGGCAACTACATGGCGCCCGGCATGGAAATCGATGTCGCGTTGCGCACCTACGACATTCCCCATGTATGGCCTGAAGCCGTGCTCAAGGAAGCAGCGAAGCTCAAGCCGGAAGTCGAAGAGAAGGACAAGGAAAACCGCGTCGACCTGCGTCACTTGCCTTTTGTGACCATTGACGGTGAAGACGCTCGCGACTTCGACGATGCGGTCTACTGTGAAGCAAAACCGGGCAAGCTGCGCCTGTTCTCCGGTGGCTGGAAGCTCTATGTGGCGATTGCCGACGTATCGAGCTACGTGAAAATCGGCTCGGCGCTGGATGCAGAATCCCAGGTGCGCGGCAACTCGGTGTATTTCCCCGAGCGCGTGGTGCCGATGCTGCCTGAGCAGTTGTCCAACGGCCTGTGCTCGCTGAACCCGCTTGTTGATCGTCTGGCCATGGTTTGTGAGATGACCATCTCCAAGACCGGCGAAATGACCGACTACGTCTTCTACGAAGCCGTCATTCACTCCCATGCTCGCCTGACCTACAACAAGGTCAGCACGATTCTGGAGCAGCCGAAGACTTCCGAGGCCAAGGCGCTGCGTGGCGAATACGCTGAAGTGGTGCCGCACCTCAAGCAGCTTTATGCGATGTATAAAGTGCTGCTGGGCGCGCGTCATGTGCGTGGCGCAATCGATTTCGAGACTCAGGAAACCCGGATCATTTTCGGTTCCGAGCGCAAGATTGCCGAAATCCGTCCGACGACCCGCAACGATGCTCACAAACTGATCGAAGAGTGCATGCTGGCTGCGAACGTGGCCACTGCCGAATTCCTGAAGAAGCATGAAATTCCTGCGCTCTATCGTGTTCACGATGGTCCGCCGCCAGAGCGTCTGGAAAAGCTGCGCGCTTTCCTGGGCGAGCTGGGTCTGTCGCTGCACAAAGGCAAGGAAGGTCCTACACCGAAGGATTATCAGGCGTTGCTGGAAACCGTGCGCGATCGTCCGGATTACCACCTGATCCAGACCGTGATGCTGCGTTCGTTGAGTCAGGCGGTCTACAGCTCGGACAACAACGGTCACTTCGGTCTGAACTACGAAGCGTACACGCACTTCACTTCGCCGATCCGTCGTTATCCCGACCTGCTCACGCACCGGGCCATCCGCAGCGTGATCCGCTCGAAGCAGGATACGCCGCACGTTCGTCGTGCCGGTGCTGCAACGATTCCGAAGGCGCGTATCTATCCTTACGACGAAGCCATTCTGGAACAGTTGGGCGAGCAGTGCTCCATGAGCGAGCGCCGTGCCGACGAAGCTACGCGTGATGTGGTGAACTGGCTCAAGTGCGAGTTCATGAAGGATCGCGTGGGCGAGTCGTTCCCGGGTGTGATCACGGCCGTGACCGGTTTTGGTCTGTTCGTCGAGCTGACCGATATCTACGTCGAGGGTCTGGTTCACGTAACCGCCTTGCCGGGCGATTACTACCACTTCGACCCTGTGCATCACCGCCTTGCGGGTGAGCGCAGTGGTCGCAGCTTCCGTCTGGGCGATACGGTCGAAGTGCGTGTCATGCGCGTCGATCTGGATGAGCGCAAGATCGACTTCGAAGTGTCCGAGAAGACGACCAGTGCGCCTGTCGGTCGCAAGCGTCGCGGCCAGGAAACTGCGCCTGCACCTGCTGCCGAGAAGGAAAAGTCAGCGGCCAAGCCTGCCGGGCGTCGTGGTTCTTCGACCAAGGAAGCCGTATCCGAAGCCTATCGTCCCAGCGATGCCGCGGCGAAAAACGCCGAAGTGCGCAAGAGCCGGGAAATGAAAAAGGCTCTTCTGGATCAGGCAAAGACCGGCGGCAAGACTTCCTCGGGTAAATCCGACAAGTCGGGTTCTGCTGCGTCGAAACCCAGTAAACATCGTAAGGGTCCGTCCAAATCGGGCTCTGCTCCAGCTGCGAAAAGTGGCGGGGCGCGTAAACCCAAGGCCAAGTCATGAGTCAGTTGGAAAAAATCTACGGCGTGCACGCTGTAGAAGCGTTGCTGCGTCACCACCCAAAGCGGGTCAAGCACATCTGGCTGGCTGAAGGCCGGAACGATCCTCGGGTCCAGGTGCTTGTCGAGCTGGCTGGCCAGAATCGCGTCACTATCGGTCAGGCTGAGCGTCGCGAGATGGATGCCTGGGTCGAGGGTGTGCACCAAGGCGTGGTGGCAGATGTCAGTCCGAGCCAGGTCTGGGGCGAGGCGATGCTCGATGAGCTGCTGGACCGTACCGAAGGTGCGCCGCTGATTCTGGTGCTCGATGGCGTTACCGATCCGCATAACCTCGGCGCATGCCTGCGTACCGCCGATGCGGCCGGCGCGCTGGCGGTGATTGTGCCCAAGGACAAGTCCGCCACCCTGACGCCCGCTGTGCGTAAAGTTGCATGTGGCGCGGCGGAAGTCATTCCGCTGGTGGCCGTGACCAACCTGGCCCGCAGCCTGGAAAAACTCCAGCAGCGCGGTCTGTGGGTTGTCGGTACGGCTGGCGAAGCCGAGCAGGAGCTGTATCAGCAAGACCTCACCGGCCCGACCATCCTGATCATGGGTGCCGAAGGCAAAGGCATGCGCCGCCTGACTCGCGAGCACTGCGACTATCTGGTACGCCTGCCGATGGCCGGTAGCGTCAGCAGCCTGAACGTCTCGGTCGCAACCGGCGTCTGCCTGTTCGAGGCGATGCGCCAGCGCAGCGTCAAAGCGGCCTCGGCGAAGAAGTAGGTGTTAGCGGCAAGCTGCAAGCTATAAGCTTCAAGCGGTCATGGTGCGGCTTGTAGCGTGTAGCTTCCCGCTTGCAGCTTGCGGCTTGCGGCTTTCTCTTGCAGCTTATAGCTTGAGGCTTGCAACTTCCTCTTTCCCTTGCAGCTTCTTCTCCCCTTCTCTACAATTGCGCCCCTTGCTGTCACGGCAGGCGCTTTCGTGTCTGTCCCTGAGCAAGACTAACAGTGTCATTCACTCCTTGTCTGACCGCTTTGGCGGCAGGCTACAACCCGTAAGGAGCATTCATGCGTCATTACGAAATTATCTTTTTGGTCCACCCGGATCAAAGCGAGCAAGTCGGCGGCATGGTTGAGCGTTACACCAAGCTGATCGAAGAAGACGGCGGCAAAATCCACCGCCTGGAAGATTGGGGCCGTCGTCAACTGGCCTACGCAATCAACAATGTTCACAAGGCTCACTACGTGATGCTGAACGTTGAGTGCACTGGCAAGGCCCTGGCCGAGCTGGAAGACAACTTCCGTTACAACGATGCTGTGATCCGTAACCTGGTCATCCGTCGCGACGAAGCCGTAACTGGCCAGTCCGAGATGCTCAAGGCTGAAGAGAACCGCAGTGAGCGCCGTGAGCGTCGTGACCGTCCTGAGCACTCCGACAGCGCCGATGGCGATGACGGTGACAACAGCGACGTTAGCGATAACGCTGACGAGTAATCCACGGACCTTTTGAGGAGCCTATTACATGGCACGTTTCTTCCGTCGTCGTAAATTCTGCCGCTTCACCGCTGAAGACGTGAAAGAGATCGATTACAAAGATCTCAACACTCTGAAAGCTTATGTATCCGAGACCGGCAAAATCGTTCCAAGCCGCATCACCGGTACCAAAGCACGTTATCAGCGTCAGCTGGCCACCGCTATCAAGCGCGCCCGCTTCCTGGCCTTGCTGGCCTACACCGACAGCCACGGCCGCTGAGACCAGGTAGTCGACAAAACGTAACAAGGGATAGATAGCATGCGCGCCCTGGCTGAATTCATCATGCGCGGCCGTATGCAGGCCACTTTGCTAGTGGCTGGATGTGCGGCATTGCCGCTGTTGTTCTGGTTAAGTGCTGCTGCAGGTTGCCTTGTGCTCCTGCGACGCGGGTTCAGTGATGCCGTTGGTGTCCTGGCCTGGGCTCTGCTGCCGGCTTTGGCCTGGTGGTATTTCGGTGAGCCACGTACAGCCATGGTGCTGTTCGGTTCACTGAGTTTGGCAATGGTTTTGCGTGCCAGCGAGTCCTGGGTCCGCGTGCTGCTGGTCAGCGTGGCGTTGGGTATGTTGTATGCAGTGATTCTGGGCACGGTTTTCCGCGAACCCATTGAAGCGATGTCGCAGGAGTTGCAGAAACACCTGCCGGCAATGCTCACGGGGCTCTACGAGCAATTGAACGTAGAAGAGCGAGCGCGTCTTGGAGCACTGATTACACCGGTACTCAATGGCCTGATAGCGTCGTTGCTGCAAATCGTTACAGTGCTGACCCTGATCCTGGGGCGTTACTGGCAAGCGTTGCTGTACAACCCGGGTGGTTTCGGACGCGAATTTCGTGCCCTGAGACTCCCGCTGATACCAACATCGGTGCTGTTGGTGTGCATGCTGCTGGGGCCGAACTTCGGTCCGCAGATGGCGATGCTTACACCGCTGTGCAGCGTACCGTTGTTGTTCGCCGGGCTGGCCCTGATTCATGGGATGGTGGCTGAAAAGCGACTGGCCAGGTTCTGGCTGGTGGGGATGTACATAACGCTGCTGGTCTTCATGCAGCTGATCTATCCGTTGCTCGTGGTGATAGCCATTGTCGACAGCCTGATTGATTTTCGCGGTCGCCGGAAGCCGAAAGACTCCGGAGAAGGCCCTGCGAACGGTGAAGGTTAAAAGTTAAGAGGATTTTCCACATGCAACTGATCCTTCTGGAAAAAGTCGCGAACCTGGGCAACCTGGGCGACAAAGTAAACGTTAAGGCCGGCTACGGTCGTAACTACCTGCTGCCATACGGCAAAGCAACCGCTGCAACCGCTGCCAACCTGGCTGCGTTTGAAGAGCGTCGTGCAGAGCTGGAAAAACTGGCTGCAGAGAAAAAGGCTTCTGCCGAAACTCGCGCTGCCCAACTGGCTGAGCTGGAAGTGACCATCACTGCCACCGCTGGCGACGAAGGCAAGCTGTTCGGTTCGATCGGTACTCACGACATCGCTGATGCACTGACCGCCTCTGGCGTTGAAGTTGCAAAAAGCGAAGTTCGTCTGCCGAACGGCACTATCCGTAACGTCGGCGAATACGACGTTGCCGTGCACCTGCACAGCGACGTTGAAGCGACCGTTCGCGTTGTCGTGGTAGCAGCTTAAGCAGTACGCAATCGTCTGGCGGCTTTGCCGTTAGAGGATTAACATCGGGCACGATCCTGTTTACAGGTCGTGCCTTTTGTCTTTCTGCCAGCCCCTATTCTGTAAACCTCGAATTCAAGTGGCCATGAACGATATTTCCGCCCCCGAGCAATACGATCTGCAAACTGCTGCCCTCAAGGTGCCGCCGCATTCCATCGAGGCCGAACAGGCTGTGCTCGGTGGTTTGATGCTGGACAACAACGCCTGGGAGCGTGTGCTTGATCAAGTATCCGATGGCGATTTCTATCGGCATGACCACCGCCTGATCTTCCGCGCCATTGCCCGGTTGGCCGATCAGAACAGCCCGATCGACGTTGTGACCCTGTCCGAACAACTGGACAAGGAAGGTCAGACGTCTCAGGTGGGTGGTCTGGCGTACCTCAGTGAGCTGGCGAAAAACACGCCGTCTGTCGCCAACATCAAGGCCTATGCCCAGATCGTTCGCCAGCGAGCGACCCTGCGTCAGTTGATCGGCATCAGCAACGAGATTGCCGACAGCGCCTTCAACCCCGAAGGCCGTACCGCCGAGGAAATTCTCGACGAGGCCGAGCGGCAGATCTTCCAGATCGCCGAGGCGCGTCCCAAGACCGGCGGTCCGGTGGGCGTCAATGACCTGCTGACCAAGGCCATCGACCGTATCGACACACTGTTCAACAGCGATAACGCGATTACCGGCCTGTCCACGGGCTATACCGACCTGGATGACAAGACCAGCGGCCTGCAGCCGGCCGACCTGATCATCGTTGCCGGTCGTCCGTCCATGGGTAAGACCACGTTCGCCATGAACCTTGTGGAAAACGCGGTGCTGCGCAGCGACAAGGTTGTACTGGTCTACTCGCTGGAGATGCCAGGCGAATCGCTGATCATGCGTATGCTGTCTTCCCTGGGCCGTATCGACCAGACCAAGGTGCGTGCCGGCCAACTGGACGACGATGACTGGCCGCGCCTCACGTCGGCTGTGAACCTGCTCAATGACCGCAAGCTGTTCATCGACGATACGGCCGGTATCAGCCCGTCCGAGATGCGTGCCCGTACTCGTCGTGTTGCTCGCGAGCATGGCGACATCGCCATGATCATGATCGACTACCTGCAACTGATGCAGATTCCGGGCTCTGCCGGTGACAACCGGACCAACGAGATTTCCGAGATTTCCCGCTCGTTGAAAGCCCTGGCCAAGGAATTCAACTGCCCGGTCATTGCCCTCTCGCAGCTCAACCGCTCCCTGGAGCAGCGCCCCAACAAGCGCCCTATCAACTCCGACTTGCGGGAATCCGGAGCGATCGAGCAGGACGCCGACGTCATCATGTTCGTGTATCGCGACGAGGTGTATCACCCGGAAACCGAGCACAAGGGCATTGCCGAGATCATCATCGGCAAGCAGCGTAACGGCCCGATCGGTACGTCCCGTCTGGCGTTCATCGGCAAGTACACCCGCTTCGAGAACCTGGCGCCGGGCAGTTACAACTTCGACGACGAGTAGGGGCGAATGATTCGCCCTCATATGTGCTCAGTAATCCGACCACTATCGTCGGATTTGATCATTTTTTGTGCTATATTCCGCGCCCGCGATTTTTCCAACGTGCAAACGTAGGTCCTGACATGCAAGCAGCCAAGCCGTTATTTGACTATCCCAAGTACTGGGCCGAATGTTTCGGACCGGCGCCTTTCCTGCCGATGAGCCGGGAAGAAATGGATCAGCTTGGCTGGGATTCCTGCGATGTCATCATCGTCACCGGCGATGCCTATGTGGATCACCCGTCTTTCGGCATGGCGATCATTGGTCGCTTGCTGGAGTCCCAGGGTTTTCGCGTCGGGATCATTGCCCAGCCTGACTGGCAGTCCAAAGACGACTTCATGAAGCTCGGCGAGCCGAACCTGTTCTTCGGTGTCGCTGCTGGCAACATGGACTCGATGATCAACCGCTATACCGCGGACAAGAAGATCCGTTCCGACGACGCCTATACCCCGGGCGGTCTGGCCGGCAAGCGTCCGGATCGTGCGAGCCTGGTCTACAGCCAGCGCTGCAAGGAAGCCTACAAGCATGTCCCGATCGTGCTGGGCGGTATCGAAGCCTCGCTGCGCCGCATCGCGCATTACGATTACTGGCAGGACAAGGTTCGCAACTCGATCCTGATCGACGCCAGCGCCGACATCCTGCTCTACGGCAATGCCGAGCGTGCGATTGTCGAAGTCGCCCAGCGTCTGTCCTACGGCCACAAGATCGAAGAGATCACCGATGTGCGCGGTACGGCGTTCATTCGTCGCGATACGCCTGCTGGCTGGTATGAAGTCGACTCCACGCGTATCGACCGTCCGGGCAAGATCGACAAGATCATCAACCCGTACGTGAACACTCAAGACACCCAGGCCTGCGCCATCGAGCAGGAAAAAGGCCCGGTAGAAGATCCGAACGAAGCCAAGGTCGTGCAGATCCTGGCCAGCCCGCGCATGACCCGCGACAAGACGGTCATCCGCCTGCCTTCGGTCGAGAAAGTCCGTAACGACGCCGTGCTCTATGCCCACGCCAACCGCGTGCTGCACCTGGAAACCAACCCGGGCAACGCCCGTGCGCTGGTTCAGAAGCATGGCGATGTGGACGTCTGGTTCAACCCTCCGCCCATTCCAATGACTACCGAAGAAATGGACTACGTGTTCGGCATGCCCTATGCGCGCGTTCCGCACCCGGCGTATGGCAAGGAGAAGATTCCGGCCTACGACATGATCCGTTTTTCGGTCAACATCATGCGCGGCTGTTTTGGTGGCTGCACCTTCTGTTCGATCACCGAGCACGAAGGGCGGATCATCCAGAACCGTTCCGAAGATTCGATCATTCGCGAAATCGAAGAGATTCGCGACAAGGTCCCAGGCTTTACCGGCGTTATTTCCGATATGGGCGGCCCGACCGCGAACATGTATCGCATCGCCTGCAAAAGCCCGGAAATCGAATCGGCGTGCCGCAAGCCGTCCTGTGTTTTCCCTGGCATCTGCCCGAACCTGAACACCGACCATTCGGCACTGATTCAGTTGTATCGCAGTGCCCGCGCCTTGCCGGGCGTGAAAAAGATCCTGATCGCTTCCGGCCTGCGTTACGACCTTGCGGTCGAGTCGCCGGAGTACGTCAAAGAGCTGGTGACCCACCACGTGGGTGGTTACCTGAAGATCGCCCCGGAACACACCGAGGAAGGTCCGCTCAACCAGATGATGAAACCGGGCATCGGCAGCTATGAAAAATTCAAGCGCATGTTCGAGAAGTATTCGAAAGAGGCAGGCAAGGAGCAGTACCTGATTCCTTACTTCATCGCCGCCCACCCGGGCACCACCGATGAAGACATGATGAATCTGGCACTGTGGCTCAAGGGCAATGGTTTCCGCGCCGATCAGGTGCAGGCGTTCTATCCGTCGCCAATGGCTTCGGCAACTGCCATGTATCACTCGGGTAAGAACCCGCTGCGCAAGGTCACGTACAAGAGCGATGGCGTCACCATCGTCAAGAGCGAGGCTCAGCGTCGTCTGCACAAGGCGTTCCTGCGCTATCACGACCCCAAAGGCTGGCCGATGCTTCGCGAAGCGCTGGAGCGCATGGGCCGTGCCGACCTGATCGGCCCGGGCAAGCATCAGTTGATCCCGCTGCATCAGCCGGCGACCGACAGCTACCAGAGTGCCCGTCGCAAGAACTCGACGCCGGCTGGCAGTCACAAGGTGGGCAAGGGTGGCAAGACCAACCTGATCCAGACCCAGCACACCGGCCTGCCGCCACGTGGCAGCGACGGCAGCAAGCCTTGGGATAAGCGCGAAGAAGCCAAGGCCGCTGCGCTCGCTCGTAACAAGCAGGCTGCCAAAGAGCGGATGGAAGCCGCCAAGGGCGGAAAGGGCAAGAAGCCAGCCCGCAAGCCAGTGGTGCCGCGCTAACGGCTCAGCAGTCAAGGCCAATGAATCACTTTGTGGGAGGCAGCTTGCTGGCGACTTCAGCGTACAGACGCAGAATATTGGCCGGTTTCACAGGCCTTTTCGCCAGCAAGCTGCCTCCCACAAGTTTTGCGGCGTGACCCCGGGGGCGAATTCATTCGCGAAGCCCTTCGCGAATGAATTCGCTCCTACGATTGGGCTTCTGCCTCATTTTTGTGCGTCCCTTTGCACCACGAATCTGAATTGGCGCGATCCTGGTGCTGTGCTTAGCTGATCCAGTCACTTCAATATCGCTGGCGCAGGCTTTGTTCCGCATGGCATAAGTCTTGCGCGGTTCAATGACCGTCCAGGCCGCAGGAGGCACGCCGTGTCGATTCATATTGCCTTGCACCATGTCACGCATTACCGCTACGAACGTGCGGTTGAACTGGGTCCTCAGATTGTTCGCCTGCGCCCGGCCGCTCATAGCCGAACCCGCGTGTTGTCGTACTCGCTGAAAGTCTTGCCTGAAAACCACTTCATCAATTGGCAGCAGGACCCCCAGGGCAATTACCTGGCGCGTCTGGTATTCCCTGATAAAACCAAAGAGCTGCGGGTCGAGGTCGATCTGGTTGCCGAGATGGCAGTGTTCAACCCCTTCGACTTTTTTCTTGAGCCCTACGCGGAAAACATTCCGTTTTCTTATGCTAGTGAGGAACAGCGCGAGCTGGCGCCGTATCTGGAAAAACTGCCGCTCACGCCGCGCTTTGCTGCTTATCTCGAAAGCATCAGCCGTGAGCCGGTGCCCGCCATCGACTTTCTGGTGGGGCTCAACCAGCGCCTGAGTCAGGACATCGATTACCTGATTCGCATGGAGCCGGGTGTTCAGACCCCGGAGTTCACCCTGGAGAGCGCTTCAGGTTCCTGCCGCGACTCCGCCTGGTTGCTGGTGCAATTGCTGCGTCATCTGGGGCTGGCAGCTCGTTTCGTGTCGGGATATCTGATTCAGCTCAAGGCCGATGTCGAGGCGCTGGACGGCCCGTCCGGCACGGACGTGGATTTCACCGACCTGCACGCCTGGTGCGAGGTTTACCTGCCGGGTGCCGGTTGGGTCGGGCTGGATGCGACCTCGGGCCTTTTTGCCGGGGAAGGGCATATTCCTCTGGCGTGCAGCCCCGAGCCTTCTTCGGCGGCGCCGATCAGCGGGCTGGTCGAGCCGTGTGAAACCGATTTCAGCCATGAAATGTCGGTTGAGCGGATCTGGGAAGCGCCTCGCGTCACCAAGCCCTACACCGAAGAGCAATGGCAGGAGATCCAGGCCCTCGGGCATCAGATCGACGCCGATCTGGCCCGCGATGACGTGCGCCTGACCATGGGCGGCGAACCCACCTTCGTCTCCATCGATGATCGTGATGGCAGCGAGTGGAACACCGCCGCTCTCGGGCCGAACAAGCGGGCGCTGTCGGCTGAACTGTTTAAGCGGATGCGCGGACATTATTCCCCCAAGGGCATCGTGCATTTTGGCCAGGGCAAGTGGTATCCCGGTGAACAACTGCCGCGCTGGTCGCTCAACAGCTTCTGGCGCAAGGACGGCAAGCCGGTCTGGAACAACGATGCGCTGATTGCCGATGAAACCCTTGACTACGGCGCGAACGGTGAACTGGCCGGGCGCTTCCTGAGCAGCGTGGCCGAGCGGTTGAAACTGCCGACTCGCTTCGTCTTCCCGGCCTACGAAGACAATCTCTATTACCTCTGGCGCGAAGGCGCGTTGCCTGTGAACGTCACCGCCGAGGATTCCCGGCTGAGCGACGAACTGGAGCGGGCACGCTTGCGCAAGGTGTTCGAGCAAGGGCTGGATAAGGTGATTGGCCAGGTGCTGCCATTGGCGCGCACCGCTGCGGGTGATCGCTGGCAGAGCGGGCGCTGGTATCTGCGCGATACCCATTGCCGTCTGGTGCCGGGTGATTCCGCCCTCGGCTATCGCTTGCCTCTGGCTTCGCAGCCGTGGGTCAAGGCGGCGGAGTATCCGTTCATTCACCCGACCGACCACAACCAGGATTTCCCTGAGCTGCCTGAGCGTGACGAATTACAGTCAGACGCGCCGCTCGATACCGACCAGCCTCAGCCGGTCATCGACCAGTCCGCCGACTGGCTGACCCGCACCGCCTTGTGCGCAGAAGCGCGTGGCGGGCGTTTGTACCTGTTCATGCCGCCGCTGCAAAAGCTTGAGGAATACCTTGAGCTGGTGGCGGTGATCGAAGCCACTGCCGAAGAATTGCAGTGCCCGGTGCTGCTGGAAGGCTACGAGCCGCCGAGCGACCCGCGCCTGAGCAATTTCCGGATTACGCCGGATCCGGGTGTGATCGAGGTCAACGTGCAACCTTCCTCCACCTGGGACCAACTGGTGGAGCGCACCGAGTTTCTTTACGAGCAGGCCCGCCTGACGCGCCTGACCACTGAAAAATTCATGATCGATGGCCGCCATACCGGTACCGGCGGCGGTAACCACTTCGTGCTCGGTGGCGCGACGCCAGCTGATTCACCGTTCCTGCGTCGGCCTGACCTGTTGCGCAGCCTGATCAGCTATTGGCACAACCATCCGTCCCTGTCGTATCTGTTTTCCGGCCTGTTCGTCGGCCCGACGTCTCAGGCGCCGCGGATTGACGAAGCGCGCAACGACTCGCTCTATGAAATGGAAGTCGCCTTTGCGCAAATGCCCAAGCCGGGCGAGGAAGTTGCGCCCTGGCTGATCGACCGGTTGCTGCGCAATCTGCTGATCGATGTCACCGGCAATACCCATCGCGCCGAGTTCTGTATCGACAAGCTGTATTCGCCGGATGGTGCGACGGGGCGTCTGGGTCTGCTAGAGCTGCGCGCCTTTGAAATGCCGCCCCATGCGCGCATGAGCCTTGCCCAGCAATTGCTGTTGCGGGCGCTGGTCGCCCGTTTCTGGCGCGAGCCTTACGCACCGGCCAAGCTGGCGCGTTGGGGGACGGAGCTGCATGACCGTTTCATGCTGCCGTATTTCATCGAGCAGGATTTCGCTGACGTGATTGCCGAGCTCAATGACGTCGGTTATCCACTGCGGGCCGAATGGTTCGCCGCGCATCTGGAGTTCCGTTTCCCGAAAGTGGGCGACTACGCGGTCAACGGCATCGAGCTGGAGCTGCGTCAGGCACTGGAGCCTTGGCATGTACTGGGCGAAGAAGGTTCGGGCGGCGGCGCGGTGCGTTATGTGGACTCGTCTCTTGAGCGTTTGCAGGTACGGATCAATGGTTTGCCGCCGCAGCGCTACATGTTGACCTGCAACGGCATTGCGGTGCCTTTGCAGCCCACCGGTCGAGTGGGCGAGTTTGTTGCGGGTGTGCGCTATCGGGCCTGGCAGCCTGCCAATTGCCTGCAACCGACCATCGGCGTCCATGCACCGCTGGTCTTCGATCTGCTGGATACCTGGATGCAGCGCTCGCTGGGTGGCTGCGAGTATCATGTCGCCCATCCGGGCGGCCGCAACTATGAAACCTTGCCGGTCAACGCCAACGAAGCGGAAAGCCGGCGCCTCTCACGGTTTTTCCGTGTGGGGCATACCGCAGGCAAACTGGAGATTCCGTCGCTCAACATTAGCGATGAACTGCCGATGACGCTGGATATGCGCCTGCATTAATAAAACGGCTCAGTCAGTTGGATGCACACGGACGTGTCCACATCGGTGTGACATCTGACTGCGCTAACCTGAAGCCCTTATGCTGTTTGCCGAGCCTTCCATGCCTGATCTGCTTGACCGTTACCCGCTTTCCGAGGGGACCTATCACGAGATGCTCGATGCCAGCGGCGCTGTACGGCCGCATTGGCAGCGCCTGTACGAGCATATGCAGCGCAGTACTTCCATCCAGTTGACCCAGCGCCAGGCGCTGTTGACCCGCCAGATCCAGGAAAACGGCGTGACCTACAACGTCTACGCCGACCCCAAGGGCGCCGATCGCCCGTGGGAGCTGGATCTGCTGCCGCATGTCATCCCGGCAGAGGAGTGGCAGCATCTTGCGGCAGGCATCGCCCAGCGCGCCCGCCTGCTCAATGCCGTGCTGGCCGATCTGTATGGTCCGCAAGACCTCATCGCCAATGGCTTGCTGCCTGCCGAGCTGGTGTTCGGGCATAACAATTTTCTGTGGCCTTGCCAGGGCGTCAAACCGCCTGAAGGGACGTTCCTGCACATGTACGCCGTTGATCTGGCGCGTACGCCGGACGGGCGCTGGTGGGTCACTGCCGACCGCACACAGGCGCCTTCGGGTGCCGGTTATGCACTGGAGAACCGGCAGATCGTCGCGCGTGCGCTGCCGGAAGCCTACCGTGATCTGCAGGTCAGGCACTTGTCGGGTTTCTTTGGTGCCCTGCAACAGACTCTGGCCCGTCAGGCACCCACCAGCAGCGAAGCGCCGCTGGTGGTGCTGCTGACGCCAGGCCGTTTCAATGAAAGCTACTTCGAGCATTTGTACCTGGCTCGCCAGTTGGGCTATCCGCTGGTGGAAGGCGGCGACCTGACCGTACGTGATGCCACGGTCTACCTGAAGACCCTCAGCGGTCTGCGCCGGGTTCACGCGATCATGCGGCGTCTGGACGATGACTTCTGCGATCCGCTGGAGCTGCGCACCGACTCTGCGCTGGGCGTGCCCGGTCTGCTGGAGGCTGTGCGTCAGGGTAATGTTCTGGTGGCCAACGCCCTGGGCAGTGGGGTTCTGGAGTCGCCGGGGTTGCTGGGTTTCCTGCCGAAAATCAGCCAGTACCTGTTTGGCGAAGACCTGATCCTGCCCTCGGTTGCGACCTGGTGGTGCGGTGAGCCTCCCGTTCTGGCCCAGGCGCTGGAAAAGCTTCCCGAATTGCTGATCAAACCTGCGTTTCCGTCCCAGCGATTCGCACCGGTCTTCGGTCGCGACTTGAACGAAGAGCAACGCAAGGCACTGGCGGCTCGTATGCAGGCCCGGCCTTATGCTTATGTCGCGCAAGAACTGGCGCAACTGTCTCATGCGCCTGTCCTGCAGCCTGACTGCAAGGGGCTGCAACCTCGCGCGATTGGCATGCGGGTGTATGCGGTGGCGGGCATGGAGGGTTATCGCGTGCTGCCGGGTGGTCTGACCCGTGTGGCTGCCGAAGCCGATGCGGATGTGATTTCCATGCAGCGTGGCGGTGCCAGCAAGGACACCTGGGTGCTGGGCGAGCACTACTCGCATCTGGGCGAACCGTGGAAAGGGCAGCGCCCGCTGGGTGTCTACGACCTGATTCGTCGCGACCCGTACCTGCCGTCGCGGGTGGTGGAAAACCTGTACTGGTTCGGACGTTATTGCGAGCGCTGCGATGACAGCGCACGTTTATTGCGGATCATGCTGGCGCGCTATATCGATGGCGATGATCCTCTGGCCTTGCAGGCTTCCGTGGAACTGGCCGAAAGCCTGAACCTGTTGCCCGAGGCCGAGGAGGGCGAAGAGCTGCCCGATCGTCTGCTCACGGCGTTGCTGGGGGATGAGTGGGTGTTCAGTCTGCGCTCCAATCTGCAGCGCATGCAGTGGGCCGCGTCCCAGGTGCGGGGCAAGCTTTCCCGGGAGAACTGGCAGGCGCTGGTGGAGTTGCAGCGCGAAGCCGCAAGCCTGGAAACCAAGGAACCGGATTTCGGCGAGTTGCTGGACTTCCTCAACCGTCTGGTGATGTCTCTGGCCGCGTTGTCCGGGTTTGCACTGGACGACATGACCCGTGATGAAGGCTGGAGCTTCCTGATGATCGGGCGGCGTATCGAGCGCCTGCGGTTTCTCAGCACCAGTCTGGCCGCTTTTCTGCGGGCTGCGTCGGTGTCCGATCACTCGGGGCTGGACTGGTTGCTGGAGCTGGGCAACAGCAGCATTACCTACCGTTCGCGTTACATGGCCGTGCCGCATCTGATTCCGGTGCTGGACCTGTTGCTGCTCGATGAGCAGAACCCCCATGCCGTGTTGTTCCAGCTCAAGCAGGTGGAGCGTTCGCTGCGACGTTTGAACGACAGCTTCGGTGCGCCGCGGGACAGAAGCCTCGCGGTGTTGATCCAGCGTCTGTCCAGTTTCGACCTGGGCAGCCTGGAGAATCCATTGTTCGGTGACAGCAGCCTCAAGGCTGTGCTGGAAGGGCTGGCGGATCTGCTGCAAACCATCGGCGATGCCAGCGGACAGGTTTCCGACCGTCTGGCCCTGCGCCACTTCGCCCATGTCGATGATGTCAGCCAACGTACGGTATCCGTTTGATGAGTGCCCATTACCAGATTCTTCACGACACCCATTACAAGTACGACAGCCCGGTTTCCCTGGCGCAGCAACTGGCGCACCTGTGGCCGCGCAGCAGTCCGTGGCAACGTTGCAGCGAGCAGCATCTGGAAATCCTGCCGACGCCCACCACGCGCCGGGACGAGCTGGATGTGTTCGGCAATCCGCTGACTCGCCTGGCCTTCGAGCGTCCCCATGACGAGTTGCAGGTCAATGCCCGTTTGCGGGTGGAAGTGCTGAAGCGCCCTGAACTGGACTTCAACCTGTCGCCTGACTGGGAAGTGACACGCAGCGCCCTGACCTACAGCGCACAACGAATGAGCGCCGATCTTCTGGAAGCGTGCCGGTATCGCTTCGAGTCGCCCTACGTGCATCTCAAGCGCTCGTTCGCCGAGTTCTCGCAGGATTGCTTCCCGCCGGGGCGGCCTTTGCTACTGTGCGTGCAGGCCTTGATGGAAAAGATCTTCGAGGAATTCACCTTCGACGGCGAAGCCACCCAGGTGGCGACACCGCTGGTGGAAGTGCTGGAGCGGCGTCGCGGTGTCTGTCAGGACTTTGCCCATCTGATGCTGGCGTGCCTGCGCTCACGTGGGCTGGCAGCGCGTTATGTCAGCGGTTACCTGCTGACGCAGCCACCACCCGGCCAGCCACGGCTGATCGGGGCTGACGCTTCCCATGCCTGGGTTTCAGTGTTTTGCCCGGCGTCGGGCTGGGTCGACTTCGATCCGACCAACAACATTCAACCGGCACTGGAGCACATCAGCCTGGCCTGGGGACGGGACTTTTCCGATGTCTCGCCCTTGCGCGGCGTGATCCTGGGCGGCGGTAATCATGATCCCGAAGTCCGGGTGACGGTGATGCCCATCGGCGAGATGTATTCAGGCGTCGCCATTAATTCCTGAGGCCAGTGAATCGTTCATTAAGCGGCGCACTCGATTATCCGGCAGCGCGCCGCGCCTGATCGCAGGCATCGTGTGGACAACTGGCGCTGGCGCCACAGGCGTAAGCGGCAAGCAAACTGCGAAACAGGCTATTGAGCTGCATGACAGGCATTCCATGGGTGGCAATGCGCCGATGGTAGAGCCGCCTGCGCTGGCTGGCTGGCTGTTTGATTGTTTCGATGACGGCGATAGCCGGTATCATTCCGCGCCGCTGATCGATAAGCCTTCCTTGAGAGTCACGTTGACGCAGGTCATTGGAACCTGGCCCCGGATGGGGCAGTCTCTCATCACACTAATGAAGCACCCTGCCTTGGAGATTCATATGATTCGCAAGCTTGTAGCTATCTCTCTGTTGACGTTGGCCAGTGGTCAGTTGTTGGCTGCCGAATGCTCTACCACCGTCGATTCGACCGATCAGATGATGTTCAACACCAAAGCCATCGAGATCGACAAGAGCTGCAAGACGTTCACCGTCAACCTGACCCACTCCGGCAGTCTGCCGAAGAACGTGATGGGTCATAACTGGGTGTTGAGCAAAACGGCTGACTCGCAGGCGATCGCCACTGATGGCCTGAGCGTCGGTATCGACAAGGGATATCTGAAGGAAGGCGACACTCGCATTATCGCTCACACCAAGTTGATCGGTGCCGGTGAGACTGACTCCGTGACCTTCGATGTGTCGAAGCTCGACCCGGCCGAGAAATACCAGTTCTTCTGCTCGTTCCCGGGCCACATCAGCATGATGAAAGGCACCGTTACGCTGAAGTAGTGGGAATCACCCGCCGCCTTGGCGTCGCGCTGTCGCGCAGTAACCTGTAGGAGCGAATTTATTCGCGAGAGGCCCGTACATCCGAAGAAAATGTATAGCCCTCAATGATGTCTTCGCGAATGAATTCGCTCCCACGGGGTTGTGCTTGTTACTTACGGGGCATAAGGCAGTTCACGCTTGTGCTGGGTCTTGGAGTAGGTGTCGCAAATGATCCTGAACGCCTCTTCACGCACAGGTTCGCCGTGCAGGAAGGCATCGATCTCGGCGTAAGTCACGCCATGAGAGGCCTCGTCCGGTTTACCTGGCACCAGGTCTTCCAGATCCGCCGTAGGTACTTTTTCCACCAGTGATTCCGGTGCGCCGAAGTGGCGGGCGATGGCGCGTACCTGGTTTTTTACCAGGCCGCTCAGGGGGGCCAGGTCGCAGGCGCCGTCACCGAACTTGGTAAAGAAGCCCATGACCGCTTCGGCCGCATGATCGGTCCCCACCACCAGACCCTGATAAGCCCCGGCGATGGTGTACTGCGCCACCATGCGGATGCGCGCCTTGGTGTTGCCGAGCACGAAGTCCACAGTGCCAGCCGGTTTACCATCGAAGGCCCGGACTTCGGCGGCCAGTGCCTTGACGCTCTCGCCGATATTGACGGTATGACGCTCGTCCGGGTCGATGAAATCCACAGAAGCCTGGGCCTCGTGTTCGTCATGCTGCACCACATACGGCAGGCGTACGGCAACGAAGCGGTAGCTGTCGTCGCCTGTGCTGCTGCGCAGTTCCTTGACGGCGCGCTGGCACAGCAGGCCGGCGGTCAGTGAGTCGACGCCGCCGCTGATCCCCAGTACCAGCGTCTTGAGCCGTGCATTGAGCAGGCACTCCTTGATGAAGTCCACGCGGCGCGCCACTTCGGTCTGCAAAGCGTTGTGGTCGGCGAAAGGCGGCTGGACATTGAGCTGTTCTGCGATCTGCTGTTGTACGGCGTGCATGAGTCACTCCTCGTAAGTAGGGACAATTCAAACGGGTTTTTCAGGGGCAGTCAAAGCGGGCACCTTGAACACGTGTCGCAGGTACGAGACGAAGTTCGGGTCCTTGCATTGCGCCTTGCCTGGCTCATCGGAAATCTTTGCCACGGGTTGCCCGGCGCATGCGGTCATTTTCAGCACCATGTTCATCGGTGCAATACCCGGAATGTCGGCGGTGAGGTTGGTGCCGATCCCGAAACTGACATTGATGCGGCCGCGCAAGGCCCGGAAGATCTCCAGCGCCTTGGGCAGGCTCAGGCCGTCGGAGAACACCAGGGTCTTGCTCGTCGGGTCGATGCCCAGCCTCTGATAATGGCTGATGCATTTTTCAGCCCACTTCACCGGATCGCCCGAGTCATGGCGCAGACCGTCGAACAGCTTGGCGAAATACAGATCGAAGTCGCTCAGGAAGGCATCGGTGGTGATGCAGTCGGTCAGGGCGATACCCAGCAGCCCGCGGTATTCGCGAACCCAGCAGTCCAGCGCGGCGATCTGGCTGTCGATCAGGCGCGGGCCGAGTTGCTGGTGCGCCATGATCCATTCATGGGCCATGGTGCCCAGCGGCTTGAGATCAAGCTCGCGGGCCAGATGCACATTACTGGTGCCGACGAACTGGCCGGGGAAGTCACGTTTGAGCACTTGCACGATTGCTTCCTGCACGCCGTAGGAGAAGCGACGGCGGGTGCCGAAGTCAGCGACTTTCAGTTCGGCCAGCTCGTCCGGGCTGGCGTTGCTGGTCAGCCACTCGAACTTGTCGTAGAGACGTTCCCGCGCCTGACTGAGCATGATGTCCGGGTAACGATGACGATTGCGGACTTCGCTGACGATGGCCAGCAACGGCACTTCGAACAGAATCACATGCAGCCACGGACCGTGCAGGCGAATGCACAGCTCATCGTTTTCGATGCTGGTCTTCACATAGCGGGTATTGAAGCGGAACAGCCCCAGGAACCTGAGGAAGTCCGGTTTCAGAAAGGTGATGCGCTCCAGGAATGCCAGGTGTTCGTTGCTCAGCGACAGCTCGCACAGCAATTCGATCTGATGCCTGATTTCGCTCAGGTAGGGCCGCAGGTCTTCGCCGTTTCGGCAGCGAAACTCCCACTCCACATCGGTATTGGGATAGTTATGCAGTACCGCCTGCATCATGGTGAGCTTGTAGAAGTCGGTATCGAGCAGATTTTGCACGATGCGATTCGAGAAGGCGCTCCCGCTCATTGATTTGGATCTCCAGAGCAGCCGATAACGTTGGGCTCGCGAATGTCGTGTTCAGAGTGCTCGCGGCCTGCTGGGTTCCTATTGTCACCCTTAACTTGCCGGATGATCCAACTGTTCCCGCATTGCGTGCAGAAAAACCGGGACAGTGATGGGCGCGGAGAACTGTGGGTAACAGGTCGGCATGCCTCATGGCGGGGCTCGCAGTCCGGGTTTGTGCATCATCGCCAGCGTTTTCCTGTGCTTCCACTAACCTCAAATGGTGCGTCTCGTAGCGTATTCGCACTGGGGGTGTGCACTTCGGTGACGTGACCGGTTACAGCCGGGTTGCACGTCAGGTGGTGTGCGGTTTGCCGTTTATTCGCGCGACGGTTGCGCCATTTTTAAAGGTGGTTGCACCCTGTGCATTCCAGACGGTTGCACGGCCCTTTTTCAAGGGCTGATCACTGTCGGGGCGGCTGCGCGAACATTCCCGCCCGCCGAATGAAAAGTGATGGCACGCCCCTTGCTCTAAGCAATTCTTGTAGTTGCAGTGCTAATTAAAAAAACCTCAGGAGCACCACTCATGTCGCATACGTTTTACAGGAAAGGCTTTCTGGCAATCGCAGTGGCAACTGCATTGGGCGTGTCTTCGTTTGCTCAAGCTGACGTGAAGATTGGCGTTGCAGGTCCGATGACCGGTGCCAACGCATCGTTTGGCGAGCAATATATGAGGGGCGCGCAGGCAGCGGCTGATGCAATCAACGCGGCGGGCGGCGTCAATGGAGAGAAGATCGTACTGGTAAAGGGCGATGATGCCTGCGAGCCGAAGCAGGCCGTGGCTGTCGCTAACCGTCTGGTCGATCAGGACAAGGTTGTGGGTGTTGTGGGGCACTTCTGTTCGTCATCCACCATCCCGGCCTCTGAGGTTTACAGCGATGCCGGTGTGATTGCTATCACTCCAGGCTCCACCAACCCGACTGTCACCGAGCGTGGCCTCAAGGAAATGTTCCGCATGTGCGGACGTGACGATCAGCAGGGTGTTGTCGCTGGCGACTACATCGTGGACGTGCTCAAGGGCAAGAAAATCGCGGTTATCCACGACAAGGACACCTACGGTCAGGGTCTGGCCGATGCAACTCGTGCACAACTGGCCAAGCGCGGCGTGAAAGAGGTGCTGTACGAAGGCCTGACCCGTGGCGAGAAAGACTTCAGCGCCCTGGTCACCAAGATCCGTTCCGTGGGTGCCGATGTCGTCTACTTCGGTGGCCTGCACCCGGAAGCCGGTCCTCTGGTTCGTCAACTGCGCGAGCAGGGCCTCAAGGACGTCAAGTTCATGTCCGATGATGGCGTCGTGACCGATGAACTGGTGACAACCGCAGGTGGCCCTCAGAATGTGGATGGCGTGTACATGACCTTCGGTGCGGACCCGCGTCTGTTGCCTGACAGCAAGGCTGTGGTCGATGAGTTCCGCAAGTCCGGTTACGAGCCTGAAGGTTACACCCTGTATGCCTACGCCTCGGTGCAGGCACTGGCGGCCGGTTTCAATGGGGCCAAGTCCAACAAGGGCGATGCGGCTGCCACCTGGCTCAAGGCCAACCCGGTCAAGACCGTCATGGGCGAGAAGTCCTGGGACGCCAAGGGTGACCTGAAAGTCTCCGACTATGTGGTGTATCAGTGGGACGCGACGGGTAAATACAAGCAGCTTGAACAGCAGAAGTGAGATAGATACAGCGCCTGACCTGCCTCTTCGAGCGGGGCAGGCATGGTAACGGGCTCGCACCTCGGCGGGCCTGGACTCTTCTGTTGCCGCAGGACCTGCTCGTTGTGCCCCAGAGGGCAGGGCGAGCAGTGCCTTGAGCGGCCTTCAAGTGTGTGAGCGTGCGTGATGGACGGTATTTTCCTGCAGCAAATGGTCAACGGGCTGACCCTCGGGTCTGTCTACGGCCTCATTGCCATCGGTTACACGATGGTCTACGGCATCATCGGCATGATCAACTTCGCTCACGGCGACGTTTACATGATCTCCGCCTACCTGGCCGCAATCGGCCTGGCGGTCCTGTCTTTCTTCGGTCTGGAGTCCTTTCCATTCCTGATTCTGGGCACACTGATCTTCACCATCGTGGTGACAGGTGTCTACGGCTTCGTCATCGAACGGGTGGCCTACAAGCCGCTGCGCAACTCGACCCGGCTGGCACCGCTGATCAGCGCCATCGGTATTTCCCTGATCCTGCAGAACTACGCGCAGATCAGTCAGGGTGCCCGGCAGCAGGGCGTGCCCACGCTTCTTGAAGGCGCCTGGCGCTTCGAGATCGGAACCGGCTTCGTGCAGATCACCTACACCAAGATATTCATCCTGATTGCCGCTTTCGCCGGCATGGCGCTGCTGACCTACATCATCAAGTACACCAAGCTGGGCCGCATGTGCCGCGCCACGCAACAGGATCGCAAGATGGCGTCGATCCTGGGGATCAACACGGATCGTGTCATTTCCTACGTGTTCATCATCGGTGCTGCCATGGCCGCGCTGGCGGGTGTGCTGATCACCATGAACTACGGCACCTTCGATTTCTATGCCGGCTTCGTCATCGGCATCAAGGCGTTCACTGCCGCAGTGCTGGGCGGTATCGGCTCGCTGCCGGGTGCGATGCTGGGAGGCCTGATCCTGGGGGTTGCCGAGTCGCAGTTCTCCGGCCTGATCAACTCCGATTACAAAGACGTGTTCAGTTTCGGCCTGTTGGTACTGATCCTGATTTTCCGTCCTCAAGGCCTGTTGGGTCGCCCACTCGTGGCGAAGGTATAAGTATGTCTGCTCCTGTCGCTAAACCTATCGATATCAAGAAAAGCCTGATCGACGCCGTGATTGCCGGGCTGCTGGCGCTGATCGTCTTCGGCCCGATCGTGGGCGTCGTGCTCGACGGCTACAGCTTCAACCTGCAACCGACCCGTGTCGCCCTGCTGGTGGCGGTGGTCATGGCGGGTCGCTTCCTCATGAGCCTGTTCCTGCAGACACCCAAGGGCATTCGCATCAGCCAGAGTTTCGAGAGCTCCGGTTCGGGCGTGCATGTGCTCAAGCCCGATCACAAGTCGAGCCTCTACTGGATCATCCCGCTGCTGATCGTGATCGCCATCGTGTTCCCGATCTTCGCCAACAAGTACCTGCTGACCGTGGTCATCCTCGGGCTGATCTACGTCCTGCTCGGGCTGGGGCTGAACATCGTGGTCGGTCTGGCCGGGCTGCTGGACCTGGGGTACGTGGCGTTTTATGCCATTGGCGCCTATGGCCTGGCCCTGGGGTATCAGTATCTGGGCCTGGGCTTCTGGTCGGCGTTGCCTCTGGCGGCGATTGCCGCTGCATTGGCCGGGTGCATCCTGGGGTTTCCGGTGTTGCGCATGCACGGCGACTATCTGGCCATCGTGACCCTAGGGTTCGGTGAGATCATCCGTCTGGTGCTCAATAACTGGCTGTCCTTTACCGGCGGCCCGAATGGCGTTCCTGTGCCTTCGCCTACCTTCTTTGGCCTGGAGTTCGGACGTCGCGCCAAAGAGGGCGGCATTCCGATTCACGAATATTTTGGCTTCGATTACAACCCGGACCTGAAATTCCTGTTCATCTACACCGTGCTGTTCATCGTGGTGCTGGCCGTGCTGTTCATCAAGCATCGTCTGACCCGCATGCCTATCGGCCGCGCCTGGGAAGCGCTTCGCGAAGACGAGATTGCCTGCCGCTCGATGGGCCTCAACCATGTGCTCGTCAAGCTTTCAGCGTTCACCATCGGCGCTTCGACGGCCGGTCTGGCCGGGGTGTTTTTCGCCAGCTATCAGGGCTTCGTCAACCCTACTTCCTTCACCTTCTTCGAGTCGGCGCTGATCCTGGCCATCGTGGTATTGGGCGGGATGGGCTCGACGGTGGGCGTGGTGATCGCGGCCTTCGTGCTGACGGTGGCGCCCGAGCTGCTGCGCAGTTTCTCCGAGTATCGGGTGCTGCTGTTCGGCATTCTGATGGTGTTGATGATGATCTGGCGGCCACGCGGCCTGATCCGCATCAGCCGTACCGGCGTTGTGCCGCGCAAGGGCATGCTGACCAAAGAAGGAGCGGCGTCATGAGCAATGAAGTCATTCTTTCGGTCGAGCATCTGATGATGCATTTTGGCGGCATCAAGGCGTTGAGCGATGTCAGCCTGCAAGTGCGCCGCAACTCGATCTTTGCCCTGATCGGCCCGAACGGTGCAGGCAAGACCACGGTCTTCAACTGCCTGACCGGTTTCTACAAGGCCACAGGCGGACGTATCGAGCTGCATACCCGTGGCAAGACCACCAATGTGATCAAGCTGCTGGGCGAGTCGTTTGCCGCGACAGACTTCGTGTCGCCCAAAAGTTTCTTCAGCCGTGTGTACTACAAGATGTTCGGCGGCACCCATCTGGTAAACCGGGCCGGGCTGGCGCGCACCTTCCAGAACATTCGGCTGTTCAAGGAAATGTCGGTGGTGGAAAACCTGCTGGTTGCCCAGCACATGTGGGTCAATCGCAGCCTGATCAGCGGCATTCTCAATACCAAAGGCTACCGCAAGGCCGAGGAAGATGCGCTCAACACCGCGTTCTACTGGCTGGAAGTGGTGGATCTGGTGGATTGCGCCAACCGCCTCGCGGGTGAGCTGTCCTACGGTCAGCAACGCCGCCTGGAAATTGCCCGGGCCATGTGCACGCGGCCTCAGGTGATCTGCCTCGACGAACCTGCCGCAGGCCTCAACCCTCAGGAAACCGAGGCCCTGAGCGGCATGATTCGTCTGCTGAGGGACGAACATGACATGACCATCGTGCTGATCGAGCACGACATGGGCATGGTCATGAACATTTCCGACGATATTGTGGTGCTGGACCACGGCAACGTGATTGCCGCTGGCGGGCCGGAGCAGATCCGCAATGACCCGAAAGTGATCGCCGCGTATCTGGGCGCTGATGAAGAGGAATTGGTATGAGCAAGCCGATCCTCGAAATGAAAGAGATCGATGTGTATTACGGGCCGATCCAGGCTCTCAAGAAGGTTTCGCTGCATATCGATGAAGGCGAAACCGTGAGCCTGATCGGCTCCAACGGCGCGGGCAAGTCCACGCTTCTGATGTCGATCTTCGGCCAGCCGCGTGCTGCCAGCGGGCAGATCCTCTATCAGGGCATCGACATCACGCAGAAGTCGTCGCACTACATCGCTTCCAACGGCATTGCGCAGTCGCCGGAAGGGCGCAGGGTATTCCCTGACATGTCGGTCGAGGAAAACCTGCTGATGGGCACCATCCCCATCGGCGACAAGCATTCTGCCGAAGACATGCAGCGCATGTTCGACCTGTTCCCGCGCCTCAAGGAGCGCCGTAACCAGCGCGCCATGACCATGTCCGGTGGCGAGCAGCAGATGCTGGCCATCGCCCGAGCCCTGATGAGCCGCCCGAAACTGTTGCTGCTCGACGAGCCGAGCCTCGGCCTGGCGCCGATCATCGTCAAACAGATCTTCTCGACCCTGCGCGAACTGGCGGCCACCGGCATGACGATCTTCCTGGTCGAGCAGAACGCCAACCACGCACTCAAGCTGTCCGACCGTGCGTATGTGATGGTCAACGGTGAAATCCGCCTGTCAGGCACCGGGCAGGAATTGCTGGTCAATGAAGAGGTCAGGAACGCTTATCTGGGCGGGCACTGATTCCGTCAAAAAACAGCAGCGTTTATCCATGCGCCCCGGGTGTCTTTCGCTCGGGGCGCTGTTTTTTCAAATTGTGGAAAACAATTTTGACAGGCCACTCAAACGCGACATAAAGCCGCTGCAAACGGTTGTTTTGTCACGGTTTTGACTTGTTCAGGTTTACTGTGGAACTGACTGTTAATAACTTGGGAGTATTTGGCTGGAGGCCTTTAGATATAAGGGCTATAGCGCAGTGGTTGTTTTTTGATCAGTCATTTTTGGATGTTCTCTACAGGCTTTTGTCAACGCCTTGATACCTGTTTGTTCATACAGTCTGTGTGGTGGGCAAGCCTGTGGATAAGTCTGTGGGCAAGCGTTGGAAATAGTCGGGTAAGCGGCATTGTTATTGGTCTGGAGGGCAACACAGGGTTTTACCTGCTGTTACAGGGCTTGGAGGTTGGTTACAAAGTCAAGGGGAAAACTTCTCTCGATGCGCTGCAGCCCTTGAAATGCAAGCCATCAAGGGATTTACACTTGCCCCCAGAGATTGTGGGCCTGACTGTGGATAAGGTGGGCAAAACCCCTTGCAGGCCTTGTGATGCGTGGCTTTGCTGGCGTTGTTCGTTTTTTGTACAGTTATGATTTTTTCGGCGCTGATTTACCCACATGCTTGATCCAGAAGGCCAGGGGCGGGCATCCTGCCGGTCTTGCCGAATACTTATTAACAGGCTGCGCTTTCAGGGCGCCATGTCAGGAGAACGAAATGACTTCCACCGTATTCATCACGGGCGCTACTTCCGGGTTTGGCGAAGCTTGCGCCCGTCGCTTTGCCGAAGCGGGCTGGTCGCTGGTGCTGACCGGCCGCCGCCAGGAGCGTCTGGATGCCTTGAGCGCCGAGCTGTCAGCGCAAACCAAGGTTCATACACTGGTGCTGGATGTGCGTGATCGCGCCGCCATGGAAAGCGCCATCGCTGATCTGCCGGAAGAGTTTTCGACCATTCGCGGACTTATCAACAACGCAGGCCTGGCGCTGGGCATCGACCCTGCACCCAAGTGCGATCTGGATGACTGGGACACCATGATCGACACCAACGTCAAAGGCCTGGTTTACACCACACGCCTGCTGCTGCCGCGTCTGATCGGTCACGGCCGTGGCGCGAGTATCGTCAACCTGGGTTCGGTGGCGGGCAACTACCCGTATCCGGGCGGCAACGTGTATGGCGGCACCAAGGCATTCGTGGGCCAGTTCTCGCTGAACCTGCGCAACGATCTGGTGGGCACTGGTGTTCGCGTCACCAATCTGGAGCCGGGCCTGTGCGAAAGCGAGTTCTCGCTGGTGCGTTTCGGTGGCGATCAGGCCAAGTACGATGCGACCTATGCCGGTGCCGAGCCTATCCAGCCGCAGGACATCGCCGAGACGATCTTCTGGATCATGAACACCCCGGCGCACGTGAACATCAACAGCCTGGAGCTGATGCCCGTCAGCCAGACCTGGGCCGGCTTTGCGATCGACCGTAATCGCGGTTGATGCCGATCAGTCAAGGCACAAACAAAATGTGTGGGAGGCAGCTTGCTGGCGAAACGGCCTGAAAACCGACAGATATTTTGCGTCTGTTGAAGTCGCCAGCAAGCTGCCTCCCACAAAGTGATTTGTGATCTTGATTGTCCTACAGGTATTCGGCCAGGCCGATGTAACAGGTGGCCAGGTGATAGGGCGTTGTTGAAGGCATATCGCTGCGGCTGACCTTGCCTTCGGTGTCCAGGCATTCATGCCAGCCACCTGCATGCAGGAATCGTTGCTGCATCGCGATCATCTGATCGGCCAGACGGTTATCGTTATCCGGCCGTAGCGCCAAAGCCCGCAGGTATTCGGCCTGTGCCCAGATTCGCTGGGTGGCATCACGTACCACACCCTCACAGGTCAGCATCGCGGTTACCGCGCCGGTTTGCTGATCGACACCCTGAGCCTCTGCCAGCATGAATGCCCGGTTCAACGAGGCATAAAGCTCAGTGCTGTGCAGATCCCCAGAGGTGTGCAGCAAGAAGAACCACTCGAACTGGTGTCCCGGTTCATACCAGTTATCCACAGCCCCCAGCGGTTTTTCCAGCATCACACCCGTTGCCGGGTCGATGAAACGACGCTGCATGTGAGTGACCAGCCCATTCAGAGCCGATTGGGTCTTGGGATCCGGACGTACCGACAGTGTTGCCAGAAACGCCTCCGCCAGATGCATCAACGGGTTCTGCAAAGGCCCGCTGCCCAGCGGGGACCAGTCTTCATCCAGGCTCGCTTCGTAAAGACCTGCACCATCGTCGAAACGCTCTGCGACAACGTTCAGCGCGGCATTGAGTGCCGACTCGGCCAACGGCGCTTTGACCCTGGCCCAGTAATGGGCGAAGGCAAAGATGATGAAGGCATGGGTGTAGAGATCCTTGCGACGATCCAGCGGTTGGCCTTGTGGATCGATGCTGTAAAACCAGCCACCGTGTTCCGCATCATGAAAGTGTTGCTGCATGGAGCGAAACAGCGCGCCAGCGCGAGTCGCGGCGTCCGGAAAGTCCGGGTGACCGATCAGGCTGGAAAACAGGAACAACTGTCGGGCGCAGGCCATGGCTCTGTAGCGCTGTGGCGGCAGAGGATGGTGCTGCGCATCCAGCGCTTCATAAGGCAACGCCAGTTGCGCATTCCAGCCAGGACCTTGCCAGAGCGGCACGACGACTTTGAAGAAGTGTTCCTGAAGGCGGGTGAAGCTGGAGGTCAACTCAGACCTTGAGGCAGAACTGGAAGCATCGGGCATCGGCTGGCGTCACGGCAGTGTCGAGATGCGCGACATGTTAGCAGGCGGCGCTCGGGATTTGCGCCCAAGCCGCCGCAGGAGCGAATTTATTCGCGAACGATACGCTGAAACTCAAGACCTGGTCAGATCGCCGTACAACCCTGGCCGCCGATCATGGAAATAGGTTGTGATCGCCCGCGTGCCTTCCAGCAATGGCTTGTCCAGCTCACTGACCATCAGCGTTTCATCTCGCGCCGCCAGGGCCGGGCGGCTGCCGTCCGGTGCGCAAATACTGCTTTGTCCGCAGTAGTGAATCTCGCCCTCGCGGCCACAGTAATTGGCATACACCACATAACACTGGTTCTCGAACGCCCGCGCCCGCACGGTAATGTCGCAGACGAAATCGTAAGGCTCCATATTTGCCGTGGGCACCACAATCAGTTCGGCACCGGCGAGTGCCAGGCGACGGGTGTTTTCGGGGAATTCCACGTCGTAGCAGATCAGCAGGCCGAGACGCCAGCCATCAAGCTCCACCACCGGAAAGTCATCGCTGCCCGCCGTGAACATCGACTTGTCCAGATCACCGTACAGGTGCGTCTTGCGATAATTGGCCAGGCTCTGGCCGTGGCTGTCGATCAGTTGCGCTGCGTTGTAGATATGCCCGTCACTGCCGAGTTCGGGATAGCCATACACAATCGCGATACCGTGGTTCCGGGCAATGGCTGCGACACGAGACGCCGCCAGCCCGTCGGCCGGTTGCGACAGTTTGCGGGCGGCTTCTGCCCCGATGTTGTAACCGGTCAGGAACATCTCCGGGCAGACCAGCAGACCTGCCTTTTGCTCTGCCGCCGCCCGCGCCTGTTGCTCCAGCCGCAACAGGTTGGCGTCGATATCCAGCGGTATTGGCGTGCATTGATAGAGCGCGATACGCATGGCTGTTTTCCTCCTGAATCAGTCGGCCAGGGCGATGGGGCCGATCTCGTGGAAGACATCCCCCGGCCCCGGATTTTCCGGGAACGTCTTGCCGCCAAAGTGAGTCATGATGCCCCACACGGCGTTCAATGACGTCTGCACTGCGCCCTCGACCCAGGCGGGTGTCCAGGAAATATCGTCGCCGGCCAGGAACATGCCGCGGTGTTCTGCAGGCATGTCCTGCTGCATGAAGTGCGAGTACATCCGCTGGTTATAGCGGTAATGGCCCGGCAGCGCACCTTTGAAGGCCCCGAGGAAATGCGGGTCGGCTTCCCATGAAATGGTGATCGGATCACCGATGATGCGCGCGGAGATATCCACTTTCGGATAGATCTTCTTCAAGGCATCCAGCGCCAGTTTCACCCGCTTCTCGATAGGCTGCGGCAGCATCTTCAGGGCGTCGCTCATCCATGAATAGGACAGGCAGATCACACCCGGTTTGTCGTCACCGTTATCGAACAGGTAAGTGCCTCGGGTCAGCCGGTCGGTGAGGGTCATGCTCATGAGGTCGCGGCCGGTTTCCGGGTCTTTGTCTTTCCAGAACGGACGATCCACCATGACGAAGGTTTTCGAGGACTGCATGTAGCGGGTGCGATCCAGGGCCATCCACATCTTTTGCGAGAACAGCGACTCTTCACACTCGATCTGGGTGGTCAGCAACCAGCTCTGGCAGGTGGTCAGCACCGCCGAGTAATGCCGCGTATCGCCCCAGTTGTCGGTGACGGCCAGGTTGCCGTCCTCGGCCCGCGCAATGCGTTTGACCCCGGTGCGTGGCGCGCCGCGATGCAGTGACGACAGGCTGGTGCCTTCAGGCCAGTGGGCACAACGTTCCGGTACATGACGCCAGATGCCCAGTGGAACCTGTTCCACTCCGCCCACGATCAGGTGCTGGTTTTCGTCGCAGTTGGTCATGACTACGCGGAAGATTTCCAGCATCGAGTTGGGGAAGTCCGAGTCCCAGCCGCCCGTGCCAAAGCCTACCTGGCCGAACACTTCCCGGTGATAGAACGACAGTTTGGCGAAGGCTTTGGAGGTGGCGACAAAATCGTAGAACGTGCGGTCGTCCCAGAGCGGAACCAGCTTGTTCCACAGCTCCTTTAGGCGCGGCACATCGCGGTCGCGAATGGCCTGCTGGATATCGGCAAACTGCGAGCCGCACTCCAGAGCGTCCGCCCATGCATCAGCCACTTCCTGAAAAAGCGCAGGCAAGTCCGACAGTTTTTGTGCGTAGTAAGTCGTGCCTTCCAGGTCGATGACGGTACTGCCCGAAGCAGCCGTCAGCGGGTTGGGGAAGGGGCGGGACTCAAGGCCCAGCTTGTCGACGTAGTGATAGAACGCGGTGGACGATACGGGAAAGCGCATGCCGCCCAGTTCCGCGATGATGCCTTCGGCACCCTCGAACGCCTGGGAGCGCAGGCGGCCACCCATTTTCGAGGCTTCGTAAACCACAGGTTTGAGGCCCAGCTTCATCAGTTCATAAGCCGCCACCAGCCCCGCGATCCCGGCGCCAATGATCGCCACTTCCTTGCCGTGGTTTTCTGCCGGAATGCTGCCCAGGCCTGCCGGATGCTCGATCCAGTCATCAAAGGGAAAAGGAAAGTCAGGGCCAAAAATGGTGATCGGCTTTTTGCCGTCCTGGGGATGACGATTGTTTTTCATGACAGACCTTGATTCGGCTACAGCGAAAACAACAGTCTAGATAAGCGCGAGCACGTTAATAAGACGCAAAGTGTCGTCGTTATGATGTGATTTTGTTCGATGTGACGAGAGTCGCGGTCACTTTGTTGGTTTGGCTGCGCAAGCGAGCCAGTGGTGTCTGGCTCGCGGGTTTGGCCGCGTCAGGATTCTATGGCGGGAAGTTGCTGTTCGATCACGCCAAGCCATCCCATGCCTGGCCAGGTTTCAAAGCCGGGTGTCAGTGCATAGCCTTGAATGGCGTTATTCTGCTGAGTGCCGTAGCCGCTTTTTTGACCGGCCCTGGTTTGCAACTGGAGGGGTTCGCCGAGCAGGCTTTCTGTATCCGAACTGGCAATGATCCGGTGATTGGCATCGACCATCATGACCCGGCTGCGTGCGCGCTCTTCGTCACTCAGACGAACGCCGTCAATCACGGATTTGGCCTGGCTCTGCCAGTCGAAGAAAATGCCGATGACGCCGACGACGGGGCTATGGGAACCGGCGTTACTGCGCACGGCCGCACTGAAGGCGCATGTCTGCGAGTGGTTCAATAACGGTTCTACCGCCACCTGCCCCGCGTAGTACTGGTCGCTGGAGCTGTGACGCAATGCGTTCTTGAACCAGGGCTCTTCGGCAACATTGGCTCCCATGACTTTCTCATAAGTGCCAGCACGGCCACAGGCAACAACTCGACCTGTCGTGTCGGCAACCCAGATGTCCAGGTAGACGGTGTAGCTGTCCAGAATGATGCCCAGACG